>SMXG01000002.1 GCA_004356775.1 Betaproteobacteria bacterium | reverse complement strand
GATAGTCTTCCAAGCATTTAACTTTTGATCGTAAGACAAGGATGCGTTTGCAGGACTTGTTGATGGCAGACGCTTATAGTGTAGTAATTGGGGTTCGAGCATGTGCAGCACAAGCTTATAAAAACACTTTTCAGCCGTCGCACCGTTGAAAAAAATATCTGTAATATTTCGATGGGTTGAAAGAAATAACTCAAAATTATTCGGAGAGGCTGAGGTTTCATCGATATCAGAATCGAGACTGCTGTCGCGTGTGCACGAGGCAAGAACATCCCAGAGAGCTATGCCATTGGATTTCAGTGTTTTGATTCTCGATGCATAAGGCAGAGTTGGGGTGGCGTCTATCAGATCACCCATAATCGGCCAGAAAGAGTTGCGGCGATGTGCATAGTATTGTCCAGCCAATAGGGACTCCTTGCCTGGTATGCTTCCGAGGATAAGGACTCTTGCTGTTGAATCCTCGATTGGCGCGAAACTATTGATGTGTGGCATATCGATAATCGCTCTATGTTGCCACTAGATTTCAGGGCTATAAATCCACTGATTTAATAGGCTACGTGCAGTATTGGTGATTTCTGATGCTGTCATTCCCAATGGGCCGCCAATTTTTTCTAGCAACTCATCTGCTGCAGCACCGTGCAAGTGAACTGCCAGTAACAGTGCGTTTTCCACACTCAATCCCTGCGCTAGCAAAGCACCAATAATGCCGGACAATACATCACCTGTTCCGGCGCTACTCAGACCTGGATTACCACTAGTGTTTATGTAACGCTTTCCGTTGAGTAGCATACAAATGCTACCTGCCCCTTTCAGCACTGCATAGCAGTTGAAACGCTCTACCAGATTTTTTACTGCGGCCATCCGGTCATTCTGGATTGCTGTAGTACCGGTGCCTAGCATTCGTGCTGCTTCTGCAGCATGGGGTGTGAGTATAGTATCCGCTTTGCGGATACTAAGTGTATTAGCAAGCTTAGGATGGATTGCAATAAGATTCAACGCGTCGGCATCCAGCACTAAGGATTGTGTAGATTTGAGCGCGCAGTCAAGCCAGAAATGGGCGTCAGCACTCATCCCCAACCCTGGGCCAATAACCAGACAATTTAGATGATCGAGCTTGAATAGTTCGTAAGCAGGGCGTAGCATTAATTCGGGCTGCGCGGGGTTAACTCTAGGTGTGTCGTCAGCAATCAAGCCAAGAAAGACACGTCCTGATCCTAATTTAAGAGCCGCTGTTCCTGCAAGGAGTGCAGCCCCTCCCATTCCTGCTGATCCACCAATAATACCCACGCTGCCAAACATACCTTTGTGGTTGTTAGCAGGACGAGGCGGCGGTAACAATCTCTGTGCGCAAGCCTGATCCAATATCCATGAGTTGGGTTTTATCAGGGTAGGCGCATCGATATCAAGATTACGTAATAAAATTTTCCCACAATACTCAGTGCCATAATGAGTCAGGAGACCGGGTTTCAGGCCAATGAATGTGACTGTCATAGCGGCGTAAATTGCTGCACCGCGTACATCGCCTTTGTCACTGTCCAGGCCACTGGGAATATCGAGCGCAAGCACAGGCAGATTCATGCGATTGATCACTTTAACTAGCTCATAGTATTTACCCTCCAGGTTTCGTTCAAGACCGATACCGAACAACCCATCTATTACCACATTCCAATTTTTCTTAGCTGGGATTTTAGAAAGCACCTTGCCTCCTACAGCAATCCAGGCATCCAGAGAATTCCTTGCATCACTAGATAATCTGTCGTGTGTTCCGGTGAATACCAGCGTGACTTTGAACCACCATTTCTGCAAATAACGAGCAACAATGAAGGCATCGCCGCCATTGTTGCCGGGACCAGCCAGCACCAACACTTTGTTTCTTCCGTTGGTTAGCAGTTTATCCAGTGCTACTTTTGCTGCAGCCAATCCGGCTTTCTCCATCAAGTCAGAATGATTGGGCAAAGCAGCGGCAAGTTGCTCAATCTTGCGGATCTCAGTGGTGAGATAGATAGGAGTCTCGCTATTCATATTGTGATTTATCCAGGAAACTACTTTTTAGGCTGTGGGTAGTATGCCTTCTCGTGTAAAATTATGTTTTCTAATTCAATGCCACACTTCACCTAATGCTTCGATTCCGTGGCGGTAGCGCCCTCTCTCCTTTCCGTCTGGAAAAATTAATAGACGCGCTCAAAACATCTGCCCCACAAGTTTCCCACATTTACGCCGAATATTGGCATTTTTGCTCAGAAGCACGTGATTTACGGCAAGATGAAACTACTATTCTTAAAAAATTGCTTACTTACGGTGCGGCACAGCAGACTCAAGCTTCCTCGGGGGAATTGATGCTAGTGTTGCCACGTCCCGGAACCATTTCTACTTGGTCATCTAAAGCTACTGACATCGCTCGTCACTGCGGATTAGATGCAATCGAGCGATTAGAACGTGGCATAGCGTTTTATATACAGTCTAGAAACGGGCTTTCAACCGAAGAGAGAAACCCATTACTCCCATTGATCCACGACCGCATGACTGAAGCAGTGTTCAGCTCGTTTAATGATGCGGAAAGTTTGTTCCAGCATTTTGAGCCTGCTCAGCTCAACACTGTTGATGTGCAGGTAGGTGCGGTAGAGATGTTGCAACGAGTCAATAGCGAAATGGGCCTTGCGTTATCCTTCGATGAAATTGAATATCTTGCAGCTTATTTTTCGCGCATTAGGCGCAATCCAACCGATGTGGAATTGATGATGTTCGCCCAGGCTAATTCAGAACATTGTCGCCATAAGATCTTCAATGCAAACTGGGTGATAGATGGTAAACCTCAGACAATGTCGCTGTTCTCAATGATACGTAATTCTCATCAACTACATCCGCAAGGTACTGTGGTGGCTTATACGGATAATTCTTCCATCATCGAAGGAGCCAAAATCGATCGCTTCTATCCTGGTAAGGATAACGCTTACAGTTATGCCAAGGAGCATACGCATATCCTGATGAAAGTAGAGACTCATAATCATCCCACTGCAATATCTCCCTATCCTGGCTCTGCCACTGGCGTGGGAGGAGAAATTCGCGACGAAGGAGCAACAGGTCGTGGCGCCAAACCAAGGGCAGGATTCACAGGATTCTCAGTTTCAAATTTAAACATTCCTAGATTTGTCCAGCCTTGGGAGGTGCACCAGGAATCTGGGGAAAATCATTCGTACGGCAAACCTTTACGCATCTCATCAGCCTTGCAAATCATGCTAGAAGGCCCAATTGGTGGGGCGGCATATAACAATGAATTTGGTCGTCCTAATCTAGCTGGGTACTTCCGTACTTTCGAAGAACTGATTGCGGGCGAGATGCGCGGTTATCACAAGCCGATTATGTTAGCGGGAGGCATAGGTCACATTTCTGAACTTCATTCATTCAAGGAAGAGCTCCCATCAGGTTCGTTGTTGATTCAACTGGGCGGACCAGGAATGTTGATTGGACTGGGCGGTGGCGCGGCTTCCAGCATGGACACGGGGATAAATGAAGAAAGCCTTGATTTTAACTCGGTGCAGCGTGGCAACGCGGAGATGGGGCGGCGTGCTCAGGAAGTGATTGACCGATGCTGGCAGATGGAAAGAAAGGGGGACCCAAACCCGATCCTTTCAATTCACGATGTCGGTGCAGGTGGTTTGTCCAATGCGTTGCCAGAGCTGTTACATGGTTCACGACGTGGAGGATGTATTAATCTCCGCGATATTCCTTCTGAAGAGTTGGGCATGTCGCCAATGCAAATCTGGAGCAACGAAGCACAGGAACGTTATGTACTTGCAATCAGACCAGAATCTCTGGAGCTGTTCAGGGCAATTTGCGCACGTGAGTGCTGCCCATTTGCGGTAGTGGGTAAAACGACGGAACAAGAACAACTTGTCGTAACTGACTCAACTTTCAATAATTTTCCGGTTGATATGGAGATTTCGGTATTACTAGGGAAGTTACCGAAAATGACGCGAGAAGTTGCGCACATTAAAAAATCACCAGCACCATTCAATACGGTAGAATTAAATTTAAAAGAGTCTGCCTATAGGGTGTTGCGTCTGCCTGTGGTGGCGGATAAAACATTTCTTATAAGCATCGGTGATCGTAGCGTTGGAGGGATGACAGCGCGTGATCAGATGGTGGGGCCGTGGCAAGTGCCGGTAGCGGATGTAGCAGTGACACTGATGGGCTATCAGACGTATCAAGGCGAGGCATTTGCTGTGGGTGAGCGTGCGCCGCTGGCGCTACTCGAACCTGCCTCTTCCGCACGTATGGCGGTAGGCGAGGCTATCACTAATATAGCCGCCACTTTGATTGAACATATCGGAGAAATAAAACTTTCTGCTAACTGGATGGTTGCAGCTGGACATCCCGGTGAGGACGCAGGTTTGTTCGACGCGGTTCACGCGGTAGGCATGGAATTGTGTCCGCAGCTGGGGATCAGTGTTCCGGTAGGCAAAGATTCTATGTCGATGAAGACTACGTGGGAAACCGATTCTGATAATAGTGATTGGGATACTAAGAAAGAAGTGACTGCACCGTTATCTCTAATCATCTCCGCTTTTGCAAGAGTAACAGACGTTCGTAAAACACTTACGCCACAGTTGCGAACTGACTGTGGCGAGACGGAATTAATCTTGGTCGATCTTGGTGTGGGTAAGAATCGCCTTGGTGGCTCAGCGCTGGCACAGGTTTACAAGCAAGTAGGCGATACTGCGCCTGATGTTGTAGGCGCAGACGGCGTGAAGAAACTTAAAGGGTTATTCGCGGCTATACAGCACCTAAATCAAGAAAATAAAATACTAGCTTATCATGATCGTTCCGACGGTGGTTTGTTTACGACGCTGTGTGAAATGGCTTTCGCTGGACACGTGGGCGTAACTGTAAATCTTGATCAACTGTGTTTCGATGTGCTCGCTAACGATGTGGATGGGTACGAATTGAAGCAGGAAACACTAAGTGGAAGATTTTTGGAACACATCATATCGGTTTTGTTTAATGAGGAACTCGGGGCAGTGATCCAGATAAAGACTGAACATCGTCACGATTTTATGAAAATCGCGTCAGAAGTTGGTTTACGTGACATATGTTTTGTAATCGGCAGTCTGAACAGCAAGGATGAAGTTCAGTTCTTGCGTAACAACAAACCAGTGTTTTCTGAGAAACGTACGGACTTACATCGTGCTTGGTCAGAAACATCTTACGAGATGCAGAAGTTGCGCGACAACCCAGCGTGCGCACAACAGGAATACGATCTCAAACTCGATATCTCTGATCCTGGTTTGTATGCGCAACTGAGTTTTGACATAGATAACGATATTGCTGCACCTTATATTCAGAGTGGCGTCAGGCCAAGAATTGCAATTCTGCGCGAGCAAGGCGTGAATGGCCATGTGGAAATGGCCGCCGCATTTGATCGAGCGGGATTCGCTGCAACGGATGTACATATGAGCGACATCATGGCGAGACGTGTTTCGCTGAGGGATTACAAGGGTCTTGCAGCATGTGGCGGATTTTCATACGGAGACGTGCTGGGGGCAGGAGAGGGTTGGGCCAAGTCTATTTTATTCAATCATTACGCCCATGATGAGTTTGAAGCTTTCTTTAGGCGTACTGATACCTTCGCACTGGGTGTATGCAACGGTTGCCAAATGATGAGCAATCTGCATGAAATCATTCCCGGCGCTGAACATTGGCCGCATTTTGTTCGCAATAAGTCAGAGCAATTTGAAGCACGTTTTGTTATGGTGGAAGTTCAGAAAAGTCCGTCATTATTTTTCGATGGAATGGCGGGGAGTCTCATGCCTATTGTTGTTTCGCATGGTGAGGGTTATGCAGAATTTGCCAGTGAGAAAAAACTTTCAGCTATCCCATCTCTTGTGGCGTTGCGCTTCGTGAATAATCGGGGCAGGCCTACCGAGGTTTATCCACTTAATCCCAATGGTTCGCCCCAAGGTATCGCTGGCATGACGACATCTGATGGTCGTTTCAGCGTACTTATGCCACATCCAGAGCGTGTGTTCCGTGCCGTTCAGCATTCGTGGCATCCCAATGACTGGCATGAAGATGCACCATGGATGAGGATCTTCAAGAATGCGAGAAAATGGGTGGGATGAAAATATGCTAGTAGCATCGACTAGAAGAATTAAACAAATGATGATGTGGAGATGTGTAGCATGACAATTTCTAGATGTGTACTGCATATTGGAATTCTTAGTATTGTTTTGCTGGTACTCGGTACTGAATTAAATGTGGCGCATGCAGAAGGGAACTCTGGCAATAAGGAGAAATCAGAGTGCGTACCGGTTGCGAGCTGGGTGGTCCCAGGAGGTAAGAAGGTATCTGACACCGAAGTCATTTCTCGTGCGGTAAATCAATCAGTAGTGTTACTAGGAGAAGAACACGCTAACCCGGAGCACCATCGTTGGCAGCTACAAATGCTGGTGTCGTTGTATACTCTACATCCTGATATGGTAATTGGTTTTGAGATGTTTCCACGTCGGGTGCAGAATGTACTTGACCAATGGGTAGCTGGCGAGTTTTCCGTAGCGGAATTTCTTGTTGCGGTAGATTGGAAACATGTATGGAGTACTGATGCGAGTGCTTATTTGCCACTTTTTCACTTTGCGCGGATGAATCGTATACCAATGGTAGCGCTCAACATCGATGTGCATTTAAGACAGGAAATTTCTTTAAAGGGTTTTGATAGTATTTCAGATGATAAACTCAAGGGCGTGACACGCCCTGCTGTACCCAGTGTTGCATACCTCGATTACTTGATGCCGATCTACAAGAAGCATGATCGTGACAATAAGGATAAGGGTGAGATCAGCCGTGACGATTTGGATTTTCAGCGTTTTGTTGGAGGCCAGCAACTATGGGATCGATCGATGGCACAAGCTCTACATTCAGCGCTGAGTCGACCAGGGCGGCCGCTAGTGGTTGGAATCATGGGCGCAGGGCATATCAAGTATGGCTACGGGGTGCCCCATCAATTGAAAGATCTAGGTATTGAGGATGTTGCCATGTTTCTACCTTGGGACGGTAGCAAAGCATGCGAACATTTTGTCCCTGGAATAGCAGATGCAGTATTTGGTGTCGCATCATATATTGCTCCGCACGTGCCGCACCGTCAACGACTTGGTATCCGATTTGAAATGGTGCAGAATGGGGCTCTCGTCTTACAGATCGAGAAAGGTAGCATAGCAGAAGCATCTGGCATCAAAAATGGGGACACCATCACAGATATTGCAGGTTTAGAGGTTAAACAAATCAACGATGTTGTTGAAGCGGTCCAGAGGCAGGCACCCGGTACCTGGTTACCGCTTCGAGTAAAGCGTGGTGGCGAGACGATTGAGATTATCGCCAAATTTCCTGCGGTGATGTAATGACAATTAGTATGTCGCTAGTGTGGCTTTGTCTCAATTGGCGCATATCATTTTCTCTGTTTTTGATCTTTGTTGCAACCGTTGCATCTACTGTGTCTATCGTTTTCGCAGCACCCTTCTTAGCAAGCGGCTCTTCAGCAGTTGAATACGACATTGTCGTACACATTGACCCTATTGCACAAAGTATTGAAGGCTATAGTGTGATTACGACAACGTCTCCACACGAATTAATTCTAGCGTTAGGTAGCCGTTTTAAGGTGACACGCGCACTCGTCGATGGAGTGATTCTTAAACCGTCGAGTACAAGCCACGGGATGATGCGAACCTGGAAGATTTCAGGCAACCAGAGTGTTCCACGGCGCATTGAGGTCCATTGGCATGGAAAACTTTCATCGCTTAATACTTTGCTTAATCACCAGCAAACACTTGGAAGGGTCGAACCGGTAAGTGATAGCTTTGGTACTTTTCTTCCCGATTCGAGTGGCTGGTATCCACGTATTGCTGGAGAACTTGCAAGTTATTGTGTAAGCCTTGAAATGCCACCCGGACAACGTGGCCTTGTTGCTGGTAGGCTTATCGAAGAATCTGAGTCGGATGAAGGCTACCATGCACGTTTTGAATTTCCCTTTCCTGCTGAGGGAATTGATTTTATGGGCGGTCCCTACACTGTCGAGACTGATATGATGCGTGGTACGAGCGGCAAGTGGATCCAGCTGCGAACCTATTTCCATCCACAAATCAAAGAACTTGCACGCGCCTACCTCGATGCGGTAAAGGGTTACATTAATTTCTACGAATCGTGGATAGGCGAATATCCATTTACCGAGTTTAGCGTAATATCGAGCCCGACACCTACAGGTTTCGGTATGCCGACGCTTACTTATCTTGGCATCGACGTATTGCGGTTGCCATTTATACGCAGTACATCACTTGGACACGAAATACTACATAACTGGTGGGGAAATGGAGTTTATCCCTATTACCCGGATGGTAATTGGACTGAGGGGTTGACAACTTTTATGGCGGACTATGCGTACAAGGAGCGCATAGGCCCAGAAGCTGCGCGGGATATGCGGCTTAGCTGGCTACGCGATTTTGCTGCCCTATCACTTGGGCAGGACACGGCACTTGATACGTTTACCACACGGACGCATGGTGCTTCTCAGATTGTTGGCTACAACAAGGCGGCGATGATGTTTCTGATGCTACGTGATTTGCTTGGTTATGAGAGTTTTGATCGTGCACTCCAAGCATTCTGGCGCCAGCAGCGCTTTCGTGTCGCTTCGTGGTCAGACCTGCGCCGCGCATTCGAGACCGAGTCAGGGCAGAATTTACAAACTTTTTTCAAGCAGTGGCTCACATCTACAGGGGCGCCTACTGTGCGTATTGCAAAAGCAATACGCACACAATCAGACTCTGGTTACCGGGTGACAATTACACTTGAGCAAGTGGCTTCTTCATATAACCTCCGCGTGCCGATTACTGTGCATACCAAGGAGGGTAAGGAAATCCGAATGTTTAATCTGGATCGTGGCCGACAGATTTTTTCATTTGAAGTACGTACCAAACCTCTTGAAGTAGTTCTTGATCCTGATTTTCGGTTGTTCCGGCGGCTGACACCTGAAGAGGCACCACCGATTCTACGCCAGGTTATGGTGGACCAGACGGCGGTAACTGTTTTGTTGTCTGGGATGGGTGAGGAACGTGTCATCGCCGAGGAGCTTGCCAAAAAGCTTCAGAACCGTGCACCAAAAATAGTTTCAGCAAGAGATGCTCTTACAGCGACTCCAGTATTAGTAATTGGCCTGCAGGAGCAGGTTGATATGTGGCTTAATTTGCACAAGTTACCCGCACGTCCCGTTATCATGCGCCACGATGGTACAGCATATGCTTGGACGGTGGGCCGTAAGGATGGTGTGACGCTCGCAATTGTGTCTGCGCAGGACACAGTCGCACTTGAAGCTTTGGTGCGGCCGTTGCCGCACTACGGGCGACAGAGTTATGTTGTCTTCGATGGTTCGAGGGTTATTGCGCGTGGTATATGGCCGCCACGTGTACAGGCGGTGAAGTTGAATTAATCCAGGATACCGCCGCCCTTAAGTAACGATGGGAAAAGCCTCTTGTTATGCTAGGGATGTGCTCACAATTCCCAAGCCCTATCTTAGGGGCAATGTAGAACCATCTCTGTGTCTCGTCTTATTGATTATCTAGGATACTTATTTTCTTGTGCCGTCTATTTAGATTCTGACTACATCTCGACATTGATTTTATAGGGCTCACCCATACAAAAGAAGGGTAGATCAATTATTATGTGGACCGAGGGCGCAATGATCGGGTGATGAGTATCTATAAACGAGACCCTGGTTTTTTCGTTGCGGAGTTGATTCGTATGCTATTTGTAAAATCAAACTACGGTTGACCACCGAGTTTTTTTGTTTTTCTGGCTTCGGGACAGAGTTTTTTTTGTTAACATATACTATTAACTTTTAATTTCTTAATTTAGCGAGTATTTAAGTATTTAATGGCTATCGAAAGAACTTTGTCAATCATCAAACCTGATGCGGTGGCAAAAAATATAATTGGAGAAATCTATTCCCGTTTCGAGTCCAACGGGTTAAAAATTATTGCAGCGCGCATGATGCATCTTTCTCAGGCTGATGCTGAAGGTTTCTATGTCATACATCGCGGTCTCCCGTTTTTCAATGATCTAGTTAAATTTATGATTTCCGGGGCGGTGATGGTACAAGTTCTAGAAGGCGAAGATGCGATAGAAAAGAACCGAAAACTGATGGGCGCGACAGATCCGAAAAAGGCTGAAAAGGGTACCATTCGTGCGGATTACGCTGGTAGCATAGAGGCTAACGTGGTACATGGTTCCGATGCGCCTGAAACTGCAGCAGTTGAGATCGCCTACTATTTTTCGACAATGAATATTTGTTCTTGATAGAGGCTGAACTTTAGCTCAACACTATGACTGTTAATTTGCTTGATTTTGATGCGAAAAATCTTGCCAGCTTCTGTGTAAAGATTGGCGAGAAACCGTTTCGTGCAAAACAATTACTGCGCTGGATACACCAGTCTGGTGAGACGGACTTTGCCAGCATGAGTAATTTGGCGAAGGGGTTGAGGGAAAAACTCTCTGCCACTGCAGTGGTTGAGTCACCTCAAGTCATCAGTGAGCATGTTTCCGCCGACGGAACACGTAAGTGGTTACTAGATGTGGGTGCTGGTAACGGAATCGAGACAGTTTTCATACCTGAACCTAATCGCGGTACGCTGTGCATTTCCAGTCAGGTAGGGTGTGCGCTGGAATGCACATTTTGCTCCACCGGTAGGCAGGGTTTCAATCGTAACTTAAGGGTAGCGGAGATCATCGGCCAGCTATGGTGGGCGAACAAAGTACTGGGGGAAGTTACCAATGATGAGATCGCATCGAAACCGGAGTATTTTGTTGGTGAGCCAAGAGTAGTTCAATCTTCGGGCAGAAGCCAGACTGTCAGTAATGTAGTAATGATGGGTATGGGCGAACCACTTGCCAATTTCGAGAATGTGGCGACAGCGCTTGACCTGATGTTGGATGATAACGCCTACGGGCTGTCGCGTCGGCGTGTAACGGTGAGCACATCAGGCTTGGTTCCAGCTATGGACAGGTTACGTGAGCGTTGCCCCGTGTCGCTAGCGGTATCGCTGCACGCGCCCAACGATGAGCTGCGTGACCAATTGGTACCAATTAACAAGAAATACCCAATCAAGCAGTTACTGGCAGCTTGTCGGCGCTATCTTGAGAATGCACCAAGAGATTTCATTACTTTTGAATATATCATGCTAGCTGGGGTCAATGACAGTGTGGCTCAAGCGCGCGAGTTGGTAAAATTGGTGCGGGAAACTCCTTGCAAGTTTAATCTGATTCCATTTAATTCGTTTTCCAATTCCGGTTACGAACGCTCTTCGTCTGCGGTGACGTATCGATTCCGCGATGTATTGATGCAAGCTGGCTTGATGACAACAGTACGCAAGACCCGTGGTGATGACATTGCAGCTGCTTGCGGTCAACTTGCTGGAAGGGTGTTGAATAAGACCCAGCGAAAAAGTCACGTATTCATAGAGGCAGTAAGATGAGACTGAGACAAATTCTGACAGGTTTCTTCATTGTGTTATTGATGTTGATAGGCGGTTGTGCCAGATTTTTTTCACCCTGGTTTCCACCTCCACAAAAAGAGTATCAAGAGTGGGGGTCGGAACATGCTTGGCTTGGTAAAGAGCTGAGTGAAAGTGCAAAAAAAGAAAGCACCAGACTTCATACTCTGCTAGCTGCAGAGTACTACCATCGCGGTCAATTGAAAGTGGCGATAGAAGAAGCGAATAAGTCTTTAAGTACTAATTCCAATTATGCACCTGCATATAACGTACTTGGGTTGATTTATATGAGTTTGCACGAAGACAAGCTGGCTCAACAAAATTTCGAGCGTGCGCTGGAAATTGCGCCCAACGATTCTGAAATCCATAACAATTTTGGCTGGTTCTTGTGTCAGCGTAAGCCCGAACAAATGGATCAGGCCATGAAGCATTTCATGGCAGCTCTCAAAGATCCTCTTTATTCAACACCAGAAATGTGCTATGCGAATGCTGGGGTTTGCGAACTAAGCCGTGGTAATTATAAGAACGCGGAGGAATTTTATCATAAAGCGCTAGCGTTAAAACGAGAATATTTACCGGCTTTGATAGGATTGACTAAGATAAATTTAATAAGCGGAAATCTGGTAGCGGCCAAGTTGAATCTCTCACGCTATATGCGGACTTCCACACCTACGGCGGAGGGTCTGTGGCTGGGAATGAAGATTGAACGCAAGACTGGGAATCGCCAAGCTGCCGCCAGTTATGCTTTAAGGTTGAACAAACATTTCCCGAATTCTAAAGAGGCAATAGCTCTTCGTAATGGCGAATTCTAGTAATGGACGTTACCAGTAATAACAATAACGGCATGACCGAAACAGAAGAGGCTGAAAAAGTGCAAAGTGTTGGCCAAACACTGCAAGCAGCACGGTTGGTTAAAAACATGAGTATCGAGGATGTAGCGCGACAATTACGGTTATCAGTGCGGCAGATCACAGCAATTGAGAAGGATGATCACAGTAAACTTCCAGAACGTACTTTTTTGTACGGTTTTATCCGAAATTATGCGAAACTCGTGCGGGTGGATACAGTGGCATTTTTGCAATTGTTGCAGCAATCTATTCCGTCTGTTTCTTCCCAATCAACTTCGCACCTGATAGAGGAAATCCCATACCCATCTGGTTCTAAACAACCACGCAGTAACTGGATTATTATGTGGGGGGCAGTTTTGGTGTCGCTACTGTTGATTTATGTAGTTTATCGCGGTGGAGGAGAGAGCTATCAGACAGATGCGAATGTTGAAATCAGAACCATAGCTGAGACGGCAACCAAATCTGAAACTGAAGTTGAACAGGCAGAAAGGAAGATCCAACCTCAATTGCCACTCGTAATCAAATCTAACGATCCCGATTCAGTTCAGCTCGTTGAAGAGGAAGGGATGGCCCAACAGGAAAATGATAGCCTACTTCTAGCACAGCTAGTAACAACCAAAACAACTGCTACTTATGAGCCAGTGAAAAATGGCGAGGGTATTATCCGCTTTGTATTTATTGAGAAGTCGTGGGTTGAAGTCAAAGATGCAGAAGGCAAGAGGATTTTTTCACAGACTAGTCCCGGCAATACGGAGAAAATGGTATATGGCAAACCACCGTTTTCTCTAACGATCGGAAACGCCGCTAACGTCAGGCTGGTTTACAATAATAAGCCGGTGAACTTGATGCCGTACACTAGTTATGGGGGAGTGGCACATTTATCACTCAAATAGAATTTTCACACATATAAAATTTTCGTACTTATCATGACTGCCTCACAAAATAATATTAAGAAACTGCGTAATAGTGTTGGCGTCCAGATCGGCCAAGTCCGTATCGGTGGGGGTGCGCCAGTAGTAGTGCAATCCATGACCAACACCGATACGGAAAACGAATCTGCAACTGTATTACAAGTGGCTCAGCTCGCGCGCGCAGGCTCAGAGTTAGTGCGTATAACGGTCAATACTGCCGCAGCAGCAAAAGTCGTATCGGCCATCCGCACGCGACTTGATAACATGGACTGTCATGTGCCGTTGGTAGGTGATTTTCATTTTAATGGTCATAAGCTTTTGACTGAATATCCGGATTGTGCACAGGCGTTGGCTAAATACCGTATCAATCCTGGAAATGTAGGACATGGTAAGAAGCGTGATCAACAGTTTGCTATCATGATTGAAACGGCTTGTAAGTACAACAAGTCAGTGCGGATCGGTGTCAACTGGGGTAGTCTGGATCCTGAGCTGCTGGCGCGCATAATGGATAAAAATGCAGAATCCTCAGATCCGAAAGATGCGGGGCACGTTATGCGTGAGGCCTTGATCGCCTCGGCTCTAGAAAGTGCTGCCAAGGCAGAAGAAATAGGATTGGGTCGCGACCGAATCATTTTATCTTGTAAGGTAAGTGGTGTGCAGGATCTGATTGCGGTTTATCGAGACCTAGCGGCATGTTGCAATTATGCGTTGCACTTGGGATTAACTGAAGCAGGTATGGGTTCGAAGGGAATCGTTGCTTCTACCGCAGCGTTGTCCGTGCTATTGCAGGAAGGTATTGGTGACACCATTCGTATATCACTTACGCCAGAGCCAGGTGGTGACCGCGTCCGCGAAGTAGTGGTAGCTCAGGAAATTCTGCAAACCATGGGATTGCGTGCATTTGCACCGCTGGTGGCAGCGTGCCCTGGTTGTGGACGAACTACTAGCACCTATTTCCAAGAACTTGCAGAGAATATTCAGAGTTATGTGCGTAATCAGATGATAGTGTGGCGCGAGCAATACGATGGTGTGGAGAACATGAAGCTGGCAGTGATGGGTTGTGTAGTTAACGGTCCTGGTGAGAGCAAACACGCCAATATTGGTATTAGTTTGCCAGGTTCAGGAGAGAGACCGGTGGCACCAGTTTATGTGGATGGTAAGAAGTCTATCACTCTAAAAGGCGACAATATTGCTGGCGAGTTCCGCGAGATTGTTGATAAGTACGTGCAGAAAAAGTATCCAAAGAAAGTAGCTAATGGCTAGAATTATTCAGGCTGTTCGTGGGATGAACGATGTCCTGCCCGACCAGGAGCATATTTGGGAATTTTTTGAGCAGACCATACGTGAGTGGATGGTAGCCTATGGTTATCGAAACATTCGTATGCCGATTGTCGAGCATACCGACTTGTTCGTTCGCTCCATCGGTGCAGTGACTGATATCGTTGAGAAAGAGATGTATACCTTTCTCGATCACCTCAATGGAGATAGCTTAACGCTACGGCCTGAAGGTACCGCTTCCTGTGTGCGTGCAGTGCTAGAACATAACTTGCTGTATACAGGACCGCAAAGACTATACTATTCGGGTCCGATGTTCCGACATGAGCGTCCACAGAAGGGGCGATATCGCCAATTTCATCAGGTGGGTGTTGAGGCGTTAGGGTATGCGGGGCCAGATATTGATGTCGAGCTGATTATCATGTGCGCAGGATTATGGAAAAAGTTGGGTATTTCTAATCTGCGCCTAGAAATTAGTACACTTGGCAATGTCGAATCGCGTACTTTACACAGGTCTAGATTGATCGGATATCTAGAGAAACACTTGGGTAAGCTCGACAAAGATACCCGCAGGCGACTCTACAGCAACCCGTTACGGGTACTCGACAGCAAAAATCCTGAAATGCAGAAAATTATTAGCGATGCGCCTGGATTGCTGGAAAACTTGGACGAGGGCTCACTTAGACATTTTGAGAAATTGCAGCATATGCTACTTGATCAGGAAATTAGTTTTGAAATTAATCCACGGCTGGTAAGGGGTTTGGATTACTATAACCGCACCGTTTTTGAGTGGGTCACCGACAAGCTCGGTGCGCAAGGCACGGTATGCGCTGGTGGTCGATATGATGGATTAGTAGAGAAAATTGGTGGTAAGCCAACACCAGCCTGCGGTTTTGCAATGGGTGTAGAACGTTTATTAGCACTGATGGTAGAATGCGGTAAGGAAATACCAAACCCTGTTCCGGATGTCTACGTGATACATCAAGGTGAAGCTACAGACGGGTTCACCTGGAAAACCGTAGGTCACTTGCGTGATCAGGGAATCAATGCCATCTTACATTGTGGTGGTGGCGGTTTTAAGGTGCAGATGAGGAAAGCCGATTCCAGCGGCGCACGTTTCGCTGTCATTATTGGGGATGATGAGGCACAAGCTGGAGTAATAAGCGTTAAGCCTTTGCGTGAAAAGGAAAAACAAGTGAAAGTGGGATTGGAAGAAGCAGTGGGATTACTTAAAGGTATTTGAGTCAGAAAGGTCCTTTAATCTAATTAGGAAGCAAGATGGCAACATATGATCTGGAAGAACAGGAAAAAATAGATGGGCTGAAATCCTGGTGGGAAGTTTATGGCACACTGGTAATCATAATTGTGGTGACTTTCATCGCTGGTATATTCGGTACTCAGACATGGAAGTACTACCAGAAACAACAGATTGATCGAGCAGCAGAGTTATTTGTTTCTTTGCAAGAAATTGAGGCAAGCATGGACCCCAAGAAAATTGGAGATGCTGCTCATTTACTAATGGAGAGCTTTCCCAGTAGCGGCTTTGCATCTCGTGCTGCGCTAATTTCTGCTCGGGCGAGTGTAGATGCGAATGATGTACCAAATGCCAGGAACCAGTTGCAGTGGCTACTGGTCAATAGTGAAGAAGATGAATTAAAGGATCTTGCACGACTGAGGTTAGTGGGCTTGTTGCTGGACGAGAAAAAATACGACGAAGCGATGAAGTTACTAGAGAGCAAACACAATGAATCTTTTGCTGGCCTCTATGGAGATCTAAAAGGTGACATACTTGTTGCTAAGGGAAGTATTCCCGAAGCACGCGTTGCCTATAGAATGGCGATGAACGAGATTGGGGGAAAAGGTACTCACTATAAAATTGTTCAAATGAAACTTGATGCTTTGATAGAAACGAAATGATGCTTATAAACAAATATGTATTCAATGTTGTAGGTCTTATCCCGCGGCACATTTTTTTGGTACCCTTGTTGCTCATGTCTGTCGGATGTGCGGGCGTTAGTGATTTGTTTAACAACGATATTAAAGTCGACTCAAAGCCAGTTGCCCAGTCTAGCAGCATGAACTTCACGACTGACATGGAGCAAGATGCCCAATCCAGCAGCAAAGATATGGATAGCAAGAAGGATGAAGCGTCAGAATCAAATACAATTGTTAGTGTGTCCCCATTGTGGGATAGCTACGTTGGTGACGATACAAGAGATGAAGCATTTTCAGCACAGGATTTAGTTGATGATTTAATCAGACTTTCTTACCCAATGGGAAAGGGTACAGAGGCAACGGCACTGGCGCCCGTATTTTATAATGATGCGATATATGCGGCTTCTGCGGGTGGGGAGCTTACACGTTTTGATCCCGTTACAGGCAACGTAGTGTGGGGCATTGATACTCAGCATCGGCTGTCTGGCGGTGTGGGTGTGAGTGAGGAAATGCTTTTAGTGGGAACTTTCAAAGGTAAAATTTTAGCATATGATAAAAAGGGTAACCTCCTGTGGGAATCACAGGTAACCAGCGAGGTACTAAGTCCACCACAAATAGATAATGGTGTGGTGGTAGTTCGCACTGGAGAGGGAAGAATTTTTGGCTTGGACGCAACCAATGGCAAGCGCAAATGGGTATATCAAGGTTTTGCCCCCTCGCTGACAGTGCGAAGTTTCGCTGGAGTGTTGGTCAAGGGAGGAGCGGTATTTGCCGGGTTTGCTGGTGGAAAGCTCGTAGCGTTAAATTTGTCCAATGGCAAGGTAGGCTGGGAAGTTGTCGTATCGAAACCACGTGGTGTGACAGAACTGGAGCGTATCACGGATATCACCAGTCTACCGGTGGTAGATGAACGACAGATATGTGCTGTAGCCTATAGGGGGCGTATTTCCTGCTTTCAAGTTTCTAATGGAGCTCAGATTTGGACGCGAGAAGTTTCCAGTAGCGCCGGCCTAGCCATGGATAATAAAAATATTTATGTGAGTGAAGATGACGGCGCGGTAGTAGCTTACGATAAAAATAATGGGACCATCATATGGAAGAAAAATATACCTAAAAAAGAAATTAAAATGTTTGCTAATCTTACTTTTGTTGATCCAAGTGGTGATCGTGGTGGGACAGTAGAGACTGAGGGTTCCGAAAAGGATTCTAATTTCTGGGATTTCTTGAAAGGAAGCGATTGGACGTCCGGCGATAATAAGGAAGACGATTGGGAAAAGAGTGATAGGCCCGACATACGCATGGAAGACGGTGGTTGGTTTGGAGATTACATGGTTAGTGCTGGTAGTGGCAGTGAGGGAGTCATTAGCAATAAATTGTCTGCGCCTTTTGTTTATGGTTCCCAAGTAGTGGTAGGAGATTCTCAGGGCTATGTAACGGTCCTTAAAAATAATGATGGTGCAATCGTTTCTCAATCTGAGACTGATGGAGGTGCCATCCTTACTCGTCCTGAACGTGTGCCCAATGGTTTGGTGGTACAAACTATTAATGGTGGACTTTACGCGTTCAGTATGCAGTAGACACAATTCGGAAAAACTCATTCATTACAGAAAACAATATTTTTTCTTCTAGTAGGAGAAGAGAGGTTGGTATTCTTTGTGGCAATAAATTGAAACCATGAAACCCATTCTCGTACTACTTGGACGACCCAATGTTGGTAAGTCAACTCTTTTTAATCGGTTAACCTGTAGCCGTGATGCGATCGTTGCAAAGATCCCAGGGTTAACGCGTGATCGTCATTACGGTCACGGCAAACTGGGCAACAAATCATATTTGGTCGTGGATACCGGTGGTTTCGAGCCTGTGGTGAAGGAAGGTATTCTTCATGAAATGGCGATGCAGACAATGCAAGCGGTGGATGAAGCTGATGTGGTGTTGTTCATCGTCGATGCAAGACAGGGACTAGCATCACAAGACAAAATAATCTCTGAACAACTCCGAAAAACTGGACGAAAAATTATTCTGGTAGTAAATAAGACTGAAGGAATGGCGATATCTGTCATTACCGCTGAATTTCACGAACTGGGACTGGGTGGACCCTGTGCCATTTCTGCCGCTCATGGGGATAATGTAAGTGAGTTAGTAGATTTGGCGCTGGTAGATTTTTCCGAACAACAAGCAGATGGAGAAAAAGACAAGCACCCGAAGATTGCCATCGTGGGGCGACCCAACGTCGGAAAATCTACATTGGTGAATACATTGCTGGGGGAGGAGCGTGTGATTACGTTTGATCAACCTGGAACTACTCGCGATAGTATCAATATTGATTTTGAACGTAACAATCGTCACTACACCTTGATCGATACTGCTGGCTTGCGTCGTCGTGGCAAGGTACTGGGGACTATTGAGAAGTTCTCAGTAGTCAAAACCTTGCAAGCCGTGGAAGGTGCCAATGTAGCGGTGCTTGTCCTAGATGGGAGAAAAGAAATTTCTGAACAGGACGCACATATAGCTGGATTTATACTGGAGACGGGGCGTGCGTTGGTATTAGTTGTGAATAAGTGGGATGGATTGGATAGCTATCAGCGTGAAACTATCAAGCGCGAGATTTCCAGGAAGCTTACATTTCTCCTGAGTTTCGCCAGACTGCACTATATCTCGGCACTGCGAGGTAGTGGTATGACGGGGTTATTTCCGTCAATTGATGCTGCGTATGCTGCCGCGATGGCGAAACTATCAACCCCAAAACTTACACGCACACTTTTAACAGCGGTACAAAAACAGCCGCCACCGCGTGCTGGCATGTTCCGTCCCAAGTTACGATACGCTCATCAAGGTGGCTCCAACCCACCATTGATAGTGATCCATGGCAGCGCTCTTAATCATGTGCCGAAAACATATCAGCGCTACCTAGAGAGCACTTTTCGTAAAACATTCCAACTCGATGGTACGCCGTTGCGGGTTGAGTTCAAAATGAGTCGCAACCCCTATGCTGACAAGAAACCTACGCCTCTCAGCGAAGCTGAAGAAAAACGCCTTCACCGACGCCGTCTGTATGGCCGAAAGAAATACGGTTAATAGCAGATTGACCGGAAATTAGAAGCCTCTTTAGATTCATTTCTATACGTTGTTCCACATGGTTGGCTGTAGTCAACATTTTTTTCCTGACTGGACGGGCAGGATGATTTTTTAATGCAGTACTCTTGGTACACTCAGAGTGAATTCGGGAATGGACGCATCGAAACGGAGGCCATCTTCAGCTATCATTTGGTAACTGCCCTTCATTGATCCAACAGGGGAGGAGATGGTAGTGCCGCTAGTGTATTCGAAAGTGTCACCAGGCTTTAGTAGTGGTTGTTCACCTACTACTCCCAATCCTCGTACCTCCTGAATATCGTTTTCTCCATCCGCAATAATCCAGTGGCGACTGATGAGCTGAGCAGCGACCATGCCAGTGTTAGCGATGGTGACGGTGTAAGCAAATACATAGCGATCTATGGATTCGTCCGACTGTTCCGGAAGATAGGTAGTGCGAACCATCACATTCATCTCATATTTTTTATTTTTAGCCATATTTGCATTTCACACTATTTTTTGGTTACAGTAAGGATAAAGTTTGCATAACTTGCCTCTGCATGAGAAAAGCGAGATGAATGTTAACATATAATATAAAGTTAATGGCGCTAGAGAACCTTTTACGGTTAAAATGGCGTTCCTGATTTTGAGGAATTTATTCATGGCCAACTACCATATTGCTTCTAGCATTCTTTCTGCAAACTTTGCCAAACTAGGTGAGGAAATCTCCAACGTAATCGATTCAGGTGCAGATATCATCCATTTCGACGTAATGGATAATCACTACGTTCCTAATCTGACGATCGGTCCTCTGGTGTGCGAGGCCATTCGTCCGCTCACCAATGCAATTATCGACGTACACTTAATGGTGGAACCGGTAGATCGTATCGTTCCCGATTTTGCAAAGGCAGGAGCTAACATTATTTCCTTTCATCCAGAAGCATCCAGGCATATCGACCGCACCATCGGGCTCATAAAAGAACAGGGTTGCAAGGCAGGTCTTGTATTTAATCCCGCAACACCTTTACATTATCTCGACCATGTTCTGGACAAGCTTGACCTTGTCCTGATTATGTCAGTAAATCCTGGTTTTGGTGGACAGAAATTTATTCTTGAAGCACTGAACAAGTTAAAAACGGTGCGCAAGCGTATTGATGCTGGTAGCAAGAAGATTTTACTGGAAATTGACGGTGGGGTGAAGGTGGATAATATTGCCGAGATTGCCCGCTCTGGGGCTGACACCTTTGTTGCTGGTTCCGCTATTTTTAGTGCGGGTAGAGACAATGACCTGCACCGCTATGATACGGTAGTGGCCGCATTAAGAGCAGAGCTGGCTAAGGTTTAGCCGTAGTTGTTTAGTGAAAGAGCCCAGAACTATTCTTCTTTCAGATCTGGGGGAGAGAGAATAACGATTCATGTTTGATTTGGAATAACGTAGTATGAATAAATATGTTTCTCCTAGTTCTAACCTCCCGGCTCAAATGGAGTTCCCCTTGGTAGTCAAGGCCGTGACGATTGATTTGGACGGTACGCTACTCGACACGGCAGGCGATCTTGCTACCGCTGCTAACATGATGTTACGAGAATTGGGTAGAGCAGAACTGCCGCTTGCGACTATTCAGTCTTACATTGGCAAAGGTATACAGAAACTGGTGAAAAGTTCACTTGCTAACAGTCATGACGGTGAGCCAGACGCCGAGCTATTTTCTCGAGCGATGACGATTTACGAGCACGAATACGCGAAAAACCTGTGTATCAAAACACACCCCTACCCAGGGGTAGTAGACGGGCTAACTACTATGAAGGAAGCGAGCTTCCAATTAGCCTGCATCACTAACAAGCCCGAAGTCTTTACTTTGCCTCTGTTGCGTGCCACCACCCTGCTAGATTATTTCGATGTTGTCCTCTCTGGCGATAGTCTGCCGAAAAAGAAACCAGATCCAATGCCTTTGCGGCATGCTTGTAAGCATTTTGGGATTCTGCCCCATGAAATGTTGCTGATCGGTGATTCGCTCAACGATGCTGTCGCGGCACGTGCAGCAGGTTGCCATATTTTTTGCGTACCCTATGGCTACAATGAAGGACGGGATGTTCTCGAACTCGATTGTGATGCCATTATCCCGTCCATTTACGATGCAGTGAAACTAATCAAGAGATCGTCATGACCTGCGAGAACACTGAAACTAAAGAATGCAACATCAATGCACAGTGCTTTCCGAGCCTTGTTTCTTGTCTTAGTTGGCGCGCCTAGAACTTATATAGTCGTATTCTCTTCCTTTCGTTTTTTGAAGTTTTATCATGATTGAAACTGAATTTATCAACCTTGCGACGCAAGGCTACAACCGAATTCCAGTGGTGCTGGAAACTTTCGCTGATCTTGATACGCCCCTGTCTGTTTATCTCAAGTTAGCCAATCAACCTTATTCGTATCTGCTGGAATCGGTACAGGGTGGCGAGCGTTTTGGGCGTTATTCCTTCATTGGGTTACCTGCTACGACCCGCATTGAAGTACGTGGCAACTGCGTTAACATCATTAATGGCACGGAGTCTGAGAAAATCGAAGTGGAGGACCCTCTAGCTTTCATTCAATCATATCTTTTACGTTTTAGGGCCGCTTCATACCCTGGATTGCCGCGGTTCTGCGGCGGGCTAGTAGGTTATTTCGCTTACGACTCGGTGCGGTATATCGAGCGCAAGCTTGCTAGCCATGCCAGTCCAGATACGCTCAATGTGCCTGACATACTATTGTTGTTATCTGAAGAACTAGTGGTGGTGGATAATCTTTCCGGAAAACTCTACTTCATCATTTATACTGATCCGAACACAACGGACGCGTATATGAACGCAAAAAAACGTTTGAAAGAATTGCTTGCAAACTTGCGTAAGCCGGTAGAAATTCCGAATGAAACACCAGTTAAACCAGGAAAAGCCGTTTCTGAATTCAGTAAGTCAGATTTCATCCGGATGGTGGAACGTGCCAAGCGCTATATTTTTGACGGAGATATTATGCAAGTAGTGCTATCGCAGCGTACCAGCAAGTTTTTTAGTGCGCCGCCGCTGGCATTGTATCGCGCGCTACGTAATCTCAATCCTTCTCCGTATATGTTTTATTACCACTTTGACGATTTTCACGTAGTCGGTGCTTCGCCTGAAATTCTGGTACGTCTGGAAGGTGATACTGTGACAGTGCGTCCCATCGCAGGTACTAGGGTACGTGGAAAAACAACGCAAGAAGACGCAGCATTGGCTGCCGATTTATTGGCTGACCCGAAAGAGCGTGCAGAACACCTTATGTTGGTGGATTTAGGGCGCAATGATGTCGGGCGTGTTGTGCAGATTGGTTCGGTCAAGGTCACCGAGAACATGCAAATTGAAAATTACTCCCACGTTATGCACATTGTTTCCAATGTGGACGGAAAACTCAAACCTGGCCTGAAAGCGATCGACGTATTGCGCGCCACTTTTCCAGCGGGCACTGTGAGTGGCGCACCAAAAGTGAGAGCTATGGAAATTATTGATGAATTGGAAGTCTCCAAGCGCGGCATCTACGCTGGTGCGGTTGGCTATTTGGGATTTAATGGTGACATGGATCTGGCTATTGCTATTCGTACCGGTATCATTAAAGATGGTAAGCTCTACGTGCAAGCGGGCGCGGGCATCGTCGCTGATTCCGTACCGCAAAGCGAATGGATTGAGACCCAAAATAAGGCTAAGGCACTGCTAAGAGCGGCGGAAATAGCAGAGAGTGGGCTGGACAGCAAGGTAGAGTAAGTTTAGCAGTATCGTTCGTGGTTTTATCATGGTTTTTCGTAGACCCATTGCAGCAGCATACTCATTACGGGCCGAGCACTTCCAGATTTGGAGTGATTCACAAAAAACACTACGACCACGCGTCTTCCTAATTTGTCGAGCATGTAACCCGCCATTGTTTTCACTTCGTCCAGCAACCCGGTTTTAATATGGGCTCGGCCGGTGACAGTAGTTCCATTAAGCCACTTTTCCATGGTGCCATCTACCGCCAGAATTGGAAGGGATGATACGAATTCTGGCATCACAGAACTTTGGAACGCTGTGAGCAAAAGTTCGCCTAAGTGGCGTGCACTAATACGCCCTTTGCGCGACAATCCCGAACCGTTTTCTATTATTAATTCAGGGAAATCAAGTTTCTTGGACGTAAGCCATTGTCTGATTGCAACATTTGATTTAGTGAGAGTAGCGGGCACATTGCCAGTAGCTGCACCCAGTGCAAGGTACAGTTGGCGTGCCGCAATATTGTTACTAAATTTATTGATGTCGCGAATGATCTCTGCAAGCGGAGGAGATTGGTGGGTCTCCAGCGGTAGTTTCACATTCGGTACAGTACTGGTGCGTGCCTTACCGTTAAATACACCACCCTGTTCATTCCATAGCTGCCTGAAAAGGCCGAGAGTATATGTCAGGCTATTGTGTAGACTGAGCAGTAGAATTTTTTCACCACAGTTGACAGAATAGCTTCCGTTGAGCGTTACAGATGCACGACGATTACCTTTAGCATCAGCACGAATATCGGTACCGAGTGTGTTACGCCATTCGTTACATTTACCCATAGTGAGTTTAAGGTTGTTGCTAAGGTCGATTAATTCCGGAAGTGGGCTAGTGATGACGCGAACAGTTTTACTTTTAGGCTGGGGGATCAGGCGCAGTTCTATTGCCCGGTAGTTCACTAACAGTGCTTCAGGGGCCGTGTTGTAAACGCGATAGGGCTTGTTATCGAAAGCTGATGGGTCTTTGATGGGCACATCGAAATAACTGTTATCAAGGAGAAGGTCTCCGGTGATTTCTCGTAATCCTGTTTGGCGTAGACGACGGATGAGCAGCCAGAAATTTTCCAGATTAAGTCTGGGATCGCCGTAACCTTTGATCACAAGATCGCCTTGTAGTTTGTCGCCTTTCAAAACACCATTAGCGTACAACTCAGTTTTCCAGGTATAGGCCGGACCAAGTAGCTCTAGTCCCGCAAAGGTAGTGACAAGTTTCATCACTGAGGCGGGATTCATTGGCTTATCAGAGTTAAAGGCAATAAGTGGCTGGCTTGCGCCGATTTCGTGAACGTAAATACTAGTTGCGGACTCGGGAATTCCAGATTGTTTAAGTGCTTGCCTGATTGGGTCCGGGAAATTTTGTGAAAATGCAGGTAGCGCTACTGTAGTATGTATAAAACACAGGATAGTAGCTAACTTAAATGGAGTCATGGTCAGAATGTAACTGATGTAAGTTGCAACGAGACGATAATTTTAAGTATAAATCTTTAGCATGAGTCGAGCACTTGTAAAATTCCTGCCACTAGAAAATCCATTTCCTGATTGTTAATGATATAGGGTGGCATGAAATAGACAGTATTTCCTAATGGGCGAAGTAGTAATTCTTGATTTAGCGCTGCCTGAAAAAATTTTCCAGAGAAAGCAGGATCGACAGTTTCTACTTCAAATGCCCAGATCATGCCGCAATTACGGAAGTTTCTTACTTTAGGATGTGACGCGAGCAATTGTGCTGCGCCGTTAAGGTAGTTTGTTTTTGTACGGTTAGCATCAATAATTTTGTCTTGTTCGAAAATATCTAACGTAGCAAGTGCGGCTCGACAAGCGAGCGCATTGCCAGCGTGAGTATGAGAATGCAAAAAACCGCGTGTAGCTTCGTCGTGATAAAATACTTGATAAATCGCATCGGTGGTCAGTACTACAGAAAGTGGCAGATATCCACCGCTCAAGCCCTTCGCCAAGCACAAGAAATCTGGCGTAATATTGGCTTGTTCACAGGCAAACATGGTTCCCGTTCTGCCAAAGCCTACTGCGATTTCGTCTGCGATCAAATGTACATGGTATTCATTACAAATCTTACTAGCATGCTTAAGATAATCAGGGTGATACATTCCCATGCCTGCCGCACCCTGCACCAGCGGTTCAACAATCAACGCCGCGATTTTTGTATGGTTTTCAGCTAGATATTTTTCCAATATGGCAACAGCACGTAGCGCGTAATTACTAGGTGACTCTCCTTCTTCTGCATAGCGCCAATCTGGGGTGGGGACTTGTGCGCTGTGGCGCAACAATGGCGCATAGATATCCTTGAATAATGCTACATTGGTGACCGATAATGCGCCCAAGGTTTCACCGTGATAGCTATTTTGTAGGCTGACAAAATTATTTTTTTCAGGTTGATCGTTATTACACCAATAATGAAAGCTCATCTTTAGTGCGGTTTCAATGGCTGATGCTCCATCGCTACTATAAAAACAATGGCCGAGCTTACCTGGTGCCAGTTCGTTCAAGCGTTCCGATAGATTTACAACCGGTTCGTGCGTAAAGCCTGCAAGCATTACATGTTCTAATTTTTCAAGTTGATCGCGGATGGCATTATTAATTCGCGGATTAGCGTGACCGAACAGGTTGACCCACCAGGAACTAATTGCGTCGAGGTAACGCCTGCCGTCAAAGTCATGAAGCCATACTCCTTCACCTCGGGCGATAGGAACAAGCGGCAGTGTTTCATGTTGTTTCATCTGTGAACAGGGGTGCCAGACAGCTTTAAGGCTGCGCTCTCGTAAGTTTTTATGAATCATCTACTTGAAATTTCCGGTAATAGCCCATATTATTAGCACTCTACAGTAGTGAGTGCTAATTTACTTTCTGTAGGGTAAATTGCAGAAATTTAAATCAAAATAATTGTATTTACCATTGATTTCATTGTGTTTATTATAAGATAGGAGAAAGAAGCATGAAAATTCGTCCCTTGCATGACCGCGTTATTGTCAAGCGGCTGGAGGAAGAACGCAAGACAGCATCCGGTATTCTCATCCCTGACAGCGCTGCAGAAAAGCCCGACCAAGGTGAAATTATCTCTGTAGGCAAGGGCAAGATTGGCGACGATGGAAAAGTCCGTGCGCTGGATGTTAAAGTTGGCGACAAGGTGTTGTTCGGGAAGTACTCTGGACAATCTGTGAAAGTCCTGGGAGAAGAGATCCTGGTGATGCGCGAAGAAGACATCATGGGTGTGGTTGAAGGTTAGTCTAATCTACTTAAACTACAAACACTTACAACATTTCTGTAAATTAGGAGAAAGATTATGGTAGCAAAAGATGTTAGATTTGGAGATGGAGCTCGTCTCAAAATGGTGGCTGGAGTTAACATTCTAGCCGATGCAGTCAAGCTTACTCTAGGGCCTAAAGGTCGAAATGCAATACTGGATCGTTCCTACGGAGCTCCCACTATTACAAAAGATGGTGTTTCTGTAGCGAAAGAAATTGAATTGAAAGATAAATTTGAGAACATGGGTGCTCAAATGGTGAAGGAGGTAGCAAGTAAGACCTCCGATGTAGCTGGAGACGGCACCACCACTGCTACCTTACTAGCGCAATCCTTCGTTAGGGAAGGTATGAAATATGTAGCCGCCGGGATGAACCCGATGGATCTGAAGCGCGGTATTGATAAAGCCGTAATCCAAACGGTTGCAGAACTCAAGAGGATTTCCAGACCCTGTACCACGAGCAAGGAAATTGCACAAGTAGGTAGCATTTCTGCAAATTCAGATCCAGAAATCGGAAAAATCATCGCTGACGCGATGGAAAAAGTTGGCAAGGAAGGTGTGATTACCGTTGAAGACGGGCAGGGTTTGCAAAATGAACTTGATGTGGTCGAGGGTATGCAGTTTGACCGCGGCTACCTTTCTCCTTATTTTATCAATAATACGGACAAACAAATTGCGCTACTTGAAAACCCTTATATTTTATTATACGACAAGAAAATTTCCAATATTCGTGATTTGTTACCGCTACTTGAACAAGTAGCCAAAGCTAGCAAACCTTTGCTGATCATTTCTGAAGATGTAGATGGTGAGGCGCTCGCAACTATGGTAGTAAACAACATTCGTGGAATTCTGAAAACTTGTGCTGTGAAAGCACCGGGCTTCGGTGACCGTCGTAAAGCTATGCTTGAAGACATTGCGTATCTTACTGGTGGTACCGTAATCGCCGAGGAAGTGGGTTTGTCCCTGGAGAAGGCCACATTGAAAGATTTGGGCCAAGCTAAGCGTGTAGAAATCGGCAAGGAAGCAACTATCATTATTGATGGTGCTGGTGATACCAAGAGTATCGAAGGACGAGTCAAACAAATTCGAGCCCAGGTTGAGGAAGCTACCAGTGACTACGACAAGGAAAAACTACAAGAGCGAGTAGCAAAGCTGGCTGGTGGCGTGGCATTGGTTAAAGTTGGTGCTGCTACCGAGATAGAGATGAAAGAGAAGAAAGCTCGTGTTGAAGATGCGTTGCATGCAACGCGTGCGGCTGTTGAAGAAGGTATTCTTCCTGGTGGTGGTGTTGCTCTGTTGCGAGCCTGTGCCCAGGTGGCTAAGGTTAAGGGCGACAACCATGATCAAGATGCAGGTATCAAGATCGTTGTAAGAGCTTTGGAAGAACCGCTACGCCAGATCGTTCAAAACTGTGGCGTTGAACCTTCTGTAGTAATCAATAAAGTATTAGAAGGCAAGGGTAACATGGGTTACAACGCTGCCACAAACCAATATGGCGATATGGTAGAGATGGGCGTACTGGATCCGACAAAAGTTACTCGCTATGCTTTGCAAAATGCTGCTTCGATAGCGGGCTTAATACTTACCACTGATGTCATGGTGGCAGAACAGGCGAAAGAAGAGTCTGGAGCAGGTGGTGGTATGGGGGGTGGTATGGGTGGTGGTGGTATGGGTGGTATGGGTGGCATGGGTGGTATGGATATGTAGGAACTCCGTATCAGTTTTCTCTCCACTACAATAAAAAACCCCACCTCGGTGGGGTTTTTTATTGTAGTGGACAAACTAAACCAGACTAAATAGAGTTTGTTGTTTCAAACACACATCATCTATAAATTCCTGTAAATTACGCATTATGTACTTAGTGAATCTGCTTGATATAAAGGAAAATGAATTGCAATTTATTTTATCAGTAACAATATGAGGCTTCACAATTTATTGAGGTATGTTAGTTTAACTTGTACCAGTTGATTATCTCTGCGGCTTGCGCATACTGAATCCAGCATGAAGATACCAACTATATTTCAATCTGAGGCTGCGTATAACAGATTGGAGGGAGATGTTTTTGTTTGCCTATCTTTTAGCATAGTAGGCCACTAATTTACAAACTACCACTCGTCCATGGACAGAGGCTTCTTTAAAAGAAATTTACTATGACACCGGACCAATACTGTCAAGAGAAGGCCGTTCAAAGTGGCTCTAGTTTTTATTACAGCTTTCTCTATTTGCCGCCAGAGAAACGTCGTGCCATTACTGCGCTTTACGCTTTCTGCCGCGAGGTGGATGATGTAGTAGATGAGTGTGCTGAAGCGTCAGTGGCACGTATGAAACTTGCGTGGTGGCGGCAGGAAATCGCTTCTGTGTTTAGTGCGGAGCATGGGAATGAGCCGAGTCATCCAGTGGCAAAAGCGCTGGTTACCGTGGTTAAGACGATCAATCTCCCTGCTGGTCAGTTAAACCAAATCATAGACGGTATGGAAATGGATTTGGATTACAATCATTATGCTGATTTCAGCACTCTAAAACTATATTGTCATTATGTAGCCGGCGTGGTGGGGCAATTGTCCGCCAAGATATTTGGGTATCATGATCCTAAGACACTGGAATATGCCCATAATCTGGGGCTAGCCTTTCAGCTTACTAATATCATACGCGACGTGGGTGAGGATGCTCGTCGTGACCGCATATACCTACCACAGGACGAGCTTGCTCGTTTTGGCGTATCTACAGAAGACATACTACATTCACGCGAATCTGACAACTTTAAGAAACTGATGGAATTTCAGATTGAACGGGCAGAAACCTATTATGTCCAAGCATTTGCGGCACTCCCTACGGAAGACCGAAAAAACCAGCGCCCAGGTCTTATTATGGCGGCGATTTATCGGGCCCTGCTAGAAGAAATCAAGGATGATGGCTGTCAAGTTTTGCGGCAGCGTGTAAGCCTTACCCCGATACGCAAACTGTGGATAGGATGGAAGACATGGATCAGGGGGTGAATCCACAATTTTTCAGTTCTACTGTGTCGCCATGTACAAGGTCGTAAAATATGGATAGTTTACAGAAAGTAGAGCTGTCTAAGCCGTTTTTTCGTTGTTTGAATGTGCTCTAGCATTTTATTTTCTGGGCAGACCTGTGTGCTTATGAGCGATATAAAACTACTAGCTATACTAAAGACTAGCTTAAAGATCTCGCGTGATTTTTGTTACCATTGTGGGACAGGGTATTGGCCGAATAGCAGCTCTGGCTATGTTTCCCATGATGTCACGGTGATTTTACATGGACGCAAAGTTGAGAAACTAGAAAGCCTATACAACGAAATAGAAGCAGGAGGTAGAGCGTAAGCAG
>SMXG01000018.1 GCA_004356775.1 Betaproteobacteria bacterium | reverse complement strand
TAGCGGAAACTGGCGTAGATCGAATCTCCATCGGCAGTATCACCAAGGATATAAAGGCTATAGACTTATCGATGAATTTTTTTTCTCCATATAATTGAAACTTCCTTCCATGCATAAGTAAAAAAAGAATTCTGTATCCTTTACAAAATTACATACCTAAATATCCAGACACATTTTTTCATTTATTGTAAAAGGAGGTTAGATGCATCTTAGAATAAAAATTGTGCCTGATAAAACAGCTTCAGCTTTGTTGCCTGCCTGCGATCTTGAATGACCTGGCCTACTTACATTCCGCTGTGGCCACTCTCGTTCAGCCCGACTCTCTGGTTTGCGCTTACTCTGGTAATCGCTGTATTGTTAGGCGAGGCATTAGTGCGCTATCTAAAATTGCCGCGTATTGTTGGCTATTTCTGCACTGGCCTGCTACTAGGCCCCGCTGGACTGGGAATGATTCCGGAATTGCCCGCAGTGGAATGGCGATTAGTGGTTGAGCTCGCCCTTGGTATCCTTTTGTTTGAATTAGGATGTAAAGTAAATCTACGCTGGCTTAAGGCTAATCCATGGATCGCCTATACGAGCCTACTGGAAGCTGGTGCAACTTTCGCAGCCTTATTTGGATTACTTATGTGGTTTGATGTGGCAGGTTCCACCGCCGCAGTTGTAGCTGCGATCGCAATTACCACTTCGCCTGCCATTATGGTTCGTACTGTAGCTGAATCGCGTGCACAAGGGCAAGTTACAGAGCGATTATTGCTAATGGCTGCACTTAATTGCATTTATGCAGTGATTTGTCACAAACTGGCTGTTGCTTTCATGCATGGCGAATCCGGCACCAGCTTCATCCATGCTGTGCTGCGGCCACTCTATCTAATTGTTGGATCGACTCTGTTAGGCTGGCTATTCGGCGTCGCCTTCGAACGAATCCACCGCCATCTAGGTCGACATGAGGAAACTTTTTCATTCATTCTTTTTGGCCTGATCACAATTGCAACAATCGTAGCTTCAACGCTCAAGCTTAGCCCGATACTTGTGTTGCTAGCAGCCGGCTTGATTACGCGATATCGTCGACAGCACCCTCGAACTTTTCCAGCGCACTTTGGTTCTGCTGGGGGTATCCTAGTTGTATTAATGTTTACTGCCAATGGATTAGCTGCAGACCTTAGTGGACTACATGAGAATATATTGTTAGTCCTTCTGCTCATCACTATCCGTGCAATAGCAAAGCTATTACCAGTACTCGCACTTGCAAACTATAGCGGAATCGGTCTTCGACAGGCAATGGCATTAGGAATTGCTCTCATGCCCATGTCCAGCGTTGCACTACTGTTAACATTGGATACTGGGATTGCTTTTCCAGCATTTGGAGCAGGATTGGGACTAGTACTAATGAGTTGTATCGTAATACTAGAACTTACGGGACCCATTTTAGTGCAAGTAGGGCTACAGTGGGCCAAAGAAACTCCTGAGAAAACAGCATGAGTCTGATACCTTTTGCTCCATCACGTTCTTTAAGTATCGGAGTAGAACTTGAATTGCAGTTACTCAGCTGTAATGATTATAATTTGGTCTCTTCTGCTCCTGATATTCTTCGCCAAATTGCCAAATATAATTATCCTGGTGAAGTAAAACCTGAAATAACCCGCAGCATGATCGAGATCAACACGTCAGTGCAGTATGAATATAGCGCGCTGGTTGATGAATTAAAAAGTCTGCGCAATACCGTGACTAATGCAGGCCACTTTCTTAATCTAGCGATAGCTGGTGGTGGCACCCATCCATTCCAGCATTGGAGTGAGCAAAAAATTTATGATGCGCCCCGCTTTAATTACCTATCTGAACTATATGGCTATCTGGCAAAACAATTTACTGTATTTGGCCAGCATGTGCACATCGGCTGTTCAGGACCAGATGAAGCACTCTATTTGATGCACAAGCTATCACATTACATACCACATTTTATAGCTCTCTCTGCAACATCTCCGTTCGTACAAGGACATGATACGGGGTTTTCCTCGACACGTCTTCATTCAGTTTTTACTTTCCCAATGAGTGGGCGTGCTCCATTCGTATTAAATTGGGAAGATTTTGAGCAGTTCTTTGACAAGATGACCTCTACTGGTGTAGTCAATTCAATGAAAGATTTTTATTGGGATATCCGTCCTCAACCGGAATTGGGAACTATCGAGATTAGGGTATGCGATACCCCCCTCACAATTGAAATTGCCGCTGCTATAGCCTGCTACATTCAAACAATGTCAAGTTATATCATGGCGGAACAACCAACCGACCCTAAAGAAGACGATTATCTGGTTTATACTTTTAATCGATTCCAAGCTTGCCGTTTTGGACTTGAAGGAGTTTTCATTAACCCACGTACATATGAGCATCGTAGTTTACACGAAGACATTACAAATATGTTGGCACGCATTGCTGATCACACCAAAGAGTTACAGGCAGAAGAAGCAATGGAATGTATCCGTGAAATACTAGCTTCAGGAAACGGAGCAAGTTGGCTACGTAAAACGTATGCGCGTGAACACAACCTCAACAACGTCATGCAGCAACAGTCTAATCTGTGGATGGATAACTAAGGCCTTTCAAGCAATAGAGATTTCACACGCACCACGTATCACCCCATATCTTTGTATTAATCACCAGTAAAAATAGGCTCCTAAACGTGTTCAGCAATAAAAGTTTTAATTGCATCAGCATCGGCATTCATTACAACGTATCTTTGTGGCAAATTTTCTAGATTTTCGTAACCAGTCGGTCGATCCGGCTTGGACCCAATAGCCTCGACGATACTCTCAGAAAATTTTGCTGGTAATGCAGTCTCCAGACAAATCAGAGGAATGTCTTTCTCTCGATATTCTATTCCCACTTTCAAACCATCTGCAGTATGCGTATCGACTAGTACACCATACTTCTCATAAATTTTACGTATCGTGGTCATTCGTGCCTCATGGTTACTCGTTCCTGATGTAATGTGTGATCTTCTTATCTTCTCCCACAATGGCGTACCGGAAATATCAAAAGCTCTTCCGTTATCTACTTCTTGCCACAACTTTCTAACCTTGGCAGCATCCCTCCCAGTTAAATCAAAAACAAAACGCTCAAAATTAGATGGTTTAGAAATATCCATAGAAGGACTGCTAGTGTGTAGTATCTCCGCGGCAGTGCGAGGACGATAACATCCAGTTAAGAAAAATTCATTCAGCACATCATTTTCATTGGTCGCAAGTATCAGTCTTCTGATTGGTAGACCCATCATAAACGCCACATGACCAGCGCAAATATTGCCGAAGTTACCCGAAGGTACAGAAAACGATACCTGCTCGTTATTTGAATGGGTAGCATCAAAATAGCTCTTGAAATAATAAACAATCTGCGCCGCAATGCGTGCCCAGTTAATCGAATTAACTGTCCCAATATGGTATTTTTGCTTAAATTGGGAATCATTACTAACAGTTTTAACTATGTCCTGGCAATCATCAAATACACCACGAATGGCAATATTAAAAATGTTCAGATCCTGTAAAGAAAACATTTGTGCAGTCTGGAAGTCAGTCATTTTTCCCTGTGGTGAAAGCATAAATACACGAATCCTACGCTTACCACGCATAGCATATTCCGCACTGGAACCAGTATCGCCAGAGGTTGCGCCTAAAATATTTAGCTCTACTCCGTTTTTTTCCAGGACACACTCAAACAAATTGCCGAGCAATTGCATAGCAATGTCCTTGAAGGCTAGTGTCGGCCCATTTGACAAACCAAGAATGTGAAGTCCCGGCTCTAAAGTCTTTAGTGGGGCAATCTCCTCGCTTCGAAACACTTCATGCGTATATGTATGCTCAATTATGCCGCGTAAATCAGCTGCGGGGATATCATCAGCAAAATTGGAAAGAATTTCAAATGCAAGATCAGAATAATTAAGACCACGCCATGCCTCTAATTCAGCAGGACTTATTTTCGGATACATTTCAGGCATTGCAAGCCCGCCATCAGAAGCTAAACCATTCAGAAGAACTTCAGAAAATGCTTTTGGCGGCATGTCGCCACGAGTAGATATATAACGCATTTTTTACCGCAGAGAAAATTAAACACCTAAAATGAAAACAAGAAAGAAAATAGTCTGGTTAACAATCGGGTAAAAGTATTATGTTATCAAATCAACCATATTTCCTTACATCTGATATGCCTTAATTATTCTTTATTGGATGATTACTGTTTAATTCTTCTAAGCGAATACGGGTCACGTTACCCATAACAGCCGGAAGTTTTTCTATCTTGGTGATAGCATAGTTAATATTCCTCTCTACCGTAAGATGGGTGAGCATAATGATATCAACCTTATCTTCACCCTCGTTAGGTTCCTTCTGCACCATAGCGCCTATAGAAATATTAAGTTCAGCAAGTATGCGGGTGATATCTGCCAGAACGCCTGTTTTATCCATCGCCCGCAATCGTAGATAATAGGATGTTTCAACCTCCTCCATCGGCAAAATTGGTATATTCGACAACAGATCTGGCTGAAAAGCAAGGTGAGGAACCCGGTGTTTTGGGTCGGCGGTGTGCATGCGAGTTACGTCTACTAGATCTGCAATTACCGAACTTGCAGTGGGCTCCGCACCGGCTCCAGCGCCATAATATAGAGTATGTCCGACCGCATCGCCTTTCACTACGATGGCATTCATCACACCCTCTACATTAGCAATCAATCGCCGTGAAGGTATAAGAGTAGGATGAACACGCAGTTCAATACCCTTAGAGGTTCGCTTTGTAATGCCTAGTAACTTTATGCGATAACCCAATTCCCCTGCATAGTGGATATCCTCACGAGTCAACTTAGTAATTCCTTCGGTATAGGCCTTGTCAAGTTGCATTGGAATTCCAAAAGCAATGGCTGCCATGATAGTAATCTTGTGCGCAGCATCAATTCCTTCAATATCAAAAGCAGGATCAACCTCAGCATAGCCAAGCTTCTGTGCTTGCTTCAGTGCGGTATCGAAATCTAATCCCTTGTTGCGCATCTCCGACAAAATGAAGTTGCTAGTACCATTGATAATACCAGCTACCCACTCAATGCGGTTTGCAGTTAATCCCTCACGCAATGCTTTTATAATAGGAATACCACCAGCCACTGCCGCCTCAAAAGCTACCATCACTCCCTTTCTCTGTGCTGCAGCAAAAATTTCAGTTCCATGCGAGGCAAGCAACGCCTTGTTAGCAGTAACTACATGTTTGCCATTTTCAATAGCTTTAAGGATTAACTCCTTCGCAGTAGTAAGGCCACCAATCAGTTCGATCACGATACTAACGTCGGGATGTGTAACAACATCGTTTGCATCAGCTGTAATCAAAGTATCATCACCGGCAATTTTGCGTGCCTTATCAACTTCGAGATCAGCGATAATCTTGATAACGATTCCTCGTCCTGCGCGGCGAGCAATTTCTTCTTGATTACGCCTAAGTACTGCAAACGTACCACTACCAACGGTTCCAACGCCTATCAAGCCTACATTTATAGGTTTCATATCTTTAATTTAAGAGGAAATAATACCGCCCCCCCTCTTTGTAAGCTCAGGATGGGCTTCACTATAAAACTGCCGTACGAGCGTAACCATATGCCACACCTATTTTTTCTACTTATCATTATGTTCCATGCTGCTTTCGATAACGAGCAAGATAACACGCGATACGACTGATTGCTTCGATAAGAACATCACTATTGGGAAGAAACACTATACGGAAATGATCCGGGTGCGGCCAGTTAAAACTACTTCCTTGCACCAGTAAAACTTTCTCTTCTATCAGTAAACCTAACACAAATTTCTGGTCGTCTCTGACTGGATATACCTTAGGATCCAAGCGAGGAAATAAATACATTGCCGCAGGTGGTTTAAAGCAGCTAATACCAGGAATTTCTGTAAGCAGCTTCCATGCAAGATCACGCTGTCGCATAAGTCTCCCGGCCGGCATGACCAGGTTATTAATGCTTTGATATCCCCCGAGCGCAGTTTGGATACCATATTGCGCAGGAACGTTGGCGCATAAACGCATAGAAGCAAGCATGGTAAACCCTGTAATATAATCTTGAGCATCATGTTTTTTTCCAGAAACCACAGCCCAACCTGAACGAAATCCGGCAGCACGATAGTTCTTCGATAAACCGCTGAAGGTCATAAAAAAAACATCATTTGCTAAGGAAGCAATCGAAGTATGCTTAGTGTCGTCGTACAATACTTTGTCGTATATCTCGTCGGCGTAAATAATAAGGTGGTTCTGACGAGCGATCTCGATAATTGCGCACAATAGCTCATCAGGGTAAAGCGATCCAGTTGGATTATTGGGGTTGATAATGACTATGGCACGGGTCCTAGGTGTAATCTTTGAACGAATATCATCTAAACTAGGCAACCAACCAGATTGCTCGTCACACATATAATGCCGCGCTGTACCTCCTGCCAGAATAACTGTTGCGGTCCATAAAGGATAGTCAGGTGCAGGAATCAGCACTTCATCTCCGTTGTTTAGAAGTGCCTGCATAGCCATGACGATCAGTTCAGAAACACCATTACCAATATAAATATCATCCATTTGCACATCTTGTATATGCTTCTCTTGAGCATAGTGCATGATTGCTTTGCGTGCTGCGAACAAACCCTTCGAGTCGCAATATCCAGATGCAGCAGATAGATTGTGAATTATATCCCGTAATATTTCTTCAGGTACATCAAAACCAAATGACCCAGGATTGCCAATATTAAGTTTAATTATATGCTGCCCCTCTTCTTCCATTTGCTTGGCGCGATCAAGTATTGGACCACGAATGTCATAGCAGACGTTAGCCAGCTTGCTAGATTTTAGTATCGATTGCATAGTTGAATTAAAAACCCTAATCTATAGGAATTGGCTGTAAAAACAGCCGTAACAAACAGAAGTTATATGATTATTCTGGGATTACATAGCCAAGTAAACCTTGAAAAACTATATGACTTCTATCACTTATATTCTACTTTATCACTACGTGAAAATGATGTAATGTTACCTGACCTGCTAACCTGCCGCAAAAGAGATCCTCGTTGAAGCTACATCTTTTCAAATCATCTGGAAACAATATTTTCACCGGTTATGGGGTTGGGTATGTCATGGTTAACCAAATACGCCACGAACACAGCTTAATCATAATGCCTGATCGTATTATTGAAAATTGGCAGGCACAAACTTTTGAACAACTGGCGGCGGAACATTTCGAACTTCTACTTCCGTTTCAACCTGAAATAGTGTTGCTGGGAACCGGTATCACACTACGTTTTCCATGCCCATCAATAACAAAAAAGTTAATTTCGTTAAAAATTGGTGTTGAAGTGATGGACACCAGTGCGGCCTGTCGTACATACAATATCCTTATGGCGGAAGGGCGAAATGTAGCAGCAGCACTACTTATTTAAGATTTCTTAACATATCTAGTTTTCATCTGCTGATATCATTGCCAATACAGTTACTTATTTGTCCCTTGCAATCTTTTATCCAACCAGGTAAATCTACAGGCTGTACTGGCTTAGAGATGAAGTATCCTTGAGCAAGATCGCACCCTTACGACACAGGAGGCCACGGTCATCTTGATACGCTCGCGCTCGGCCACAACTTCCATATCTAATTATTTAACTAAGACAAGACTCGCATCGTACATCTCCCTTTTCTCATCGGCCTAAGCACGATGGACAAAGCCCTAATCAGTCTTGAGCTCATCAAAAGGAATATCTCGTAATTGAGTCAAGGAAGAATGCCCAGTGCCGAAGTCATCGATTGAAAGACGAAAATGCCAGACCATAGCCGAGTCAGAATCTCAAGTGTAACCCGTGCATGTTTCATTAGATGACTTTCTATCACTTCCAATACCACTATCTATGGTGGTACACCTGTTTAGCCGTGAGCCCAGTAACAAAATCTAAGAAATCCAGTGATGCTAAACTACCCACTGATCGCGTGCTGCTACCCTATCTTCTAGTTCTTGATCACGTTTTTTCTGGTCTTTCTTCACAGTCTATATTTTCTAAATAAACATAATGTATTATCTGAATGGTTTAAGGAGAAGCATACTAATTAGATAGGATATTTATACTAACAGGGTATTAGAAAATGACTACGCAAGAATATCAGATTAAAAGCTCATTCATAACATCTGCGCATGCAGCTATATTCTCACTACTCAAAGAATCAAATCTACTGCCCGCCATTTAAAGCTGATACATCGAAGTGTTAAGAAATCTTTCCACGCCCTTTAATCCCTTCTAGCCACTTATACATCAATCATAAATCTTCTACAAATTCGATAAAAACGCGTTCAACTTTGACCTTCATCTAGCGGTCCATTAATCCGATATTAGAATCTACGACCACCAATTTTTACAATAGCTGCACGAGGACTTTCGTATACAAGGTTTTTTAAGAATATTCATATTTCTGAGGTAAACTAACTAGCTCAGAATTTTGAAATCAAAAATTATGTCCACATCCATAGATCGTGTTATCAGTCAGGTTTCAACCGTTATTCTCGGTAAAGAAAAACAGATTCAGATGGCACTCGCATGTCTATTAGCCCGCGGACATCTGCTTATTGAAGATTTGCCAGGTGTAGGAAAAACAACTCTCGCACACGTTATTGCCCGCTCACTTGGATTAGAATTTCAGCGTATTCAGTTTACCAGTGATCTACTCCCAGCAGATATTCTTGGTGTCTCTGTTTTTGATCGGGTTGATTCATCATTTAAATTCCATCCTGGCCCAATTTTTACGCAGATAATTTTGGCAGACGAAATCAACCGTGCTACACCAAAAACTCAAAGTGCGTTGTTAGAAGCGATGGAAGAACATCAGGTTACTATCGAGGGAAAAACTCGATTGTTGCCGGCTCCTTTTTTTGTAATCGCAACCCAGAATCCATCTTATCAGGTAGGCACCTTTCCTTTGCCGGAGTCACAACTTGACCGTTTCTTGATGCGTATCCGGCTTGGCTATCCCGATCGGGACGCAGAGCGTAGGCTACTCTTAGGGATTGAGCGGAGCAAGATAATTTCTACATTACTACCATGTATGGAAAATGTAGAGTTACAAGATATGCAAAAAAAAGTAAGAGAAGTGCATGCTTCGTCAGCACTGCTTGATTACATCCAAGCAATTATCAGCTACACTCGATTATCCCCCGCCTATGTACACGGAATGTCGCCCCGTGCAGGATTGGCATTACTATCCTCGGCTCGCGCTTGGGCTTTAATGGATAAACGCAACCATGTCCTAACAGAAGATGTCCAAGCAGTATTGCCAGGCGTTGTTGGCCACCGATTGCACTCCACCGGTGACCATACCCGCAGCAACGGTACCGACCTGGTAGAGAATATAATACGAGAAGTGGCGATCCCTTAATGATGCACTAGATCATTCATCATCTACATGCAATTAACTCTAAGAACATATCTTTCTAACTGGCTGTTTCGCCCGAAAGGACCAGAAGCTGGGCCAATAATACTAACACAGAGTCGAGTGTTCATCCTGCCAACACGCTATGGTATTATCTTTGGGTTCTTACTTCTGCTGATGCTTACCGGATCGATAAATTACAGCCTCAGTCTGGGCTATGTGCTTACCTTCTTGCTTGGCACCATGGGAATCATTTCTATTCTCCACACCTTTCGAAATATTGCCGGATTAAGTATACGCCCAGGAAAAAGTAACCCGGTTTTCTCTGGACAAAATGCTTGTTTTACCATCTGCCTTGAGAACATGAGTAAGGTTAACCGTCACAGTATTGCACTTCAGCTAACGAACAATCCTGTATCATTACCGAGGCACTATGATGTGCAAACCAAAGAAATAACATTTGCTAAAATCATACTCCCTACACCTAGGCGTGGTCTTCTTGCGCCCGGTAAGGTAACACTTTTCACTACTTTTCCGTTGGGGATTTTTCGCGCTTGGTCTTACGTTGAACTGGACATGCATTGCATTGTTTATCCCAATCCCAGATCAATAGATACCACACCTCCAACACCGTCACTTCAAAGCACTGAAAGCGGTATTGAGTACGGGATTGGTACTGACGATTTTATAGGATTACGACCTTATCACACTGGTGACCCCC
>SMXG01000017.1 GCA_004356775.1 Betaproteobacteria bacterium | reverse complement strand
GGAGGTGCTCGCCTTTGCCGAGAAGCACGTCACGTGAAGGTAGGAGGGATGGCTATTTACGAAGTAAACGCGTTGCCCCTGAAGCAAGCCAGAATTTTCTTCGAGAAAATGAAACTGTCAGGACACAAGCACGCTATCGCTGAAAGGATCATAAAGGAAATTTCTAGTCGTCTACAGTTTCTCAACAACGTCGGACTAGATTATTTGTCGCTGGATCGATCCGCTGATACTTTATCCTGTGGAGAATCACAGCGAATTCGACTAGCTAGTCAGATTGGCTCGGGGCTGACCGGTGTAATGTATGTTCTAGATGAACCTTCCATCGGTTTGCACCAACGAGACAATGGGCGTCTCTTGGATACTCTAAAGAATTTGCGCGATCTTGGTAACAGTGTGATTGTAGTGGAGCACGATCGAGATGCCATTCTCGCTGCTGATTATGTGGTGGACATGGGCCCTGGTGCGGGTGAGCACGGAGGATATATCGTTGCCCAAGGCACACCACAAGCTATCCACAAAAGCGTAAATTCACTCACCGGAAAATATATTTCCGGTGAATTAGTCATCAGGCTACCGGAAAAACGTATTAAACCGAAAAACGATCGTTGGCTATCAATTAAAGGGGCCACCGGCAACAATCTGAAAAACATAAACTTTAACCTGCCGATAGGAGTGTTCGTGTGTGTCACAGGTGTATCTGGTTCAGGCAAATCTACCCTTATCAACAATACTCTCTACTATGCTATGGCGCGGCATCTTTATGGTAGCAATGCAGAGCCCGCATCCCACCAATCCCTAGAAGGGATGGATTTCTTCGATAAAGTCATCAACATGGATCAAAGCCCTATTGGGCGTACTCCGCGTTCTAATCCTGCGACTTATACTGGGCTATTCACACCGATTCGTGAATTATTTGCGGGTGTACCTCAAGCGCGAGAACGTGGTTATGGTCCCGGGCGATTTTCGTTTAACGTCAAAGGTGGTCGCTGCGAGTCCTGCCAGGGGGATGGTGTGATCAAAGTGGAAATGCATTTCCTACCAGATATATACGTGTCATGTGATGTTTGCCATGGTATGCGTTATAACCGGGAGACACTTGAGATTCAATACAAGGGCAAGAGTATCATTGAAATTCTGCAAATGACGGTTGAACAGGCGCATGAATTTTTCGGTCTGGTACCAGTGGTGGCCCGAAAACTGAGAACCTTGTTGGATGTGGGGCTAGGTTACATTACTCTAGGACAGTCTGCAACAACGCTTTCAGGTGGCGAGGCTCAGCGCGTAAAGTTGTCGCTGGAGCTTTCAAAACGCGACACCGGACGTACTCTGTACATACTTGATGAACCCACCACCGGATTACATTTCCAAGATATCGACTTGCTACTAAAAGTATTGCACCGACTACGTGATCACGGCAATACTGTGGTGGTGATCGAACATAATCTTGATGTGATCAAAACTGCAGATTGGGTCATTGACCTTGGTCCTGAAGGGGGCGATGGTGGCGGTCAGATCATTGTTGAAGGTACGCCAGAGGAAGTTGCAGAAAATAAGATGAGCTTTACCGGTCATTACCTCAGAACAGTACTTAGTTTGCAATCCGTGAGAGAAGCAAAATGAATCCTCGTAAACTTTTGCTTGATAGCTTCAATGCTGCCATTGCCGCCGCTGATCCATTGCATATCATGCCCCAGCATTTGCCCAAACCACCCAAGGGCCGTACTCTTGTTGTGGGTGCTGGCAAAGCTGCCGCCGCAATGGCCCTAGCGGTGGAAAATCATTGGCCCAAAAAAGCAGCACTGGATGGCTTAGTAATTACTCGTTACGATCATGGTCTGTCTACAAATAAGATTGCAGTATATGAAGCTGGGCATCCAGTACCTGATAAGCAGGGCGAACAGATAGCGCGTGAAATTCTTATGAAAGTTAAACAACTTGGCAAAGAAGATTTGCTGTTGTGCTTAATGAGTGGTGGTGGTTCTAGTTTGTTGTCTTTTCCAGTAGCTGGTATTTCGATGAATGATCTCAAAAACGTAACCAGGGAATTGCTCCACTGTGGAGCAGTGATTCAGGAGATCAACACAGTTCGTAAACATCTTTCTAACATTCAAGGCGGGAGACTTGCAGCTTTATGTCGGGCGCCGATACTGGCACTGATAATTTCTGACGTGACCGGTGACGAACCAACCAATATTGCTTCTGGTCCGTGTGCGCCGGATCCGACGACTTCCCAAGATGCACTTTCGATACTTAAACGTTATCGGATAAGCAAGCCTATTCCTGTGATAAAAATATTGACTTCTGGTGCCAAGAGCAGGTTGAATGAGACACCAAAACCAGGCGACATCATTTTCCGAAATGTAGAAAATCGTGTGATTGCCACTTCTCATAATTCACTGGTGGCGGCAGGAGATTTTTTTCGTAGCAAGGGTATACCCACCGTGATACTTGGCGACACAGTTACTGGCGAAGCGCGCCATGTTGCCAAGGTTTATGCTGCACTAGTGCATGAAATCCGTCAGTACGGGCATCCATGGGGGCCTCCGATAGTGCTGATTTCTGGCGGGGAGACTACGGTTACCCTAAATGGAAAAGGACGTGGTGGGCGCAACACAGAATTCTTGTTATCACTTGCCATTGAACTAGCCGGTGCAAAGAAAATTTACGCTCTTGCTTGTGATACAGATGGAATAGATGGCTTGGAAAACAATGCAGGTGCTATTGTTACACCAGATTCATTGTGCCGAGCAAAACAGCTAGGCATTAACTTCACCGCCTTGCTTGCCAACAATGACACCTATACTTTTTTTAATCAGATGGGTGATTTGGTTGTCACCAATCCCACGCGTACTAACGTTAATGATTATCGGGCAATTATGATCTTATAGGGTGTGGATTGCCAGACCAAGATGACGATTACAGCAAACTACACAGAGTATTTTACGAAAAATATTTTCCATCTATTCTATTAAAATAATTAAGTTGGATCTTTTAGTTCCTTATCTTGTCACGAAATTGAAATAATGTTTTTATACTATTACAGTATTAAAATAGAATATCCGAATTGTTAAAGGAAGGAGCCAATGGCAGCAACAATACTGGTAGTAGAAGATGAGCCAGCAATTCAAGAATTGATTTCGTACGGCCTGCGGCAAGCTGGGCATGTTACTTTTTGTGCAGGAGATGCAGAACAGGCCATGGCGATAGTGAATGATGTTCTGCCTGATTTGGTGTTGCTCGACTGGATGTTACCTGGAATGAGTGGTATTGAATTTGCCAAGTTGTTGCGGCGCGTTACCCGAACTAAGAACATTCCTATCATTATGCTTACAGCACGCACTGAAGAAAGTGACAAAGTTTCAGGGTTGGAGATTGGTGCAGATGATTACATCACCAAACCATTTTCGCCACGGGAACTGATTGCCCGAATTAATGCAGTTTTGCGGAGGCGTTTACCAGAGGCTGCTGACGACGTTATCGAGATCAGTGGGCTAAGGCTTGACCCCACTACTCATCGCGTGACCGTAAGCAATAATGAAGTGATATTGGGTCCCACTGAGTTCCGATTATTGCATTTCCTGATGACTCACTCAGAACGGGTACATTCACGTTCACAACTACTCGATGGGGTGTGGGGTGATCATGTTTTTGTTGAGGATCGTACCGTTGACGTGCACATAAGGAGATTGCGCAAAATATTGGAAGCTGTTGATAAGGATAGATTGGTACAAACCGTAAGAGGATCTGGTTACCGACTGTCTGTTAGGAGGGCATCGGGTATGGGATAATATAGAGATGATGATTCAGCTTTATTCTTTGGAATAATTACGTGTCCGGCTTCCCAGGGGGCTTAGTTGTTGTCATTCTACTTACAGCTGTGGCTGGCGGTATATGGATGATTTCGAATATTGTCATTGCGCTATTATTCTATAGCATAGCACTGTTGCTACTAGTCATTTATCACCTGCGCTGTCTAGCAGCTCTGGACAGGTGGTTGCAAATCCCCGTACCTACATCTTCTACGTTGCCTGATGGTTCCGGTGCATGGGGAGATGTGTTTGCACGCTTGGCACGCCTTATGCGTAATCTGAGCCAAAGTCACCAGCAAGTAAGTTTGGCTCTAGAGCGTCTTCGGCGTGCTACTTCGGCGATGCCAGAAGGCGTGGTGATTCTAGATGTGGCAGATCACATCGAATGGTGTAATCCAGTGGCTGAACAGCATTTTGGCATAGATTGCAATCGAGATGCTGGTCAGCCAATTACTTTCCTGGTACGTCAATCTCAGTTCGCCGAGTACCTTGCGACCCACAATTACAGTGAACCTTTGATAGTCAAGCAAACACGGCACCAGGAATTGATTCTTTCTCTACAGTTAGTGCCGTATGGAGATAAACAGAAACTACTAATCAGCCGTGATATTACTCGTCTCGAGGGGGTCGAAACCATGCGGCGGGATTTTGTTGCCAATGTTTCGCATGAACTTCTCACACCACTCACAGTAATCGGTGGTTTTTTTGAAACCTTGTCAGAAGAAAACTGGGTATCTTCTGAAATGGGCAAACGGGCCCTTGTTCTTATGGCTGATCAGACCAAGCGTATGCAACGTCTAGTAGAAGATTTGTTGACCCTATCACGGCTGGAGAATTCACAAAATCAGGTGCGAGAAGAAAACGTCAATGTTGCTGACGTGTTGCGTGAGTTATATCAAGAGGCGCAATCCTTAAGTTCGGGGCGTCATCATATCAGCCTTAATCTTGATACTGATGTGAAGTTATTGGGAAGCATAGACGAGTTACGAAGCGCTTTTGGTAATCTTGTCAGCAATGCCATACGCTATACCGCCGATGGTGGAGAAGTTATTCTGAGCTGGAAAAATCAAAATGGGCAGAGCGTATTTACTGTACAGGACAGCGGTATTGGTATTGATCAGGAGCATATTCCACGTCTAGTAGAACGTTTTTACCGGGTAGATCTTAGTCGTTCACGCGGAACTGGCGGTACTGGATTGGGGCTTGCAATCGTCAAACATGTTTTGAATCGCCACCAGGCGCGCCTGGAAATTGTTAGTGAACCTGGTAAGGGCAGCTGTTTCAGTGCATGGTTCCCAGAAAAACGGTCTATAGTTCAGAAGGATGAATAGATCTTAGTTTGTTTACTAATTCAGAGGCCTAAAAAAGAGTACTGTATCTATGTTCAAGACCATTAATGACTTTGTCGGTCACACACCTTTGGTAAGGCTCAAGCACCTACCTGGGAAGACTAGCAATGTTATTCTTGCTAAGTTGGAAGGCAATAACCCTGCAGGATCTGTAAAAGATCGTCCGGCGTTGTCGATGGTTTTAAATGCACAGAAGCGTGGGGATATTAAACCAGGGGATACCCTAATAGAAGCTACTAGTGGGAACACTGGCATAGCTTTAGCGATGGTATCTGCGATGATGGATTATCGCATGGTATTGGTGATGCCGGAGCATCTGAGCTTAGAACGCCGTCAATCTATGAGTGCATACGGTGCGGAGATCGTATTGACCTCGAAAGAGGGCGGAATGGAGGAAGCACGGGATGTAGCAGAGCATATGTGTAATGTGGGGCGTGGGATCATCCTTAATCAATTCGCCAATTCTGACAATCCATTAGCGCATTACAAAGGTACTGCGCCTGAAATCTGGAGTGATACCGATGGGAAGATTACCCATTTTGTAAGTAGTATGGGTACTACAGGTACCATCATGGGTTGCGCGAGGTATTTCAAGGAAAAGAATCCGACAATCCAGATTATTGGAGTGCAACCGCAGGAAGGTGCTCAGATTCCTGGTATTAGAAAATGGTCAGAAGTGTACCTGCCTAAAATCTATGATGCCAAGCGAGTAGATCGCATAATGCTGATTTCTCAGGATGAGGCCGAGGATGTGACACGACGTTTGGCTCGTGAAGAAGGAATTTTTGCGGGAATTTCATCTGGTGGTGCATTGGCATCTGTACTTGAAATTTCCTCCGAAATAGAAAATGTGGTCATTGTTTTCATAGTGTGTGATCGCGGTGATCGCTATCTTTCAACTGGAATCTTCTCTGTCTAAAGACAGTAGAGTACACACGGCAGGAAAGCATAGTATTTTTCCAACTTACAAAGAATATTTATGCACTCTTTGCCATTGTGAAGAGACAAAATATAAATTACTAGATGATATAGAAACTGTATAGGCCTGATAACAACGTGAGGGAAGGATAAGATAAAACTATTCCTTAAGAATTTGTTTCACAACCGCAATAAATAAAACCACGAGTTCATTTAGAGAGGATGTAAATTTGACTCCGGTTCTTGTTTTTGACATTGAAACCGTACCCGATATTGAAGGGCTTCGTAAGCTTTACGATCTTAGCCCTGAACTTGCTCCTGCCGACATTGCCGAGATGGCGTTTCAGTCACGTCGCCAGACTGTCGGTAATGATTTATTACCACTGCATGTGCATAAAGTTATTGCGATTGCGTGTGCACTACGCGACAAAAATGATTTTTGTGTATGGTCATTGGGCACCACGAAAGATACTGAGGCAGAACTTATCCGACGATTCTTTGAAGGTATTGATAAATATACCCCCCAATTGGTTTCGTGGAATGGTAACGGTTTTGACTTGCCGGTATTGCACTACCGTAGCATGATTAATGGTATCCAAGCCCATCGCTATTGGGAGTTAGGTGAGAGTGATCGAGAATTTAAATGGAACAACTATCCCAGCCGCTATCATAGCCGCCATTTAGATTTGATGGATTTGCTGGCGTTGTATCAGCCACGCGCCAGCGTACCGCTTAACGATCTAGCAAAGCTGATAGGTTTTCCAGGAAAGCTTGGAATGGATGGTTCACAGGTATGGAGCGCATTTCAGAATGGTGAGATTATAGCGATCCGAAATTACTGCGAAACTGATGTAGTAAATACTTATCTTATGTTTCTGCGTTTCCAGTTCATACGTGGTATTTTAGACAATGAACAATATCTTTATGAGAGCGAACTGGTTCGTTCTACCTTGAAAAAATCTACCGAACTCTGTTGGAAGGAGTTTCTGAATCAGTGGAAAACTAAATAGGAATATGACGCATCGTGTCTGTTTGATTATTATGGTGAATCAGAAACAGTGAAAATGTTTCCACGCACCTCACATGTGAAGTCTATTGCACTGTTCGCAAAGGTATTGCTCAAGAATGATAGAATAAAAGACTGATAGGGTGATTTTTACTAGTCACCCTATTAGAGTGACCTTCTGAGAGTTCCTAGTCTTTCTCTCCCGAAAATGCCAACAACAGGTGCAACAAGCTTATGAACAGATTGTAAATACTAAGATAAATACCAAGTGTTGCCATCACATAGTTAGTTTCACCACCGTTAACAATGCGGCTTACGTCATACAGAATAAAGCCGGAGAACAACAATACTGCGACTGCTGAGATGGCTAGAGATGCGGCAGGCATGGCAAAGAATAGGTTGGCAATAGATGCGATTATCAGTAGTACTAATCCTACGAACAGGAAATTTCCCATAAAACCGAAATCCTTGCGAGTTGCGGTAGCAATTCCAGCCAAGGTAAAGAAAATGACACCAGTGCCTCCAGCAGCGATACCTATTAATTGCGCACCGTTCTTGAAATGTAGTGCATATTGCAGCATTGGCCCTAACCACCAGCCAGCAACGAAAGTGAATCCAAACAGTAATACAATTCCCCAGATGCTGTTACGGGTAGCACTGACTGCAAACATCAAGCCGAACATCACAGCTAGCATAACTAGTGGGCCCATGATCGGGGATTGAGCAAGGAAAGTGAAATTCGTACTCATTCCGATCATCGCTCCGACCACTGTCGGAATCATGGTTAGACCGAGCATCCAGAAGGTATTACGCAAAACCTTGTTACGGATAACTGTGAGTTCTTTCGTCTTCGTTCTTTGGGTTGGATATCGTAGTTCAGGTTGCATAAGCTCTCCTTGGTTAACGGACTATACTTAACGTAGGACGCATAAGACTACTAATATTCATGAAAAGTTGCAATATTTTGTCAGCAATATGATCCTAGTGATGTCCATGTTCCCAGCAAAACTGGTATTCGTTATTCCATTGTATCAAGGTTAGCTTGTGCATCTGCATTTCCTTGTGCGGCAGCCTTTGTATACCATTCCACAGCTTGGGCATTATTTTGGGGCACGCCTTCGCCTATCTGGTACATAACGCCAAGGTTATTTTGTGCATCCGCATTTTCCTGGATGGCAGCTTTCCGAAAAAACGCAACAGCCTTATCGGCATCTTTGGTTAAACCACCCTCACCATTAGCATATAGCAAGCCAAGATTAAATTGTGCTTCG
>SMXG01000001.1 GCA_004356775.1 Betaproteobacteria bacterium | reverse complement strand
CTGTGAAGTGATTTGTTGCGCGGTTTCAATTTTCATTTTCAATCCTTTCCAATGTTTAACAAAACACCATGTTGTTGCTATGGCTTTGGAAAGAAATTAACAAATGATATTCACATAATAGCGTCAGACAATGACGCATTATTTTTATTTATTTATTTTTGACAAAATATTGCTTAGTGTTCTGAATTTTATTTGTTTCTGTTCATCGGGCAAAGCCCCTCGCGGTAAATAAGAAATTACTTCCGTACTCTCATCAACACCTGTAAATAAAACTCCAATGGGATCACTGGTTGATTCATACCAATCATTACACAACTCAGCATCCATTAGGGCTTCCAACACGTCCCCAAATTTGGTAGATCTAATCTCTTTACAGATTTTCCTAATACTGTTCTTCGGTTCATATATTTTGCCCTTCTTAGTTGAGCCCCCTGAACGATACGTTTTGCGAAGCTGTTTTATTTACTTAAACATCACATCAGATATTTTCATGTAAGAACTAGGCTTATCAGTAAGAGTAAATAATTTATCTAATGCTATTGTAGCCACAGCTTTCCATTCATGTTTTCACCACTTCGCAACAGGAGACTCAAATTCAATTTCTATGTCGTGCAGGTATTTTTGTTTCCACACTATTTTCTGCAAGAGCTCATCTGGAATTTTACCAATCGCTAAATCTCGTAGTGTCGTCATACCATTTCACCAAAAACCTTGTTATTCATAGCTTCCACCACGCGGGCGGTATGCCCTTCACTTAGGTGCGCATAACGCTTCACCATCTGCAAGGTTTTATGTCCTAGCACCTCTGCAATTTCGGCAAGGCTTGCGCCGTTCATAGCTAAATAGCTGGCTGCTGAATGCCTTAGATCGTGAAATCTGAAATCTTCTACATCTGCACGTTTAAGCGCAGCCTCCCAAGGAGCTCGTAGGTTCATAGCTTTTCGTGGGTTATTTTCATTGGATGGAAAGAGAAAGTTACTATCTATCCGACGCACCTTGCTGAGTTCTTTTAGCAGACCCAGAGCATGACCAGTAATAGCCACAGCCCTACGCTCATCATTCTTGGTTTCATGCAGAATCGCTCTGCCCCGATTTAAATCCACATCATCCCAAGTTAATCTCATGATTTCCCCTTGTCGCATACCGGTGGATAGCGCCAGTACTACAACGGGATAAAGATAAGGGTTGCTTGATGCCTTACAGGTTTTCAACAGTCTAGGGCGCTCATCGTCGGACAAGAAACGAACTCGACCACGCGACTCCTTACCCTTGGATACTTTTCGCATGGGAGTGTCATCAACCCAACCCCATTCTTTAACGGCTGTGGTGAAGACAATAGATAGGGCAGCCAGGTAACGATTGACAGTCGCAGGAGAACGAGGTTTGCCATGGTGAGTGATGCCGCCAGCCAACTTGTCCCGATATTGGGCAATTAGCGATGGCGTCACATCAGAAAGCGCGTGGCTACCAATTTCCGCACTCCACCATTTAAGTTGCCGCGTTTGATCGTAGGCACTTCTCGGTTTATGCGGCAAAACATTGCGGATATAGCGGTCTATCAATTCCGCTAATGTGTGACGCTTACCCTCGGTTGTTTTGAAGTGCCTGCCTTCACGAATTGCAGCTTCGGTTTGCTGTGCCCACTTTCTGGCATCGGTTATGCGCTCAAAAGTAGCAGACTGCACTGGAAAACCCTTGAGCCGGATTTTTACCCGATAGTTCGTTGCCCCGTTACTACTATTACGTTTTTCGATGTTTGCCATGATCGTTCCACAACGGTTAAAACATAGGGAACAGGTTACAGCAAAGGGCAATAAACAGCAACACAGGACTAATAATCCTGTGTATTAAAGTTATTAATGATTATTAAACATTATGTTATAGATCTATTTAATTGCTATGGGGCACTATAGGGGCAGTAAAATAAAAGAATTAGTAATTTTATTACCGTATTCATTAAAGAATATAGGAATAGGCAGAGTAAATTCAGGAGCAAATAATTGTGGTTTGTTGTGTTTTGTTTTCCTATAATGCCCCATCAGTGCCCCACATAATAACAAAGACCTAGGATGTTAATCCTAAGTCTTTGAATTATTGGTAGCGAATCCCAGATTCGAACTGGGGACCAACGGATTATGATTCCGCTGCTCTAACCACTGAGCTAATTCGCCACGGAGCACTCGAATGAGATGGCATTTTCCCCTTGGACAAATTCTCTGTCAAGATATACAAGGATTTACAATCGATTCTCACCAGGAAAAATGAGACTCTCGATCTGGCGTATAAATTCTTTTGCATGCAAAATTCTCCTCCGGTCTCTTTATATTTATTTCAAGTTTTGTCAAACGACAATACCTTATCGCGCCAGATACCAAGCACCTGTATAATCCTTCTATGAAATTTGATGTCGTGATTATTGGTGGTGGAATGGTGGGAGTAAGTCTAGCGCTAGCCCTCAAAGACAGCGACCTGAAAACAGCATTGGTAGAATCGTGCCTGCCCACCTCCCCTCCTGACGATCAAAGCTGGGACAGTAGAATTTATGCAATTAGCCCAGGTAGTGTTTCGTTTCTAGAAAACCTCAACGTTTGGCCAACAATTGATAGAAACCGCGTAACGCCGGTCTACGAAATAGCAGTGTTCGGCGATGACAGTTCTGCACGCCTTGATTTTAGCGCCTACGATGCCGGAATGACAGAGCTAGCATTCATTGTGGAAAACCGTCAACTTCAAGCAGCATCATGGAGCGCACTTAAGAACCAGAAAACTAAAGTGAAAGTTTTTTGTCCTATGCAATGTACCTCAATAGAATGGAACGAATCTCACGCTAATATACGATTGACGAATGGTAAAGTATTGCAAGCTAAGTTGATCGTCGGTGCAAATGGTCTAAATTCCTGGGTGCGGGAACAAGCAGAAATAGAAGTTTCACAGCATTCGTATCAGCAGAGTGGTGTGGTAGCTAATTTCAGCACCGAGCAATCTCACCAGAATATTGCACGCCAATGGTTTCGTCGTGATGGAGTGCTCGCGTTGCTACCCTTACCTAACAAATTGGTCTCCATGGTGTGGTCAGCCAACGAAGAACAAGCTAACACACTACTCACCTTGCCTGAGGCAGATCTCTGCCAGCAGGTCGATGAAGCATCCTACCATGTGCTGGGAAAGTTACAACTCATTACGCGTCCCGCTGCTTTTCCACTGAATTTCGTACACGTGAAGAATCTGATAAAACCTCGTCTCGCTCTCATCGGCGACGCTGCTCACTGCATCCACCCTCTTGCCGGGCAAGGTGTAAACCTGGGTTTACGTGATGCACACGAGCTAGCTACAACCATTATTGAACGGGGCTCTCAGTCAGATTGCGGAAACTATCCGTTGCTACGTCGGTACGAACGGGCACGCAAGGAAGACATTCTAGCAATGGAACTTACCACAGACAGCTTGCAAAAATTATTCAACAACGAAAATCCAACACTTGCTCGCTTGCGAAATTTAGGTTTGGAAATCACCAACCAACTTCCGCTAATAAAAAAATACCTTATGCAGCACGCACTAAGCTAAGTTATCAAAATGACGGATTTCTCGAATTAGTATGAGGATACCGCCACAATTCTTTAACTAAAATACTTATCACCATGTGCATAAAACCATTTTTTCTCTCTTTGTTAATGTACCTCCTCTCCAGTGCGGCACATGCAGATGAAGCATCACTAAAAAAATCACTCGAAGCTTATTTTCCCAACGAGAAAATTGAGATTTTAAAAAAGACTCCCTTTCTGGAGCTATACGAAGTCGTGATTGGGGATCAACTTTTTTATGTCGACGAAAAAGTGAATTATATTTTTACTGGCCATATATTTGATCTGAAGACAGAGAAAAATATAACTGAAGAGCGCTTGCAGGAAATAATAAATGCACGGCGAGTAGACATTTATTCTCTGCCTCTAGGACTTGCCATCAAAGAAGTCAAAGGCAGCGGCAAACGTAAGCTGGTTATTTTCTCCGACCCTAATTGTGGCTACTGTAAACGTCTGGAAAAAGAGTTGGTCAATGTTACCAATGTCACTATCTACACACTACTCTACCCGATACTCAATGGCTCGAAAGAAGTTGCCAAAACAATTTGGTGTTCCGACGACCGGCTCAAGACCTGGAATAATTTTATGTTAAAAGCTATCAGACCTACCGAGACAAACTGTAAAACGCCAATTGATACTTTCCTCCAGATAGGCAAAAAATACGGATTCATGAGTACCCCAACGATAATTTTTGCCGATGGTACGGTTGTAGCGGGAATGATGTCTGCCGAAATGATCGAGAAGAAACTGAGTGCATCCACAAATTGACGCACCTAATTATCTCCCGATGAGGCCTTAATACGCGGCACATAACCGTTAGGCATCAGCACCCACATCTTGCCAATTTGTTTCATTTTTCCTGCCTGATTCGCAGCCTCTTCACCAAAACCCCAGAAAAAATCAGCGCGTACGCCACCCTTGATGGCACCACCTGTATCCTGCGCCATCATCAGCCGATGAAGTTGCTTACTGCTGTTAGGCCAAGTAGTAGAGAGGAATACGGGAGTACCTTGAGGAATAGCACGAGGATCAATAGCAAGACTCCTACCTGCAGTTAAGGGTACACCAAGTGCACCCAGCGGACCCAACGAGTCGGTGGGTCGCTCGTGAAAGAAAACATAACTCGGATTCTGATATAGTAGCTCATTCAATCTGCCTGGATTTCGTCTGCCCCACTCTTTGATTCCTTGCATGGAGGCCTTATCCAACGATAATTCTCCACGTTCAACCAGCAATTTTCCAATGGACTTATAGGGATGACCGTTTTGTTCCTGGTAACCTACCCGCACGATCTCGCCATCCTCCATTTCTACTCGTCCTGACCCTTGAATTTGCAAGAAAAATAATTCAACCGCATCCTCAACCCACAGAAGTTCGTGTCCCTGTAACCGTGGTGCACCATTGCCCACATCTTTCTCGATCTCTGAGCGGCTGTAGTAAGGCACCACCCTGCGTCCCTCCAAACGTCCACGCAGCCGCAGACTCTTAAGCTCGGGATAAACCTCTCCCAAATCAACAATGAG
>SMXG01000016.1 GCA_004356775.1 Betaproteobacteria bacterium | reverse complement strand
TAGTGTGAAAGCTTGTATGAAGGCTTGTACTACGGCTTCGCCCGCTTCCAGACTCACCATCGGAGCCCCTGTAGCCTGAGGTGCTACTTGTTGCACTGCTCGTACGAAACGTCGTAATGCCTCGTTGTCGTTAATATCCTCTGTTGGGTAGACTGCGATCCTGTATTCCCCTGATTGACTGTGCCAGCGGCTACTCAACGAAGTTGGAAGGCCCTGCTCGCTAAACGGAGTGGAAGCATTGATAGCAATCTGCAGGCGTCGCAGAGATGTAGGTAAAGTAACGAGTAAATCCTCTTCTACTGAATGCAACAGCTTGTTTCTATCTTTAATGTTCTGTATGTTGAGATGATCGAACAGTGTGGCAAGCGAGTTTCTCAGAGTGCGGGCGGATATCGAGACAGGATGCTCAGGTCTTTCAGCAATGAATCGATCCAACGTGATACTTAACTTGTCCAACGCTTTTCTTTGTTTTATCGATACCTGTTCATTTTTCACTGACGAAGGCGTTGATAGCATAATCGGTCCTGTTATGAGCGCCATCTCCGCAATGAGTGAGAGTTTTTTCTCCTGTTCTACTGGTACAAAATCAAAGATTGTTACTACTTTTTTCACCTCTGAAAGTTCGGTCAGACTTTGCACCAAGCGATCTGTCTCCTCACGATTGTTAACCAGCAAATTTGCATGCCAGGGTGAGTTTTCAACTTCCTCGAGTAGTTCCCTAAAAGTCTTTACAGCTTTTCCATTTGGGTCTTGCATATTCAATAAGTTATAGTCAAATCTTAGCTGGGGTAACAGTGCCACAGCAGCAAGTAATCCTACAAAAATAGTTACATACGTCAATTTATGCCACTTAAATAATATTTCAAGTACTCTGCTTAGAGAAACCTTTGTGCCAGATTTTGTTTCAAGTCGTTTTGGTATGTAACGTAGCAAGGCGGGACCTATAGTAAGGGTAACCAACAGACTTATCAGCATTCCGGTACCAGAGATGACTCCCAACTCCGCCACTCCACTGTAATCGGTAGGTATAAAAGCATAGAAACCAATTGCGTTCGTGATAGCACACGCCATTAGTGCACCTCCGGTCGTGCCGCCAGCTTCGTACATAGCTCCTTTTGCTGGTAGGCCTCTTTCTAGTATCTCGCGATGTCGCAGCAGAAAATGGATGGCGAAATCTGCGCCAAGACCTATGTATAACACCGCAAAAGCGATGGAGATAAGGTTCAGGTGACCGATGACAGCGGTGGCGAAAGCTGCGGTAAGAATCAGACCTAGCGTTAGGCACAGCAACACGACGAGCACCAGCCTAATAGTACGCATTGCAAGAAAGAGCACTATCATTATCATCACAAACGTGATTGTTCCGGCATACTCCATGCCGCGTAGAGAGCTTTTGAGCTCCTCATCAGCTAAAGCCACTTCACCGGTAATGCGCATTCGTACCGGACCATCATTCGTTAAGCTGATATCCGTTGCTAAAACATGTAGTGCCGAAATGGATCGTTCTGCTGGGTATAACTGGGTGAAATCCTGCCTTGGTTTCACCATAATAAATTCTTGGTACCTAGTTTTCTGTGGCTCACCACGAAATAGAGTTTGCCATGAAAGAATTCTCGGTATTCCTGCAAGCCGAGCATTCAGAGTCTCACTCAAGCTATTTAGTAAAGGCCCTAGCTCCAAGCTGCGCCCCTTATGCAATTCCTCTACTGCACCAGTGAGCACAGAAGCAAAGGTATGCAACGTTGGATCTCGAGCAATATGAGCGATCAGCGGCTGTGCGCTTGCCAAGTGATCAGAAATTCTTTCCAATTCAGGAATGCTCTCGTAAAGTAAACTGTTGCGCACGAAAAAAGCGTCCACGTTTGGAGCGTAAACGTCTTGAAAATTTATGGGGTCTTCTTTCAAGCGAGCAGAAAGAAGTTCAGCGGCGGCATAAGCTTGCTCGGGTGTAGGTGCATCTAGTACCAGTAACAAGCTATCCATTTCCTGGGGGAACGTTTTATTGTAGTGCTTTGTATTGACACGAAACGGCAGGTGTTCAGAGAGCATATCCGTGGTATCAGTATTCATGCCCAGATTACGTGAAATATACACGGTACATGTCACAGCAGTTAGTAACGCCGCAAGAAGAATCCATGGAGCGTAGAGATAAGAGGCAGTAGTCCAACGTGCAAAAGCGCGATAGATATGTCCTTGCGAGGCTTCCACTATCGTGGGTTATCCTTCAGGAAGTAAGTTGAAACAGTTAATTCTTAGTTTTTCTCGGCCATAACAATCTTTTTCTTGAGCATATCGATGAAGACTGGGAAGCCATTCTGACTAAGAATGGAACGGTATTCGACACGTTTTAGTGCAATGTCGCTGACTCCATCAGCCAAAATGTTGATGATGCGCCAACCCCCTTTTCCCTGACGCAGAATGTAGTCAAAACTCACAGTGTCGCCATTGGCCTTGATCAATCGACTGCGCACTAGTAACTGATTTCGAGGCATAGTTTTTTGTTCTATAAATTCAAAACGCTCGCCCTCATAGTTTTTGAACCATCCCACGTAGGTGCTAATACTGAGCTTACGAAAAGTCTCGAAAAAGATATGTTGTTGCTCGCGGTCTAGTTTAGTCCAAAACTTTCCTAGAATAATATGTGCAATGAAATCGAGGTCGTAGGTGCGATCAATTACGGGGGCTAGTAATTTAAAGCGACCTTGAAATCCTAATTTGTCTCCCCCTCGCATTCCCTTGAGCAGAGTCTCGTGTAGACTGTTTATAATCTGCACCGGGCTAGTAGTATCCGGTTTCTGGGCCCAAGATGCTGGTATATACAATAGTATCAATAGTATCGCTGCCATTGTTAGAAAATGAAATATTGATTTAATTTTGAGCAAAATTCTCATGTCGGCAGTCTTTTTAACAGGTGTACTTCGAAGCGATAGCGTTGTGTAGAATTTGGTATTATATCTAAGTATAAAGTAAGGCTGACAAGCAGTGGATGGGAGACGGTGCGTGCTATTCACTTACACGGATTGACTACAAGATTAAGGTAAAGAATGTTGCTAGCAAGGGCAGAATGCACACCTATTATAGCTAATCAATGCGCCGGGTTAGAATTAACTAGATTCGATCCGTACTTAAACATCGCCACGATGGAGCATCTAAGCGTGAGTCTCGCGTAGAAATCTTGATCACGTCGAGTAGATAACTTAGGTAGATAACTGAGGGTTTTGTTTGTTGTGGTAATTTTAGTCGGAGTTACAACAATCAAGTAATTGAACAAATTTATACTATCATGGTAGGCAAGTGAAAGCTCAGTTTAATGCTTATTAGGTGACAAACACTATCGCATAACCGAAATAGGAATCCCAGAAAGTTTATTTCGTTCTTCCAACTCCTTGGTTATCCATTTAGGTACAGGTTCAGCTACCATTTCCCCCGAAGTCTTTGGGCCTCGGATAGATATCAGCAACCCTTTCAGAGGATGTTGCAACATATCTTCAACCGCAGTTGCTTCATAACCACAGTGGGCCATACATTGCGCGCATTTAGGATTATTAGTATTTCCATATTTCTCCCAAGGTGTATCGTCCAGAAGTTCTTGGAAACTGGATGCATAGCCCTCGTCTGACAACAAATAACAGGGTTTCTGCCAGCCAAACACGTTACGTGTCGGGTTGCCCCATGGGGTGCAATCATAGCTCTGATTACCCGCCAGAAAATCAAGATAAAGCGTGGAATGATTTAATTTCCAGTTACGTTTTTTACCAAGTTTAAAGATACCCCGAAACAAATTTTTGGTGTCTTGGCCTTTAATGAAGACATTCTGCTGGGGCGCGTGCTCATAACTGAATCCAGGTGCAATGGTTGCACCTTCTATGCCCAACGTCATGGAATAGTCCAGAAATTCTGCAACGTCTTCTGGGGTTTCGCCTTGGAAGAGAGTGCAGTTCACGGTGACTCTAAAGCCTTTTCTTACTGCTATTTTTATAGCTTCAACTGCCCGATCAAAAACGCCGTCCTGACAAACAGAGGTGTCATGTCTTTTTTTCATCCCATCCAGATGGACAGAAATGGTTAAATACGGAGATGGTTTATAATCGCCGATTTTCTTTTTTAACAAAAGCGCATTCGTACACAGATAGACGTACTTTTTACGGGCGACAATACCTTCAACTATTTGTGGCATTTCTTTGTGTATTAGTGGTTCTCCGCCCGGAATTGATACCATTGGTGCGCCACACTCATCGACAGCTTGCATACATTCTTCAAATGAAAGACGTTTGTCCAGAATTTCATCAGAATAATCTATCTTGCCACAGCCCCCACAGGCTAAATTACAACGAAAAAGGGGTTCCAACATTAGAACTAACGGGTATTTCTTAACCCTTTTCAATTTTTGTTTAATTAAATAGCTGCCTACAGCTATTTGTTGACGTAACGGAACGCCCATGAACAAGTCTCCCCCATTTTTTTTTAATAGGCCGAATGATAGTCATACTTAAACAAAATAGCTACCCTCTATCTTCTTTTTTTTGTGAATTACACTTATAGCGATTCCTGGTGCCGTAATAGTGTTGTCGGGAGCTTGAACGTGATATCTTCAGTCACTCCTTCCATCTCGTGGATACTGTTTACTCCAAGCTTCCGCAAACGATCGAGAACACCTTGCACCAATACCTCAGGAGTAGAAGCACCGGCAGTTATGCCGATTCGTGAGCCATTAACAAACCAATTCGGTGAAATTTCATCCGCATCCTGAATTAGATAGGCATCCACACCACTCATTTTACCTACTTCTTGTAAACGCGATGAGTTGGAACTATTTCGCGCACCCACCACCAGGATTACATCAACTTTTGTGGCAAGGTTTCGCACGGCGTTCTGACGATTTTGTGTCGCATAGCAGATGTCTGATAACTCAGGGCCATGTACGTCCGGAAAGCGATTTTTCAGGGCCTGCACTATGGAGCGTGTATCATCCAGACTGAGGGTAGTCTGGGTGACGTAGGCTACCCGGTTCGGATTATAAACCACCAAGGCTTGGACATCTTCTACAGAGCCAACCACATGTACCGTTCCACGCACTCGTCCATAGGTTCCTTCTACCTCAACATGGCCCCGATGGCCGATGATCACCACCTCGTACCCCTCTTTGCTATAACGTTGAGCTTGTATATGTACCTTGGTAACTAGCGGGCAAGTTGCGTCGATAATTTCTAGATCTTGGGTACGGGCAGCTTCCATAACGGCGTCGGATACGCCATGGGCACTTAGCACGGTTACCGTGCCAGGTGGGATACTTTTCATGTCCTCGGTAAAAATGACCCCACGTTCCTCCAAATCGTGGATTACCTGCTGATTGTGTACGATCTGGTGCAGTACATAGATTGGCGCTCCATAAAGTACCAGTGCATGCTCGACGATTTCTACGGCGCGTACCACGCCCGCACAGAATCCTCTGGGGTTAGCAAGTATGGCCTCTATGTCACTCTCCCTATTATTGTTTTGTTAAATCTTAAATTTCCACTACGACAATATTTTAACACGTATGTTGCATAAACTAAATACGTGGCTTCTACTATACCGCATAGACCAACAGAATATTTCTGGATTAATCATTACATGGATAATGGTCGACATGAACTAGATCCGTCTTAATCAGGGAAACTCCAACTTGCTGACTAAAACCCATGATGGTTCTTGTAGAAAGAGAATCAAATCACTGCGTATCTATAGAGATTTAATTTTAGCTCAGCATTCCCTTATATTAAATTGTGATTAACCGCTATCAAATCATCCCAGCTAGTCGTATATCTCGGACTTCTGTTGCTCTGTTTCATCTTCCATGGTTGTATGATGCCCTCGGCGGCGATTGCCAGCGTTTTTCTTCCCATCAGTGCATTGACCTGATCTAGTACCATCATCAGATTGTTTGACTTGCTCCGCACCTTTTCTTTACCAAACAGGTCAGGTTGTCGTTCTTCATCCGACACGAGTTTGGATAGCATAACCCCTGCCTTTTGGTATTTGCATCCGTCATGGTAAATCTTACGTAGTCCCCATGATGCGGCCCGAATAAGTACCAAGGTATCGTCTGTTTGTTCCGGTAATGGGATAGTCATGCTGTTGGCGTAGTAAGGTTCTTTCTTGTTGAACGGGCTAGTGCGGATGTAGACGTGGATTGACCCCGCATAGGAATTCTGTTGGCGTAGTTTCTCGGCAGCACGGCTAACATAGAGGACAACGGATTGCTCCAGACTTTCGAGGTCAGTCACCGGCACACCGAAGGAGCGGGAGCAAATTATTTGTTTCTTGGGAGAGACTATTTCTTCCAATTCAATACAGATTACATCATTAAGCTCGTGGATAGTTTTCTTCAACAACACCGAAAACCGCAAATTCAGCGTTTCTGGATTAGCATGTTTCAGATCGAGTGCGTTATAAATTCCGATCTGCCGCAACTTTGGTGCAAGCTGCTTACCGATGCCCCATACTTTTCCAATTTTAATCTTGTGTAGCCATTTATTTTGTTCCTGTGTTGTCATCGCGTTGAGGTCACACACGCCTTGGAACTGTGAGTTTTTCTTGGCGATATGGTTCGCGAGTTTCGCTAGTGTCTTGGATGTTCCAATTCCTACGCATACAGGTAATCCCGTCTGTTGCCGGATGCGCTTGCGAATTCTCTGCACATGGTCAGTCAGGTTGTATCTACAGGACCCTGTGAGGTCGAGGAAGCATTCATCAATGGAATACACCTCTTGATTAGGACTGAACTCGGAGAGAATGTTCATTACTCGATTGGACATATCGGCGTAGAGCGCATAATTGGAAGAGTAAGCGATGATGCCATGTTTTCTTGCTAAGTCTTTAAACTGAAACCAAGGTTGCCCCATTTTCACACCGAGTGCCTTCACCTCATCGCTTCTGGCAATCGCACAGCCGTCATTATTGGAAAGTACTACCACTGGTTTACCTTCTAACTTTGGGTTAAATACTCGCTCGCAACTAACGTAAAAGTTGTTGCAGTCAACGAGAGTGATGGAGTGACTCATTTGAATTTGCGCATGGAGCCAGTGACAACACCCCAGATTTCAAGTGACTGGCCTTTCTTGATTTCAATGACAGGGTAGTTCCGGTTGGCCGGGATAAGCTTCACGCTTTTTCTAGACCGACCCAGAGTTTTCACGGTAAATTCGCCGTCCAGCACCGCAAGGACGATGTCACCAGTCTGCGGAGTTCTAGAACGATCAATAACCAGCACGTCATTATCAAAGATACCGACCTCTATCATTGAGTCACCTTTGGCGCGTACGAAGAAGGTTGCAGTATCGTTTTTCACGAGATAGTCGCTTGGATTGAGCCGCTGTTCGACGTGGTCATCAGCTGGGGACGGGAAACCGGCAGACACCTTCGACGTATAGAGTGGAAGAATGACACGTTGCTTAGCTTGTGCGAATTGGATCAGATCAACAACACCAGCCCGTCCCTGTAACGTGTGCTTCTTTTTTAGGGCAGAAACAAAGTCCTTGATGGTTTCGGCTGTGTTTACCGGAACACGTATGACTGTAGTGGGTTGAGTCGCACTATTGCCAGGTTTACGCCCGGCTCCTGGGCGCCTGCCACCATGGGTTTTTATAGTGTTGTTCATCGTGCAACTTGATTATGTAACAAGTAATCAAGTATACGCTTGGGTTTCTTGAATAGCAAGAATTAACGGTCCAGAATTTATATTTTCTCGTACAGTTGTTTGCTTGCTGTGCCTATCTGGGTTGTTCATTAGGCTAAGTTGGTGAAAACGAGATTTCTCTTTCCTCCTCCTACTGCTGTCTGCCCCTTAGCTTGCTTGAATGATCATTTTTGGCCATAATCTTTAACACAAACATAACAATCAAGAATTTTCTTATACTATACAGTGAACAGGGGGAACAGTAATGGGACAAATTTCACTAAATGACCTAGTTTTATTTGGCTACCAGTTTTCGCCAGCAATGGTATCGGGTCTGCGCATTGTCTTCATCGCCATACTAGGGTGGGTTGCCTTAGCTTTCTCCCGCAAACTGATCAGCACCTTTCGCTTCCGCGTCGCACAAAGTTCCAAGGATGCTGAGAAGGCGAAGCGCGTCGCCACCCTCAGCCGGGTGTTCGGCTACATTGCCTCGGTTCTCATTTCTCTGGTCACCGGCATCGTGATACTGGGCGAACTAGGTATTTCCATCGCACCCATACTCGGCGCCGCCGGCGTGATGGGCCTAGCTATTGGCTTTGGCGCCCAGAGCCTCGTCAAGGATTATTTCACCGGTTTCTTCCTGCTGCTGGAGAACCAGCTTCGCGAGGGCGACGTAGTCGCGGTCGGCGGCCATGCCGGCATAGTAGAAGAGGTCACTTTGCGCTACGTGCAGATGCGCGACTACGATGGCCACGTCCACTTCGTGCCCAATGGTTGCATTACTACAGTCACTAACATGACCCGCGGCCACGCTCATGCGGTGGTGGATGTGGGCGTGGCTTATCGCGAGGATATTGATCAGGCACTTAGGGTGATGAGCGAGGTGGGTGCCGAGTTGCGTGCCGATCCGGTTTTTGCCCCCAAGATCCTGGAGGAAATGGAAATCGTCGGTGTAAATGAATGGGCCAACTCGGCGATAATTCTGCGCTGTCGCTTCAAGGTGGCGCCCATACAGCAGTGGGGAGTACGCAGAGAATATTATCGTCGTCTCAAATACGCCTTCGACGCTGCTGGTATTGAGATTCCTTTTCCCCATCTTACGATCTATGCCGGCCAATCCAAGGATGGCTCAAGCCCGCCCTTTAACCTATCTCAGGAAGCAGGTGCGCAGCCGTTTCGGGATGGTGGTACGCAGCCGGGAGGTACGCGATAAACCTTACGACTACCGTACTTTCGCATACCCTCTTTAGCAAGCACGATATCTACCTCTTCCGCGAGGGCGCCCATGACCGCCTCTACGAGCATTTTGGCGGCCATGCGACAGAAAAGTCTGGCCAAGCCGGTTTCCGGTTTTGTGTTTGGGCGCCCAATGCCGCGCGCGTGTCGGTAATCGGCGACTTCAACGGCTTGCAGGTGGAGCATCATGTTCTGCATCGCCGAGACGACGACTCGGGCCTTTGGGAAGGATTCATCTCAGGGCCAGCTATAGGTGACTGCTACAAGTTTCATATTACCGGTCCCGGCGGTGAGGTAGCCGAGAAAGCCGACCTTTTCGCCCGCTATGCCGAGGAGCCGCCGTGCAGCGCTTCGCGCCTCTGGAAGTTAGACTACGCTTGGAGCGACGGGGATTGGATGGCTGGACGCTTTACGGTCAATGCCCTTAATGCCCCCATATCCACCTATGAGGTGCATCAGGGTTCCTGGCGACGTGTTCCTGAGGAGGGTAACCGTTTCCTCAGCTACCGAGAGGTGGTGCCTCGACTCGCGTCCTATGTGAAGGAGATGGGCTTTACCCACGTGGAGTTGCTTCCGTTGACGGAGCACCCCTTTTACGGTTCCTGGGGCTACCAGACCACGGGTTATTTTGCCCCGACGGCTCGCTATGGCCCCCCCAGGATCTCATGTTCCTGATCGACACCCTGCACCAGGCCAGCATCGGCGTCATATTCGACTGGGCGCCTGCACATTTTCCCGATGACGGACATGGCCTGTTCTGCTTCGACGGCACCTGCCTCTACGAGCACGTTGATTCGCACCAAGGATTTCACCCGGACTGGAAAAGTTCCATATTCAATTTCGGGCGTCACAAAGTGCGCGCTTTCCTCATTTCCAGTGCCTTTTTCTGGTTCGACAAGTTCCATGTGGACGGCTTACGCATCGATGCCGTTGCCTCCATGCTCTACCTCGATTATGGGAGAAAGGAGGGCGAGTGGATACCTAACGTCCCCGGCGGGCGCGAGAACCTTGAAGCCATAAGTTTCCTGCGCAGCCTCAACGAAGCCGTATATCGCGATTATCCGGACATCCAGACTATCGCCGAGGAATCCACCGCCTGGCCCATGGTGTTTCGTCCCACCTGCATGGGTGGCCTGGGTTTTGGCATGAAGTGGAACATGGGCTGGATGCACGATACGCTGAAGTACTTCCAGCAGGAGCCGCTATTTCGCGAGTATCGCTTCTACCATCTCACCTTCGGACTTTGTCACGCCCTTACCGAGAATTTTGTCCTACCCTTATCCCACGACGAGGTAGTGTACGGTAAGGGCACTCTCCTTAGCAAGATGCCGGGAGACGAGTGGCAGCAGTTCGCTAACCTACGCTTGCTCTATGGCCTGATGTGGACTCACCCCGGCAAGAAGTTGCTGTTCATGGGTGGAGAATTCGGGCAGAAGTGCGAGTGGCAGCATGAGGAAAGCTTAGAATGGCAGGTGCTTCAGTATCTGCTGCACGAATGTGTTCAGCGTTGGGTGGCCGATCTCAATCACGTTTATCGCGAACAAGCGGCACTTCATGATAGGGATTTTACCTCAGACGGTTTTGCCTGGGTGAGTTTCTGCGCCAGGAAGAAAAGCGTCATAGGATTTCTGCGCTATGGCGGCTACCTGGGCGATGTCGTCTTAGTGGTGTGCAACTTTACCCCGATGCCGCGTCACAACAACATCGTCGGAGTACCACGTGGCGGTCAATGGGAGGAAATCCTCAACAGCGACGCAAATTATTACGGTGGTAGTGGTATGAGCAACTTTGGCCGATTCGAGGCAACACTTCTTGTCAGCCAAGGCTATTCATGTTCCCTGTCGTTGACTCTTCCGCCGCTGGCGGCACTGGTCCTAAAGCCAGCAACCAGAAGTGGAGGAACATCATAAAGAATCGCGCTCTCTCCCAAGCCGGTCGTACCCGCGCGGTAATCGATCGGGTTAGCCCCGAAGTCGACGGTGGTCGCTTCCCGATCAAGCGTACCGTGGGTGAGGATGTGATCGTTGAGGCGGACATCTTTGTCGACGGCCACGATCAGTTGCTCTGCTTGTTGCTGCATCGGCCGGCTGGAACCCAGTCCTGGGTAGAGGTGTTGATGACTCCCGCGAGAAAAGACCGCTGGCAATCCCGTTTTTCTGTTGATGCTGTAGGCCGGCACGAATACACCGTCGTTGCCAGCGTGGATCACTTCCTGACCTGGTGCCATGACCTTGCTCAGCGTCAGGAGGACGACGATATCATTGTCGCTCTGCAGGTTGGCGCCGCTCTGATAGGTGCTGCTGCGGAACGTGCTGGAGGTGATGATAGTCGTGAACTCAAGGACTGGGCCTCCAAACTTCACTCTACTACCACGATAGAGGCAGGGCAGGCAATAGCCCAAAGCGAAGATTTAACTACCCTCATGGCCACAAATGGGGAGAGATTCTTCATTACCGAATACTGCCGCGTACTGGAGGTGGTGGTGGACATTGAGCGGTCACGTTTTTCCACCTGGTATGAGCTTTTCCCTCGTTCCTGTCTTGCCGGAGACAACGCACACGGTACTTTCACTCAGCTGATCGGGAGGTTGCCGGACATCGTCTCTATGGGCTTCGACGTGCTTTATCTACCGCCTATTCACCCTATCGGCCACACCTTCCGTAAGGGCCCCAACAACAGCCTTTCAACTAGCCCAGACGATCCCGGCAGTCCATGGGCCATTGGTGCCATCGAGGGTGGACACCGTGATATCCACCCCGAACTAGGCAGCGCTGAGGATTTCCGCCGGTTGGTAGTGCGGGCTCGAGAGCTTGGCATCGAAGTCGCCTTAGATCTTGCTTTCCAGTGTTCGCCGGATCATCCTTATGTGGCGCAACACCCAGAGTGGTTTCACCATCGTCCGGACGGAAGCATCCAATACGCGGAAAATCCCCCTAAGAAGTATCAGGATATCTATTCTTTCAATTTTGAGAGTGAACGCTGGGAAGAACTGTGGTACGAACTGAGAAGCGTAGTGGACCATTGGATCGGGGAGGGGGTGCACATCTTTCGAGTGGATAATCCGCACACCAAGCCCTTTTCCTTCTGGGAGTGGTTGATTGGAGGTGTCAAAGCAGAGCATCCAGAAGTTATTTTTCTTGCTGAGGCCTTCACCCGGCCAAAGATCATGCACCATCTGGCGAAACTGGGTTTCACTCAATCTTATACCTATTTTACGTGGCGCAATACCAAGCAGGAGCTGACGGACTACATTACCGAGCTTACTCACCACGATTCCCGAGAGTATTTTCGGCCTAACCTATGGCCCATTACCCCGGACATCCTGCCCGAGTTCTTGCAATATGGAGGTCGACCTGCTTTCCTTTTACGGGTGGCTCTGGCGGCGACTTTGGGTGCCAGCTATGGTATCTACGGTCCAGCATTTGAGCTGATGGAACACGAAGCGTGCGAGCCAGGTAGCGAGGAACCCCGAAATTCTGAGAAGTATCAGTTGCGGCAATGGGATCTCGACTGTCCTGACAGTCTGCGCGACTATATTGCCCGCCTTAACCACATCCGTCACGACAATCCTGCCTTGCAGTCAGACTGGAGCCTACGCTTTCACATGGTCGACAACCCTCTCATGCTCTGCTACAGTAAATTGGCGGGTGGCAACGTTTTGGTCATGGTAGCTAATCTTGAACCACATAACGTTCAAGCCGGCTGGATTGAACTACCTCTAGCTGAACTTGGTGTACCACCCGATTTACCCTACGAGGTGCATGACCTGCTTTCTGGTGCTAAATTTGAGTGGCAGGGAAGGCGTAATTTCGTTCGCCTTTATCCGCGGGCGTCGCCGATGCAAATCCTCAGTTTGCGCACCACAAGCGAAGCGAACGCAACTTTGATTACTCCCACCCTACGTGGAGAGCGTAATGCACAAGGCTAACAATAAGAACCACAGTGCCTTCTTTCCCCCGGTCGACCTTGACTGGGAGGACGATCCGTTCTGGTACAAGGATGCCATCATCTATGAAGTACACGTCAAAGCGTTTTTCGACAGCAATGACGATGGCATAGGTGACTTCAAAGGATTGACAGAGAAGCTAGACTACCTTCAGGACCTCGGTGTCAACACCCTGTGGCTGCTGCCGTTTTACCCATCGCCGTTCAAGGACGAAGGATATGACATCTCCGATTATCGCAACGTGCAACCGGAGTATGGGACCCGTTCAGACATTCGTAATTTCATCCGAGAGGCCCACAAGCGTGGAATAAAGATCATTATCGAGTTGGTCATTAATCACACCTCCGACCAGCATCCTTGGTTCCAGGCCGCACGCCGCGCACCACCTGGTTCAAACAAACGTGATTTCTACGTTTGGTCGGATACCGACAAGAAGTTTTCCGAGACGCGCATTATCTTTACCGACTCGGAAAAATCCAACTGGACCTGGGACGATGTGGCCGGCGCTTACTACTGGCACCGTTTTTTCTCCCACCAGCCTGACCTCAACCACAACAACCCAAAGGTGGTGAAGGCAGTTATCCGCGTTATGCGTTTCTGGCTTGATCTCGGCGTCGACGGCCTGCGCCTAGACGCAATTCCCTACCTGTGCGTGCGAGAAGGTACTAACAACGAAAACCTGGAAGAAACCCATGCGGTCATCAAGCAGATACGTCAGGCCATCGACGCCAGGTACCAGAATCGAATTTTACTTGCCGAGGCCAACCAGTGGCCCGAGGATGCGTACAAGTACTTCGGCGACGGCGACGAATGTCACATGGCCTTCCACTTTCCACTCATGCCTCGCATCTTCATGGCTGTGGCTCAGGAGGAACGCCATCCCATTGTCGAGATTTTGCAGCAGACGCCGGACATTCCCGATAATTGCCAGTGGGCCATCTTTCTGCGCAATCACGACGAATTAACCCTGGAAATGGTTACCAAGAGTGAGCGCGACTACATGTATGAGATGTACGCTGCCGAACCGCGCATGCGCGTCAACGACGGTATTAGACGGCGTCTAGCACCACTCATGGAAAATAATCGCGACAAGATCGAGCTGGTGAATTTTCTTCTAATGACTCTTCCAGGTTCCCCCATTATTTATTACGGCGATGAGATCGGCATGGGCGATAACATCTATCTCGGTGACCGGGACAGCGTGCGTACTCCTATGCAGTGGAGCCCGGATCGCAACGCTGGATTTTCCAAGGTCGATCCGCAACGACTTTATCTGCCTCCCAATATGGATCCTATTTACGGCTATGAGGCTATCAATGTTGAGGCGCAGGCGCGCAATCCCTCGTCTCTGTTGCACTGGATTAAGCGCATCATCGCCGTACGCAAGAACTATAAGGCCTTTGGCCGAGGCAGCATTAAATTCCTGGAACCTGGTAACCGCAAGATTCTTGCCTATGTGCTCGAGTGGAAGAACGAGACACTGCTATGTGTGGTGAATCTCTCGCGTACTTCCCAGCCGGTGGAACTCGACCTTTCCGCCTTCATTGATCGGGTGCCGGTTGAGCTGCTCGGACACATCGCCTTTCCTCCAATCGGTGTCCTGCCTTACCTACTTACTCTCAAGGGTTATGGTACCTACGGTTTTCGTCTTGCTACTGATGCTGAGGTTCCCTACTGGCACGAAGATCGCTTGGCGCGGCCGGCGCTGCCTGTGCTGGTGCTCACTGAGGGCTGGGATCCACTACTCTCCAAGGGTCGGGCCAGCGCTAACACCGTGCGTGGCGCCATCGCCGCTACCACACAGGAACAATTCCAGCACAAAGTGCTGACGCCCTATCTTACTACCAAGCGCTGGTTCGCCGCCAAGGGCCATCGTATTATTCGTATAGAGTTATTGGAGCAGGAAGAGTGGAACACGTCTCAAGGCAACTGGTTGCTTACCATCATCGAGGTGCATTTTGCTGACCTATCACCCCAGCTCTATCTACTGCCCCTGGCCATCTGTTGGGAGAAGGAAGATGGCGAGGAAAATCTCCAGGCACTAGCGCCTTGGACGTTAGCAAGGATACGGCAGAAGGAACATACTGGGGTCCTTTTCGACGCCATCGGTGATGACTGTTTCTGCCGCGCGCTGGTCCAGGGTATTAGCCAAAACATCGATTTCCCGTTTGGTAAGGGACGGGTCGAGTTTCGCTCCTACCCGGCGTTCGGCAAACTAGCCGACGGCATCGAGGAGCCGGTTAGTCACCCTTCGCTGGAACAAAGTAACACGGTAATCTGTTTTGGCAACCGCCTATTTCTTAAGGGCTATCGTCGTCTCCAGTTCGGCACCAGCCAAGAGGTAGAAGTGGGGCGTTTTCTCACCGAGCAGTCATCCCTCCAGCATATTGTGCCCGTCGCTGGTTCTATAGAATTCCACCGTTCCGACGGCCAAACACTGACGCTTGTGCTGCTTCAGGCCTATGTGGAAAACCAGGGTACGGGCTGGAACTTTGCCGTAGATTATCTTGATCGCTACCTGGCTGAGCAATTGTCCGAGCCGATACACAATTCAGCAGAGTTTCAAAGCGACTCACACGGCTACTTCCTAACCCTGATGGGCGTACTCGGCCGTCGAACCGCTGAACTTCACCGTGCTTTCTGCAAATCTACTGGTGATGTCGCATTCGAACCCGAACCAATTACGCCGGATAATCTTACTGCTTGGTCAGACCAGCTGCATACCGAGGCTGTTGCTACGCTAGATAAACTGGAAGATCACCGCGACATCTTACCCCTCGTGTTGCGAGCCGCGGTCGATCGCCTACTCTCACTACGGCCGTCGCTGCTAGAACGCATTTCCCCGCGAGTTTTGGTGGGCATTTCCGCCGCCAAGATGCGATATCACGGAGATTACCACCTCGGCCAAGTACTGTTAGTGGAGAACGATTTTGTGATTACGGACTTCGAAGGTGAACCAGCCCGGCCCATAGAAGTGCGGCGCCAAAAGCATTCGCCACTTCGTGACGTCGCTAGCATGCTGCGCTCTTTCAGTTATGTCTCGTCTGTGGCCGCTAATCGTGCTACCACTGTACGCCCAGCAGACCGCCATCATCTCGGCCCCTTGGTGAATATCTGGGAGAAAAAGGTTGCCGAGACTTTTCTCAAAAGCTATCAAGACGCGATTCAGGGCTGTGTGGTATGGCCGATTGACCCTGGTGCGGCGGAGCGGCTGATCGATTTTTTCGTCATCGACAAGGCCCTCTACGAGCTACGTTACGAAATGGACAACCGGCCTGATTGGCTAGCCATCCCGCTCTTCAGTTTGCTTAGAATGTTCCATCACCAAGGAGATACAGAAGTTCTCACAGGAGATAACTCATGAAATTACTTGTTATGGTTCTAACCGGCGGACAGGGCTCCCGATTAAAGCCTCTCACGGCAGAACGATCCGAGCCGTCGGTTTCCTTCGGTAGCCGCTACCGCATCATTGATTTTGTCCTCAGCAACCTGGTAAATTCGGAGATATACAGCATCTACCTGCGGATACAGTATAAATCCCAGTCATTGATCGAGCATATGATAAGACGGGGGCATGGTAACGGTTTCACAGGCCAATTCACCCTTGTTCCTCCGCAAATGCGCGAGGGTACAGGGTGGTTTTAGGGCATGCCTGACGCTGTGTTTCAGAACATCAACCTAATAAATCGCCATGCGCTCGATATGGTTGCGGTTTTGGCACCGATCATATCTACAGTATGGATGTGCGGTAGATGATTGATTGTCATCGCCAGCGCTCGGCTCATGTAGAGGCGATTCCAGTGCCGCCGAGTAAAGCTACCAGCTTTGGCGTCATTGATACTGACAGAGATGGCCGGATCCGAGGTTTTCTGGAAAAACCAGAGAATCTTCCATCAATGCCTTCCGACTCGAACCAGACCTATGGTTTCATGGGTAACTACCTGTTTGACATGGGCGTGCTGCTGACGGCGTTACATGAAGCGAAGGAACGTGGTGAGAATGAATTTGGCTGTCATTTCCTGCTGCGCTTCATCTACAGCCACCGGGTTTGTGTTTATAATTTTTCCGATAACCGTATTCCGTGGATCTATAGATACGAAGAGCAATCCTACTGGTGCGACGCCGGCGACATTAATACTTTTTATGCCGTTCACCACGATGTGATGGGTGGTGAGTCTAGCTTTAATCTCTTAAATCCGCAGTGGTTTATTAATTCTAGTAATTATCCGGGACCTTCGCTGCATATCCTCTCTGGTGACATCCAGGACAGTGTCATTGGTGCTGGCTTGTTAGCCAAGTGCGCGCGTATCCGCAATACTGTCTTCTCTCAAGGTGCGCCTATGCTCGTGGCTGGTGACGAGATTAGGCGCACCCAAAAAGGCAATAACAATGCCTACTGTCAGGACAACGAAATTAGTTGGGTGAACTGGGACCCTTCCAGCACTGATAGGGAGTTTCTCGCTTTTGTACAACACCTCATTAGTTTATGGCGTGCACACCCTGTGTTCCGCCGTAACAACTTTTTACAGGGCCGCTCGATTCGCGGTTCGAGTATCAAGGATATTTTATGGCTCAAGCCAGACGGTACCGAAATGAACGACGAGGAATGGGTTCACGATTTTGCGCGCTGCCTGGGCATGTATCTGGACGGTGAAGCGATGGAGGAGCGGGACCAACGTGGCAACCCAATCCTTGACGATAACTTACTTTTGCTCTTCAACGGTCACCATGAGGCTATTCTCTTCCACCTGCCCGAGTTATATGAAGGCAGCCAATGGCTAAGCCTCCTCGATTTTAATTTAGCCTGTGGCCTTGAAGCAGACGGCTATTTTCAGGGTGGAGATACCTATACCATCGAAGGCCGCTCACTTGCCCTCTTGGTCCAGCGGAGCTATACGTGAAGCGCCGCCACGTCATGCCATTCGGCACCGAAATCCTCGAGGGTGGTGGTGTTAATTTTCGATTCTGGGCACCAGCTGTCACAGCGGTCAAGCTGCAACTCGACAAGGCACAGGGAATGCCCATGGCAGCCATGGGTGCTGGTTGGTTTGAGCTTAAGGTACCGGCGGCATGCAATGGAAGCCGTTATCACTTTGAGTTGCCTGACGGATTGATCGTCCCAGATCCTGCCTCGCGCTTTAGCCCTGAAGATGTGCATGGACCCTCCGAGGTAATTGATCCAGACACCTTCGACTGGTCAGATGACGATTGGCGTGGCCGCCCCTGGGAGGAGGCAGTGATCTATGAGCTACACGTTGGTAGCTTCACGTCGACGGGAAACTTCGGCGGCGTCATGGAGCGGATTGACTATCTAGTTGATCTGGGAGTGACCGCTCTCGAGATCATGCCCGTGGCCGATTTCCCTGGTCGATGCAACTGGGGTTATGATGGCGTGTTACTTTTCGCCCCCGATGCTGTTTACGGTCGCCCAGATGATTTCAAGCGTCTCATCGATGCTGCCCACGACCGAGGCCTAATGGTGTTGCTAGACGTGGTTTACAATCACTTCGGTCCAGAGGGCGACTATCTACATACCTATGCGCCAGTCTTCTTCAACTCCACTCACGTAACTCCCTGGGGTGCGGCTATCAACTTCGACGGTGAAGGTAGCCGCACGGTGCGCGATTTCTTCATCCACAACGCACTCTACTGGCTAGAAGAATACCACCTAGATGGTCTGCGCTTGGATGCTATCCACAACATGCACGACGACAGTTCACTGAATATCGTCGAAGAACTTGCCGATGCCATCAAGCATGGTCCGGGATGCGAGAGCAATGTGCATCTGATACTGGAAAACGATCGCAATGAAGCTCGATATCTGGGCCGTGACGATGCGGGCAAGCCACGCCATGCCACGGCCCAGTGGAACGACGATTTCCACCATGCCATGCATGTGCTAACTAGCAACGAAATTGATGGTTGCTATGATGACTACACTGCCCATCCAGCGCAGCTTCTAGGCCGCTGTCTTACCGAGGGCTTCATCTTCCAGGGCGAACCTTCTGCCTTCCGAAACGGCGCACCGCGCGGGGAACCAAGTGGGCACCTGCCACCTGCCGCCTTCGTCAATTTCCTGCAAACTCACGACCAGGTGGGCAATCGTGCCATGGGGGAGCGTCTGTGCCATATCGTTTCCCCCGCCGCGCAGGAGGTCGTTACGGCCATACTGCTGCTCGCACCGCAGCCGCCCATGCTGTTCATGGGCGAGGAATTCGCCGCGGAGCAACCTTTCCTATTTTTCTGCGACTTTGGCAAGGAGCTCGCCCATTCCGTGACCGAAAGCCGGCGGCACGAGTTTTCACATTTCGAACCCTTCACTGATGCGGCCGAGCGGGAGCTCATCTCTGATCCCAATGCCATTACTACCTTTACTACCTGCGTACTTGACTGGAGTGTCCTCGAACGCGCACATCATCGTTCAACTCTGGAACTGCATCAACGACTACTATGGTTGCGCCGGCAGTGGATTACTCCACATCTTGTTGGCATGGGCAACGGGTCGCCTCAACTGGTGTTTTGGTCTGAGCACTCGCTCTCTGTTCGCTGGCGCCTAGGTAGCAACCGTTGGTTATCACTCGTCGCCAATTTTGGTGAGGAAGATATCAAGGTAGAACTCTTGGACGGAACCCTGATCTTTGCTACGTCTAACCTAAACGCTACTACGCTAGCTACAGGAAGGATGCCGCAATATTCGGCGGCCTGGCATCTGTTACTCGAGAGCTGCCAATGAGCCGTTCCACTGCTCAAGGTAAATCTGAAACGCTAGTGAAACTTGCAGCTCGCTGTGGCATCGCATCAGAGTATCAGGACATCTGGGGCAAGCACCACGCTACCTCAGACCGCGTCCGGCGGGCGTTGCTTACGGCCATGCACTTCAATACGGAGGTTGGCCTCGAAGAATCGCTGCGTGAAATAGAGGAGCGAGAATGGCGCCGGTTATTGCCACCTGTAAAGGTGTTACGGATCGGAGAGATGCCTGCTGTATCACTCTCGCTGCCGATGGCGTCTACAGGGCTTCAACATCGCTGGATTCTAACACCGGAGGAAGGTACGGCGATGATGGGAGAGTTTTTACCCAACGAGCTACCAAAGCTGGATGAACAGTGTCTGGGCGGGATATATTTTCTACGTGTTGAGCTAGGCATACCGCTACTCGCGACACCCGGCTACTATCGCTTAGAAATCGAGCAGCAAGGACGCGAAACCGAGCTGCATGGGGCTATGACCCTTATCATCGCTCCGGAAAATTGCTACCAACCAGAAGCTGTTAAAGGAGAAAACCGAGTGTGGGGACCAACTGTACAGCTCTATGGCCTACGTTCACGGCGTAATTGGGGTATTGGCGACTTCAGTGATTTGCGCTCTCTGGTAGACCTAACCGCTGATGCTGGCGGCGGTGTGGTTGGAGTTAATCCCCTACATGCCTTATTTCCGGACGACCCTGAGCGGATCAGCCCCTACAGCCCATCGAGCCACTGTTTTATGAACATCCTTTACCTCGATGTGGAGGCTATGCCAGAATTTGTAGAATGCGAAGCCGCACGCCATCTTGTTGCCTCTGATCGTTTCCAGACTCGGTTACGGCGGCTGCGTGCAAGCGAAAAGGTCAACTACAAAGAGGTATCTGCAGCCAAGCGCTCGGTATTGTCGTTGCTTTACCGTCACTTTCGTGATCACCATCTTGTGAATGACACCGATAGGGCGCGCGCGTTTCGATTCTTCCGTGAGGAAGGTGGCGAGGCCCTTGAATGTCATGCGCGCTTTGAAGCCTTGCAGGATCATTTCAGACGCGAAGATCCCGCTGTTTGGGGCTGGCCGGTTTGGCCAGCGCAATATCACCAACCCAAGTCGCAAGCGGTGGTGGAATTCGCAGCCGAACACGCAGTTGCCGTGGAGTTCTTCATCTGGCTGCAATGGTTGACCGACGAACAGCTTGCCTTCGTCGGTCAGCAATCCTGGCGCCGTGGTCTGGGCGTGGGTCTTTTTCAAGACTTAGCGGTGGGTGCGAGTCCGGGCGGATCAGAATCCTGGGTCTGGCAAGATGTTCTTGCTTCTAGCGCCTATACAGGGGCGCCGCCCGACGAGGTAAATCTCTTTGGGCAGGATTGGGGACTTCCACCATTTGTACCACATCGTCTGAGGGAGGTGGCGTATATGCCCTTCATCGACGTGCTGCGCGCAAACATGCGCCACTGTGGCGCACTACGCATTGACCACGTTATGGCGCTCGCTCGCGTGTTTTGGGTACCCGCAGGTTTAACCCCAAAGCAAGGTACTTACGTTTCTTACCCCATGGAAGACATGCTTGGCATTGTCGCACTTGAGAGCCAGAGGAACCGCTGTCTGGTGATTGGTGAGGACCTAGGTACGGTACCAGAGAATTTCCGAACCCGCCTCGCAGCGGCTGGCGTGCTTTCCTATCGACCATTTTTGTTAGAGCGCACGGAAGAAGGCGGCTTCAAATCGCCGATCGATTATCCACACCAAGCCCTGGTGGCCGTGAGCACCCACGATTTGCCAACTTTGTGCGGTTTCTGGAAGGGCAGTGACCTCGACGCCCGCGCTGCCCTGCGACTTTTTCCCTCGGAGGAACAGCACGGCAAGATGGTTGTGGAGCGCGCTCAGGATCGTGCGCGATTTCTTATAGCCTTGGAACACGAGGCATTGTTACCGGAAGGAGCAAGCATCGATCCGGCTTCCGTACCCGATATTACGACGCCCTTTGTGATCGCAATCCACGCTTTCCTGGCAAGGACTAAGGCGCAGGTCATGTTGGTGCAGCCCGAGGACATTCTTGGTGTCGTTGGGCAGACCAACCTTCCAGGTAGCCAAGATGACCAGCATCCCAACTGGCGGCGGAGATTGCCACTAGATCTCGAGAACTGGCGGGATGATGGTCGTTTTACTGCTGTTGGAGAAGTGTTGCTCCGTGAGCGCGGCAGCTCGGTAGCTTCCAAAAACAAAGAACTACTGCCATCCCGCCAAGCCGTAATACCGCGTGCAACCTACCGGCTCCAGTTCAACTGTGCGCTTACATTCACGCAGGCTGCGGCACTAACGCCCTATCTTGCTGAGTTGGGAGTGAGTCACTGCTACGTCTCATCCTATCTCAAGGCACGGCCTGGTAGCAGCCACGGATATGACATCGTCGCACATGGCTTCCTCAACCCGGAAATTGGCACGCAACAGGAATATGAAGATTTTGTAGCTACGCTAAAGGCACATGGCCTAGGTCAGATCCTCGATGTGATTCCCAATCATATGGGCGTCATGGGCGCAGACAACGTATGGTGGCTGGACGTGCTAGAGAATGGTCCGGCCTCAGTATGGGGTTCTTACTTCGACATTGATTGGGAGTCACTTAACCCTGACCTGAAGGGTAAGGTGCTCTTGCCCTTGTTGGGTGATCACTACGGAGCGATGCTTAATAGTGGTACGTTACATCTGGACTACGACATAGCACGCGGCGAATTTAGCCTGTATTACTACGAACACCGATTACCTGTGGATCCTGCGACCTATCCATTTATCGTCGGTCACCACATGGAGCGCCTGGCGGCCGTCCTCGGGGAAAATCACGAGGACTTTGTCGATCTACAGACCCTCCTCGCGGCCTTTGAGCGCCTGCCGGCGCGTACTGATAAGTCTCCGGAACGCGTAGCCGAGCGCCAGCGCGACAAGGATGTACATAAGCGCCATCTAATCGCCCTGAGTGAGGCCTGCGTCAACATCGCTCGCCACATTGCGGATAATTTAATAGAGTTCAATGGTCGCCCCGGTGATGCGTCCAGCTTCGACCTGCTTCACGAGCTGATTCAACTTCAAGGCTACCGTCTCGCCTACTGGCGAGTCGCGCTTGATGAAATAAACTATCGGCGTTTTTTCGACATCAATGATCTTGCGGCTTTGCGCATGGAGGATCCCGCAGTGTTCGAGGCCACACACCGCTTCGTTCTCGATCTCGTGGCCCAGGGCAAGGTCGAGGGGCTACGCATCGACCATCCAGATGGGCTTTACGACCCAGGTCAATACTTTCGCCGCTTGCAACAGGCCATCAGTGGCAAGCCCTTCGCGCCGGGTGAGCGGTTGCCGATCTATCTAGTGATCGAGAAAATCCTCGCCGACCACGAGTGCTTACCAGACAATTGGCCGATCCATGGAGATACCGGCTACCGTTTCGCCAACTTGGTAAATAACCTTTTTGTGGATAGCACCGCTGAATGTCGAATGACTCGTATCTACCATGATTTCACCGATACGGATGTCGACTTCAATACGCTTGCTTACGAGGCTAAGAAGCTTATCATGCACAAGTCCTTAGCGTGCGAACTAAACGTGCTTGCCAACCGCTTGACACGCATCGCATCTGCAAGCCGAGATACCTGTGACTTTACCCTAAATGGGTTGCGCGATGCCCTTATGGAGGTGGTGGCTTGCTTCCCAGTATATCGTAGTTATGTCGCCTACGGACACCTGTCTGCAGGCGATCGCCGCTATATTGCTTGGGCTGTGGCGGCGGCCAAGAAGCGTAGTCCGGACGCCGACTCTGGTATTTACGATTTCCTCCAAGCGGTATTGACTACCGATATTGCCCGCGGTCGTAACGTATTCTTCCGTGAACGGGTACATGACTTTGCAATGAAGTTCCAGCAGGTTTCCCCGCCGGTAATGGCTAAAGGGGTGGAGGATACGGCCCTCTACCGCTACCACCGCCTGATCTCGCTCAATGATGTTGGCGGGGACCCGAGTCGCTTCGGCATTTCCGTGGCAGCCTTTCATGCAGCTACACGAGCCAGCGCATCCCGCTGGCCCCATAGCCTGCTGGCTACATCCACCCACGACAGCAAGCGCTCGGAAGATGTTCGCGCTCGACTCAACGTACTCTCTGAGATGCCGACGGCGTGGAAGCAGATTCTTACGCGCTGGAGTCGCATGAACCGTGGCCGCAAGCGTGTTATCGATGGTATGGAGGCACCCTCCCGTAACGACGAGTACTTGCTCTACCAGACCCTGGTGGGCACTTGGCCGTTAACCCAGCCTGACGAGGCGGCGCTTTCGGATTACCGGATTCGTATTGTCGCCTACGTGATCAAGGCCCTGCGCGAAAGCAAGGAGCACAGCAGTTGGATCAACGTAAACATCGATTACGAGAATGCCTCGAGTGCCTTTGTCCAGGCTCTGCTGGCGCCCGGAAAGAATAATCTATTTTTAGTTGACTTCGCATCCTTGGTGCAGCCCATAGCCTTACGAGGCCTTCTTAACAGTCTTGCTCAGACCCTAATCAAGCTTGTCTCACCCGGTGTACCAGATATCTACCAGGGATGCGAACTGTGGCAGTTCAACTTGGTTGATCCGGACAATCGTCGCCCGGTAGATTTTGCCCATAGGCGCAAGCTGCTTGCGGAAGTAAAATCGCTTGTCGAGGGCGTACCGCCAGGACAGTGGCCACAGCGCTTACAGCCGTTGGTAGCGGACATGGCAGACGGTCGCGTTAAGCTCTATACTATTTGGCAGAGTCTTGCTCTACGCGCGCGATGGCCTGAAGTTTTTCGGGATGGTGACTATCTTCCACTCATGGTGCGTGGCGAGCATGCTGTTCATGCCTGTGCCTTCGCACGCCGCTTCGGAAATCGTGCCATGATCGCACTTGTTCCACGCTTGCCTACGCGCCTGCTGGGCGAGCGAAACATTCTTCCCATGGGGGCAGAGGTGTGGGGTGATACGGCACTGGAAGTACCCAGCGAGTTGGCTGGCCTCAAATGGAATAATGTCTTCACCGGAGAACGCTACATGGCGACTAACAAATTCAAGCTGGGTCGGCTACTTGCTTATTTTCCGATATGTTTGCTGGCTGCAGAGGACGCATGATGCGAGGGTAGGCCAACTTAAGTTAATGGTTCACCTTTATAGGTATTTCTATGTCTTAATTTCCTTCTAGGAATTTTTTTCGCCAAAATTGGGAAAAGGAAAAAGGCGCGGTATCCAGTCTAAGAAGAAGTGGGTCAGTTCCATACTTATCCATACCCCTTGCGTTCCATTGTGATCCTCTAGGGGTAAGCCCCTCTTTCTTTAAAGCCTAACTGGGAGGGTGAATTCCCTATTCACTAGATGGCAACCAAGGTACGCTAAAAATATTCTTCCAATCATGTTTCGGTTCGATAAACGATGTGTCTATTTTCTTAGCGTGGAAAAAACTATGATACTTAACATATAGTCTGTTGAGTAAGTCGATACAGGAATCAACGTCGTTGAATGTTGAAAGCTTTATTAATCCGCGTATATCTGAGTGTGTAGTATGTTTGTCAGCGAAGCCTTCGAGTCGCCCAGATGCTTCTCGAAGAGAAGCAAGATCGTCGGCTACAAGGGCTGAATCGATATACTCCGAATCTGGAGATGCGAATTTATTAAAATCTTCGTCAGCCAAACCTTCCATAACCGATGACTTGTACAGTTTAACGTAATAATCTCTTGAGGATGCTTGAGGTGCGGCAATCATTTCTTTGAAAAGACGAGCTATTGAGATACTCTGCTTACCACATTTGACCTGACGTCTAACGCCAATGACAACATGCGATAAATAAGTACGTGACAGATAGTCATGAACAAATTACTGTACTGATTAAGACGAGGGTTAGCCTTTATCATTCCTTGGATTTCGTGGAATGTGTATTTTGCCATGACAAGGTTTCGGACCTCGCTTCTCACAACTTCTAACCAACGAAACCATTTCGAAAGCTTAGAGTTCATGGCGGAAAAACCCAAAGATTGAGTACAAGATTATATTTTAAATATGTTTTCTATCAGCTAGTATACACGCTGCTACATTCGCAAATCGGATAAGAAAAAAAACCGCCAAAACGGATTAAGCGCTTTTTCAACTCACGTCATCTTGTGGCAATGCCTGTACTTCTTTTCGGTCTGTTAATTCCGACCATCTGATTTAAGAAAGTAGATAAATGCTGCTTGAATGGAGTATCTTTGTCAGATAACAATGCAACAATGTTGAATAAAAGAAATGAAACTAGCTGATCTAACATCACACCATATTGAGGGGATTGCCCTACATGGGGATACTCCGTTCAAGGTTCCATTGTTTTCGCATATTGAGGGTAATTTATGGAGTGGAGGTTGTCCTGTCGGGGAGGCCCCAGAGGAGTTTGAGTACATAGTGAATCTGTATCCTTGGGAGCCTTACGATATACAAAGTCACCAAGTGGTTACGAAAGCCCAGTTATTTGATTCTTCGGATATGCCAAAAGAAGAGCAGTTATACTCGCTGGCAGCATGTGTAAATGCGTATAAACATCGAGGTGTCACTTTGGTGCATTGTCAGGCGGGATTAAACAGATCTGGATTAGTTGCTGCACTGGCGTTAATTGAGAGTGGGATGAAAGCAGTAGAGGCTATTGCTTTGCTAAGAGCTAAGAGGTCACCCGCAGTTCTATGTAACAGGGTTTTTGAAGAGTGGTTGCTTACGAGGGATAAATGAAAACACTTGGCGTAGAAGAAATCTGTGAGTTGCTGTCTATCCAATTCTTAAACACGTTCCATGTTGGCTTAGTACCCTAATTAAAATTGCATGATTGCTCCTAATTAGTGTGTTTCCTGTCCGTGTCTCTTTATTAATGCCAATAGTCGAAATGGATCATATTCCTTAGCGTATTTTGTGTAATAGGGTACTGCCTGCCTCGCTAGAGTTATAAAATAGATTAGAGCGCTAAAAGGATCGTCTAATGCATGAGTTAAGATTCCCTCATAGTCTTCTTGGCTAAAGCATGTATGGCCATTTACTAGATAAACCAAACGCCTTAATTCTCCTTCTCTATGTAAGTCAGTTTCGACTGATGCGTAAGTCAGTTTTGACTGGAGCGTGAGTTAGTTTCGGCTGGTGCAATCTGCAATCGAGAGTTTTCTGCACTGATTAGCAGTGTGCCATTATGTTCGTGGCACATTCATGGCACTGTAAAGGCTAGAATGGGTAGTTATCCACAGGTTGAGAAGGGCAGATATCGAAGATTCGGTAAGTTGGTTTTGGGAATTTCTTATGCGAGCGTGCCAAATTTGTGAAGTAGCGTGAAAACAGAAACGATCTTTATCTTTGTGGAGCCTTGTATTTTCTGGTACCGAGAGGGGGAATCGAACCCCCATGATGTCACCATCGCGGGATTTTGAGTCCCGTGCGTCTACCAATTCCGCCATCCCGGCAAATTTTTTCCCGTTGATTAGAATCTTTGAAGATTATTATTTATCAGTATATTGCGGCTTACAAATAAGATAAAAAATCTGTGGAGTGTACGATTGATTGTAACTCAGACTATGGTAAGAATGTTGGTTTCAGTGTTAACAAATTTCGAACGGAATAGGGTGCGCGCACTTATGTTCTCAATATAATAAATCGATGCTCTTTCCTACTGCTTCGTTTTTTAGAGCCATGTAAAATATGGGTATCGTTATTGGTATAACACCAAAATATGTAGAGAAAAATACATTTTCAATGATAGAGCATTATAAAGTTGTTGATATTATGTAATAATTTATTGAGGCACAAATATTGCACGGATGTTTTAGGGTAGAAAAAATTAATTTGTACGATATAGCTAAACAAGATTTTTTCTATTTTCGATTAACCTTTAATTGATTTTTCACTTAGCTTGTTCAACAATTCTTCGATTATTCTAGGATTTGATTAAATATGGATTAAGTTAATATGGACGAAGCCAAGATCCTCCTTGACTATAAACATCTAGTTACACCCTTAAAAGGGATAAATGAGGCAACAAGAAAAATGCGCGAAGAGCCAGATGAATCATTGTTAGCTTTCTATCTCCAAGTGTTTAATAGCCTTGAGGTTTTAAAAACTCATTTATAGAAAAAGCGATTAATGTTTTAGAGAGAATCAACTGGTGGAACAAAAAGGTCGCTCATAACCTAATTAAAGATATGACCCATCATTTCTCCCATGTTGAGCGGGATCTTCACACACTGCAAACAATATAAATAAATCGTAACTTAACCAGACAGTCGTAATAACGAATAGAGGTACACCGTATGGGAATAAGATTTGGTATGCCAATCCGGAGCAATCAGATAGCGGTCCAAGAAAAATTTGAGGATAACCCCCTATCAATTACTTTGTCCAATGTAATTAGTAACTCTTAGCCAGTGCTATCGTCAAAGATGTCTTGCTATCCGTAGTGATGCCGTTTAGCTTGGTAAAATATTATCTTTGCTAACCAACGTTCTTTCTTCAACTCTCTAGAGTAATTTTTGGTGATACGCCAATCAAAATTGGTTTAGAAGCTTCATGTCCTAAAGTTATTAGGCGAGTTAGTAGAGACGATCACATTATTCTTGTCATTATAATATTCCGCACTTATTGTAATAGCAGTTATTGCTGTCGGTGTATATCGTAAGATGGTTATCGGTTTGAACCATGTATGCATGGCCGACGAACCTTTTTTGTTGGATACAAATATCAAAACGGATGGTTGTCGCGAGCTTATTATTCAGTCTGAAAATGCCATAGAAATCGTCAAAGTAGCGAATCAGCCTCATACAATCAGGCGTGTCGGTACCAAAAAAGTGCGGTTATTTAAAGTTATTTTTAAGGAGGAGCTACAAGTAATTTGCGTACCAAATAAAGGAAGAGTATTCTCATCCACAGGCTGAATACGTTGCCAACCACTCAGAATTAACGCACTCAAGAACCATTTTCCATCTTTTGAGTATGGCTAATTTTTGTGCCAGATTCATAATAGGGACTATTTTCAGCTTCGATACTTCTGGTTAAAATTCAGTTGTTCTTAGCTTCGGCACTTTCGAATCCAATGTGGGAAGAAAAAACACCTGTCTCAAGCCATAGATTATTTTCTTTTGAAAGTTTTATGGCGACACTGCCGTCATAGAAATTTTTCAACAAACCAGATTCTGCCACATAATTGGCAGGCATAGGTGCCTACGGCTAGTGCAAAATTGGCTTTGATATTTTCAGTATCGTATGATGTTTTAAAAAGGCTAAGTTTGCTGCCGGCTCATCATTTCTGTTGCAGCTTACGAAGAATGATGATTTCCTGTCATTAAAAGATTTACTAAGATCAACAGAATAATATGCTTCAGTGTAACCACTGATCGTGAACGGTGAGAGCAGAATGTTTGTAATCGTGGATTTTCTTGTGCATACACTCCTCCACTTACTAGTAGGAAAGCGCCCATTACTACAATGTTATTCATCCATTCTATTTCAGGGTTCATAATACGATAGCTAATGATAGTGCAGTACACGCGTATTTTGCGTTTCATGTATCACAAATACTATTCTTCCGGATAATTTTTCTCATTTCTTTACGACTACTAGATCTCAACTATCACTGAAAACCTAGGAAGCCGCAACTTAGGTGGGTCAAAGTGCAGAGCGCCGGTATAATGTATCGGATGAAGATTCAGGATTTTGATTTTTCTCTTCCACCAGAACTCATTGCGCAGTTTCCCATCAGACAACGTACAGGTAGTCGAATGTTATATCTTGATAGCGGGAGAGATGCACTGCGGGATGCGATGTTTGTCGACCTCCCTCAATATTTGCGGTCTGGCGACGTGATGGTATTTAATGACACACGTGTCATTAAAGCACGTTTGTTCGGTGTGAAAGATAGCGGTGGAAAGTTAGAGGTTATGGTGGAGCGCGTCCTGGATGAGCATTGTGTGCTTGCGATGATACGTGCAAACCACCCCCCTCGGCCTAGTTCTAGGCTTATTCTTGCTGGAGTGATCCCGGTGACAGTATTAGAGCGTGAGCATGATTTTTATACCTTACGTTTTGATCACGAGGATACGGTTGTCGAACTGCTTGATCGTCACGGCAGCCTACCGTTGCCACCTTACATGCCGCGGGAGGTGACACAGGTGGACGAGATACGTTACCAGACGGTCTATGCGAGAGAGAATGGTGCTGTAGCAGCACCGACTGCAGGGTTACATTTTGATGAGGTCATGCTGTCAAGATTGCGAAGAATGGGGGTAGTAATTACATATGTAACGTTACATATAGGTGCGGGTACATTTCAGCCAGTGAAAGTAGAAAACATTATCGATCACAAAATGCACAGAGAGATTTTTCATGTTCCAGAAGAAACGGTGGAAGCTATCCGACTTGCAAAGACTTCTGGCGGACGAGTGCTAGCAGTTGGAACGACATCGCTGCGAGCATTGGAAGCGGCGGCTGAGGCTGGTGGTGGTGATTTAATACCTAGCTATGGTAACACCGATATTTTCGTCACGCCGGGTTACCGCTTGTGTGTAGTCGAACGATTGCTAACAAATTTTCATTTACCTCGCTCCACCCTACTAATGCTGGTATCTGCATTTGGTGGCCCGGAAAATATCTGTCGTGCATATCAGCATGCGGTAGATGGGTGCTATCGATTTCTCAGTTATGGTGACGCTATGCTAATCGAAAGGGAAACGTGAGATTTGAAGTGCACTCTGGTGACGGCATAGTTCGCCGCGGTACCCTAACTTTGGCCCATGGCAAGGTAGAAACACCGGCCTTCATACCAGTGGGTACCTATGGTGTAGTGAAGGCGCTGTCACCAGAAGAATTGCGAGAAACTAACGCGCATATCGTACTTGGCAACACTTTTCATCTATGGCTGCGACCCGGTCTAGACGTAATTGATGCGCATGGTGGCCTGCACCGCTTCATGGGCTGGGATGGACCGATATTGACTGATTCCGGAGGTTTTCAAATTTTCAGCCTAGGTAGGATGCGAAAAATCACCGAACAAGGGGTAAAGTTTCAATCGCCGGTGAATGGCGATACATGTTTTCTCACACCGGAAGAGTCCATGCGGATTCAGAGAACACTAAATTCCGATATCGTAATGATATTTGATGAATGTACGCCTTATCCAGCAGATGAATCGATAGCACGAACATCCATGGAACTGAGTCTGCGCTGGGCAGAGCGTTCAAGGCGAGCTCATGATGACGATGGAGGAAACTCCAACGCACTATTTGGCATTATTCAGGGTGGAATGCACGAAAGCTTGCGTGATCAATCCCTATCTGGGTTGCAGGATATAAACTTTGATGGTTATGCCATAGGTGGGTTGTCAGTGGGAGAACCCAAGGGTGATATGCAGCGCATTCTCAAACATACTGCCCAACAATTACCTGTCGATAAGCCACGTTATCTTATGGGTGTTGGAACTCCGGCTGACATCCTCAGCGCTGTCTCACAGGGTGTGGATATGTTTGACTGTGTGCTGCCAACACGTAATGCTCGTAACGGCTGGCTATTCACACGTAACGGAATACTCAAGCTACGTAACAATCAATATCGAACGGATACAGCACCGCTGGACGAGCGATGTGGTTGTTACACCTGCTGCCACTTTACTCGTGCCTATCTACATCATCTACAGCGGATACACGAAATTCTTGGTTCGCGTCTTAATACTTTGCATAATTTGTATTACTACCAACAATTGATGAGCGAAATTCGCTCCGCCATCGAAACTGGACGATTTGCGGAATACGTACAAGAATTTCAAGCTAATGTCGCATCATGCTAAAATGCACCTCCTTTGAAATCTCCTTCGGAGAATGCTATGTTGATTAGTGAGGCTTATGCTCAGGATTCCGCCCCATCTGGAGGGGGGATGTTAATGGAGTTGCCGTTGATCGTACTGGTCATCGCCATATTTTACTTTGTGGTAATTCGTCCTCAGACGAAGCGAGTAAAGGAACAAAAATCGATGGTTGAATCGCTTCAGAAGGGTGATGAGGTAGCAACAAGCGGCGGCGAACTAGGACGGGTGACCAAGCTTACCGGGAGTTACGTAATGTTGGAAGTTTCCCCAAACGTGGAAGTTATAATACAGAAGACAGCCATTCAAACCCTGTTGCCGAAAGGAACATTGAAGAGTATCGGAAAGGAATAATCAGCAGCAGTAAAGCTGAAACGTAAAGGGAAAAACGTAATTCTTCCCACATCGTCTTTCTATTCGCATCTATCTAAAACCATGAATCAGTACCCACTCTGGAAATATCTGATTGTCTTGGTTTCAGTTCTACTCGGGCTAGTTTATGCTCTACCCAATTTTTATGGAAGATCACCAGCGGTCCAGATCTTGCCCTTGCGTACCACTGTTAAGGCCGATGCTGTGCTGCTAGCGCGAGTGGAAGATACGCTGAGAAAAGACAATATTTCCACCAGAGGAATGTTTCTTGAAGCAGGTGGCGTCAAGGTGCGTTTTGCAGATACTGATACGCAACTCAGAGCCAAGGATATGTTGCAGTCGGCACTTGGTAATGGATATGTAGTTGCACTAAATTTACTCTCCGATTCTCCTCAGTGGCTGACTGATATCGGGGCATTGCCAATGTATTTGGGGCTTGATCTGCGTGGTGGGGTGCATTTCTTGTTGCAGGTGGATATGAAAGGTGCGCTTTCCAAATCGCTTGATCGCTATAGCGCCGATATGCGAGCTAGCCTGCGCGAGCAGAAAATCCGTTATAAGGGACTAGATAGGGAAGGTTCGCAGATTATCGTAAAGTTTCGTGATGCCGAATCGCGCGCTTCGGCGAGTGACGAGATCAATAAGAATTATGACGATTTAAGCCTGCGCGAGCAGGATGTGGAAGATGAGTTTCATCTTGCAGTGGTCCTTAAGCAAGAAGCATTAATACGCATGCAGGACTCTGCCGTGCAGCAGAATATTATTACTCTACGCAATCGTGTTAATGAGCTAGGTGTGGCGGAGCCTATTATTCAGCAGGCTGGTGCTGATCGTGTCGTGGTGCAATTACCTGGTGTGCAGGATACCGCAAAAGCTAAGGACATACTGGGGCGAACTGCCACACTGGAGTTGCGTATGGTTGATGAGGAGCATGACGTGAGTTCGGCATTGCGCGGACAGGGTCACATTGGTTCGGAGCTGTACACTGAGCGCGGTGGTGGTCCATTGTTAGTGAAAAAACGGGTAATGTTGACAGGAGAGCGCATTACTGACGCGCAGCCTGGTTTCGACAACAACAATCAGCCGGCAGTGCACATTACTCTGGACAGCAATGGCACGCGTATTTTCAAGCAATTGACTCGAAATAATGTTGGTAAGCGCATGGCAATTCTACTGATTGAGAAGAATCAGAAGGAGGTTATTACCGCACCGGTAATACGGGAGGAGATAGGTGGCGGACGAGTGCAGATTACTGGGAATATGACTATAGAAGAAGCCAGAGATATTTCGCTGTTGCTGCGTGCCGGTGCGCTAGCTGCGCCCATGGATATTATTGAAGAGCGTACCGTAGGCCCGAGTCTCGGCGCAGAAAATATCGCTAGTGGCTTTAATTCAGTTTTATTTGGTTTTGCAGCTATCGCTATTTTCATGACCGCTTATTATTTGATATTCGGTTTTATCTCGGTAACGGCACTCAGTGTAAATTTGCTGCTTCTGGTCGGCCTTCTCTCAATCTTACAGGCCACGTTGACACTCCCCGGTATGGCGGCAATCGCCCTTACGTTGGGTATGGCAATCGATGCTAATGTGCTGATTAACGAACGCATTCGCGACGAGTTGCGAAATGGTGTTTCGCCACAGGCAGCAATTAACGCTGGATACGAGCGTGCATTCGGCACCATAGTGGATGCCAACATCACTACCTTGATTGCCGGTCTCGCGCTCTTTGCTTTTGGTTCTGGCTCGGTGAAAGGGTTTGCGGTAGTGCTGTGTTTAGGCATTCTGACTTCAATGTTTAGTGCGGTAATGGTCTCGCGCGCAATAGTTAATCTGCTGTACGGGAAACGTCGAAAACTAGTGCATGTTCCTATCGGCCAGGTGTGGAAGCCAGCGAGTGACAAACGATGATACCTAAGGCTAGTAGGGTAACAATCTACTCTTTAAGAGAATAAGGGTTCTAGATGGAGTTTTTCAGATTCAAACGTGATATTCCCTTCATGAGTTGGGGGAAATATACCACCACCATATCACTGGCAACCTTCATCGTGGCCGTATTTTTTCTCGTTACCAAGGGGTTAAATCTAGGTGTCGATTTTACAGGTGGAACCGTGATGGAAGTGGGCTATACTCAGGCTGCTGACCTTAACAGAGTACGGGGTACCCTTGCCAAAATTGGGATGTCGGATGCCAGCGTGCAGAATTTTGGTACCTCTAGAGACGTATTGATACGTCTGTCCACCAAGCCAGAAATATCTAGTGCTAAGCTGTCCGAGATAGTGATGACGGCACTACGTCAAGACGACAGCACAGTAGAAATGCGCCGGGTGGAGTTTGTTGGTCCGCAAGTGGGTGAAGAGCTAGTAGAAAATGGTGCGCTCGCGCTGCTAGTAGTATCCCTAGGTATCATCGCTTACTTGGCGTTTCGCTTCGAATGGAAGTTTGGTGTTGCTGCGATCATTGCTAATCTACATGACGTGGTAATCATTCTTGGTTTCTTTGCTTTTTTTCAATGGGAATTCTCGCTCACAGTGCTGGCCGCGGTACTAGCGATTCTGGGTTACTCAGTGAATGAATCGGTAGTGGTGTTCGATCGTATACGTGAAAATTTTCGTAAGATGCGCAAAGCCCCAGTGGCGCAAGTTATAAACAACGCAATTACTCGCACCATGTCGCGCACCATTATTACCCACGGCTGCACCCAGATGGCGGTATGCTCAATGCTATTCTTTGGTGGTGAGGCACTGCATTACTTTGCTTTGGCGCTTACTATCGGAATCCTGTTTGGCATTTATTCCGCGGTTCTGGTGGCGAGTCCCATCGTCATGCTGTTAGGCGTTTCGCGTGAGGATCTTGTCAGGGTAGAAAAGAAAGACAAAGAAGCAGAAGCATTGCCTTAATTTTAGCCACCGATTTATCAGGTCTCTATTAGGTTTAGGTCGTCTTGGAACTCATTACCGAATTCATCGATATTGTTCTGCATTTGGACCGCCATCTTATATGGCTGATTCAGAATTATGAAAATTGGATTTATCTCGTCCTATTTTTGATTATTTTCTGTGAAACCGGATTGGTGATAATGCCCTTTCTACCAGGGGATTCGTTGCTATTTGTGGCAGGTGCAATCGCAGCAAATGGTGTGATGAATGTTCAGTTTCTGGTAATACTTCTCATACTTGCTGCATTCTCTGGTGACAATACCAATTACTGGATTGGGCGTTATTTAGGTCCCAGGATATTCGCCCGCACAGATTCGCGCGTATTAAACCGTAAGCACCTGGAAAGGACCAACAGATTTTATAAAAAACATGGCGCAAAGACTATTATTTTTGCACGTTTCCTACCCATCATTCGTACTTTTGCCCCCTTTGTTGCAGGTATTGGAAGAATGGCTTATGCGCGTTTCATGACATATAGCGCGTTCGGTAGCTTTTTCTGGATCAATTTCTTCATATTCGGTGGTTACTTCTTTGGCAATGTGCCTATAGTGAAGAATAATCTTTCTTTTTTCATCCTTGGCATTGTTTTGATTTCTATCGTTCCAGGAATTGTTCAACTTATACGAAGCTGGCTTGAGAACAGCGGAAAGAGTAAAAATCACGATAAAATTGAGTAGAACAACTCGGTGAAGGGTATTTTTTATACTTTTTTCGCTAGCTGTTTCTTTTGTTACTCCTTGGCTCCCATTTTTAGGCCCCGCTGTCGTGATTGTTCAGCTTCCTCTTCTGATTTTTCAAAGCCAAGCCACCCTTGTAAATTAGTGAGAGCGATATCGGCTAATGCGTGTATCCAGTCATCGCGTTCATTAAGGCAGGGAATGTAATGAAACTCTTGACCTCCAGCTTGAACAAAAGTGGTTCTGCCTTCCATAGCGATTTCTTCCAGTGTTTCGAGACAGTCAGAGACAAAGCCAGGGCAAACAACATCTATGCGTCTAGCGTTCTGTTTGCCGAGTTGTTCTAGTATTTCCGTAGTATAGGGTTTCAACCATTCCGTATTACCAAAGCGAGACTGAAAGCAAATCTGGAATTGGCCTGTATCCAGACTTAGTACCTCGGCCAACAGCCTCCCAGTTTTCTGGCATTCGCAGTGATAGGGGTCTCCCTTGTCCAGTGTGAAGCGTGGTACACCGTGAAAGCTCATGACCAGTTTGTCTGGTTTTCCGGTTTTTGTCCAGTAATCTCGCACATTTTGTGCTAGAGCATTAATATAGCCAGGATGATCGTGATAATGTTTAACTGTGCGGATGGCCGGAGTATTGCGCATTTTTCTTAACTGTTCGAACACTGCATCGAATGCTACAGCGGTGCTGCTGGCAGCGTACTGGGGATAGAGTGGCAACACCAGAATGCACTCACAACCATGTTGTTTCATGCGTGCTAGAACCTCGGAAATAGAGGGATTGCCAATACTCATGGCGTACTCTACCAACGGTACTGGCTTAATGCGTTCTCCAATGAAGCCCAGCAGCAATCTGGTCTGGCGTTCAGTGTGAACTTTCAGCGGTGAACCTTCTGGTGTCCAGATTAGCGCATACTTTTCTGCCGATTTCTTTGGACGGGTGTTAAGAATGAAACCGTTAAGGACTGGCCACCAGAGCCATCGTGAAATTTCAATTACCCGAGAATTTCTCAGGAATTCCTTAAGGTACGGCCTCAGCGCTCGGGGAGTAGGCGCATCTGGGGTGCCAAGATTGACTAACAGGATACCAACCCTGCTAGAAGAGCCATGCTGATAAATAGGTTCGGGGGACATTTGTCTAGTTTTATTTCTGCTGCGGCAATTAGACTGTCTTTCCTAGATCAACGACGGGTATAGCGTGGTGGATCGCGTCCAACTAATCAATGGTGCGACAGCGCGTTGGAGAGCAGCTTGGCGGTTGCATCTACAATCGGAATGACACGTTCGTAGGCCATACGTGTGGGGCCGATCACGCCAACAGTGCCGACAATTTCTCCATCTACCTCGTAGGGCGCAGTGACAACGCTGAATTCATCCAGTGTTATTGCGCCCGATTCTCCACCAATGAATATCTGTACGCCTTGTGCCTGGCGGCTAAATTCTAGTAATTGCAGTAATGCGGTTTTTCGCTCGAATAGGGCGAATAGCTTCTTCAAGCTGTCCATGTTGCTTGATAGATCATCTACATCAAGCAGCCTGCGTTCACCTGCTACTACCATGGTCTCACCACACTCATTGATTGCCTCGCTGCTGGCCTCGATAGCTGCGGTCATGAGGCTGGTCATATCGTGATGCAATATTTTTAGCTCTTTCCGAAGACGGCTGCGGATTTCCTTGAAAGTGCAGCCAGCATAATTCTGGTTGATGAAGTTTGTCGCTTCAACTAATTCTGATCGGCTATAGTCTCTGTCAGTGGAGAGTACTCGGTTTTGCACATCACCCTTAGGCGTGACAATGATGAGTAGAATGCGTTTCTCAGACAGAGTCATAAATTCGATATAGCGAAATACTGTGTTGCTACGCTTGGGAGTGGCAACTACGCCCACAAAACGCGTCAATTCAGACAACAACTGTGAAGCTAAATTGATCAAGCGTGACGGATTATTCGGAGGCAACTGATTTTCCAGATGATGGATCTCGATTGAGTCCAGAGGTTTTACAACCAGTAGTGTGTCCACAAATAAACGGTAGCCTCGCGGAGTAGGGATACGTCCAGAGGAAGTGTGAGGACTAGTGACAAAACCCATTTTCTCAAGGCCAGACATCACGTTGCGTATGGTAGCAGGGCTCAGATTCAGTTTGGAGAACTTAGAGAGTACGCGAGAGCCTACAGGCTGACCTTCACTGATATAACGTTCAACCAGTGTTTTGAGTAAGATTTGGGCACGCTGATTAAGCATACGATCATTCTACACTAGGACAAAGGATTTTGGACCTAGGAATTAGCAAAGCAAGTGTGACTCGGCGGAATCTGGAATCCTTTGTCACTTGTTGTCCAATATGGTTTAATCATGAAAACGACACCACTACAATTCAGTTCAATGGTTTTTTAGGTTTAGTCCAGTGATGAGTTCTCTATTCAAAACCATAGCTTTGATTGGCAAGCACGATAATCCAGAAATCATGACGCCACTACTGCGACTGGGACAATATATGGAAAGTCGCAATCTTGGTGTAGTGCTGGACTGTCTTACTGCCCAACATGTTGCAGGGAAAGAATACCCCATCCTTACTCTCGACGAGATCGGTGCGCGGGCTGATCTAGCCATCGTTCTGGGGGGTGACGGCACCATGCTTAATATTGCACGTAGGCTTGCACCTTTCGATGTGCCGCTAGTAGGCATCAACCAGGGTCGGCTTGGGTTTCTCACCGACCTTTCTATCGACACCATGCTAGAAACCCTTGGTTCCATTCTCGATGGCAAGTATGTTACCGAGCGGCGCATGTTGCTATCAGCTGAGGTGATACGCAACGAAGCTAGTTTGTTTAGTGCCCTAGCGTTCAACGATGTAGCAGTAAACCGAGGGATTGGTGGCGGTATGATTGAATTCGAAGTACGCATCGATGGAGAATATGTATACTCTTTACGTTCAGATGGCCTGATTATAGCTACTCCTACTGGTTCAACAGCATATGCGTTGTCATCGGGTGGCCCGATTTTGCATCCTAGTCTCAACCTGATTGCGCTGGTACCGGTTAGTCCCTATACCCTGAGCAACCGGCCCATCGTGGTGGGGTCCGACGCCACGGTGGAAGTATTGATGCATCGCACTGAAGGTGCGCGTGTTCATTCTGACAGTCACTCTCATTTTGACTTGGATGAGAGGGATAAAGTTGTAATATGGCGCTCTCCCCACTCGGTGAGATTTCTGCATTCTTCCAATCATAGCTACTACCGTATGTTGCGAGAAAAGCTTGGTTGGAGTGGATTTCCCTAAAAAAGAACTGTTAACCTACCATCATGTTAAGGTTTTTGAATATTCAGGATTTTGTCATCATTGATCGGATGGAAATGGAGTTCGTCCCTGGTTTCACCGTTCTTACCGGAGAAACTGGAGCGGGGAAGTCGATCTTGATCGATGCACTCTCACTTGCATTGGGTGAGCGTGGTGATGTGGGGGAGGTGCGTAATGGCTGTAAGCGTGCCGAAATCAGTGCAGAGTTCGACGTGAGTAAATCACCAGAATTAGTAGACTGGTTGCGCAAAAATGATCTAGAAGGCCACGGTGATGACGACAGTGTGTGCCTAATGCGTCGGGTAATAGAAATTGGTGGGCGTTCCCGCGGTTTTATTAATGGTCGCCCCGCTACCTTGCAGCAATTACGAACGGCGGGGAAGAAACTGGTGGATATTTACGGACAGCAAGAGCATCAATCTTTATTGCACAGTGAAGCTCAACGTGATTTACTTGATTCGTTTTCAGGTAGTCGCGAGTTGGCGCAGGCAGTAGCCACAGGCTATCGTCGTTGGCAAAGTTTGCTGCAGCGTCGCATGACTTGGGAGCAGAATACTGCCGCATTTGTGAGCGAGCACGAACAGTTGGAGTTACAAAATCGCGAACTCTCCACTTTGAATTTTTCACCTGATGAATGGCAGACCCTTCAAACTGATCACAGCCGTCTATCGCATTCTGCAAGCTTACTAGAGACTGTGCAGGCGTGCCTAGAGATTATGTCAGAGGGTGAGTCGGCTTCCCTGACGCAAATCAATTTTGTGACTTCGCGTCTGAATGGGTTGCTTCAATACGATACCAATCTCAAAGGCATGCTAGACATGCTAGAGTCGGCACAGATCCAGCTGCAGGAAGTAGTTTACGAATTAGGGCATTATCAGCAGCGCCTTGATCTCGATCCGCAGCGCCTACAGGAAATGGAAGAGCGGTTGTCCGTGGTTCACGCTGCCGCCAGAAAGTATCGCGTTGTTCCGGATGAATTACCGAATTTGTTGAGAACAGTGAAGGAGCGGTTGGAAGAATTCAGCCAAGGTGGCAATGGTGAGGCGATGGCGAAGGAGGAGGCAATAGCGAGAGACGTATACTTAAAGCTTGCAAAAAAATTGAGTGTGGTGAGAGATGGAGCGGCCAGGAAGCTTACTCAGCAAGTTACTGCTGCGATGCAGACTCTAGCAATGGAGGGTGGGAAGTTTACCGTGATACAAATATCTCTGGAACAAGGCAATGCCCACGGTATGGAACAAATTGAATTCCAGGTTTCCCCCCACCAGGGATTGCCGCTACGCCCCTTAGCAAAGGTTGTCTCTGGCGGCGAGCTATCGCGCATTAGCTTGGCGATACAGGTTATCACCAGTAAGGTTGGCGTGGCACCGACGCTGATATTCGATGAAGTGGATGCAGGTATCGGTGGGCGTGTTGCGGAGATTGTTGGTGGATTATTAAAAAAATTGGGTGCAGAACGTCAAGTGATGTGTGTTACACATCTGGCGCAAGTTGCCTCGGCAGGAGATCAGCAATGGCAGGTTGTTAAATCAAGTGATCGAGCCAATGGCGGAAATATTTTGAGTCGTATTACTGTACTTAAGAATCAAGAACGTATCGAAGAAATTGCCCGCATGCTAGGTGGCGTGGAAATAACCGAAACTACCCGCAAGCACGCGGCCGAAATGCTACGGGTGGGTGAGGATTAGAGACGAATTTTTAGAGTTATCTAACAATCCAGACATGTTTTCGTATCGCATACTTATGCGAATATTTCCACACAATGGCTGAAACTCATCGTTAGCTGTATTCTCGTACATTAGTAGTAAATTTCGGATGATGGATGGGTAGGTATCATGCGTTAACTGCAATGGGGGTGGGCGCGGCATTAGTAGCATGGCTGCGATGGGAATTCTGCATGATGTTTAATTCTGTTTTTCCGTGCCTCCCTTTGGTACTCTGGCGGAAAACCTGGTTGGCTGCTATCTTGTCGGCATCGCGGCCGAATATTTCTTTTACAACACCACACTCCCACCTGAGGGGCGGCTGTTTGTTATTACAGGATTTATGGGTGGATTGACTACTTTCTTCACATTCTCCGACGAAACCGTTATGTTGTTATTACGTGAGCAATCTAGCTGGGCTTTCGCCATAATTTCTTCTCACCTGTTTGGTTCTCTGGCGATGACAGTGCTGGGAATGCTGACTA
>SMXG01000133.1 GCA_004356775.1 Betaproteobacteria bacterium | reverse complement strand
ATTGTGTCAGCGGTACGCGCTTGGTCAAGACTCATTTCTTCATTAATCGTAATGAAGGCATTATATTCTTGGTTTAAAACTTTCACGCGTCTGAGAAATTCTCGAGTGAGTTCTACACTAGAAACTTTTTTGGCTGCAAGTAAAGCGGAAAGCTGCTTGAGGCTCGAGTTCAACATGACATATGCGTAGCAGGGAGATTGCGGAAAGAAGTAAGGAAAATTTCAATGTCTTACTTATTCTTCGTGTTTCACTCAATAACCTTTGGAACTAGATAAAGCCCTGCCTCTACCTGGGGTGCTAGAGACTGAAACAGTTCGTGTTGATCTACCTCAGTTACCACATCCGTACGTAAACGCTGCACAACATCCTGAGCATGAGACATAGGAACAATTGTAGACGTGTTTACCGCTTGCATTTGTTCGATCAGGCAGAAAATCCCAGTTAGCTGATCTAGCGTAGTACGTGCCTCTTCATCACTGAGCTCAATGCGAGCAAGATTTGCGACACGTTTTACATCTTCAAGAACTAGTGACATTGGCTATCAACCCCCTTAACGTTCAAAAACGTAATTAGCTATCTTAAAGTTACATTAATAAACGTCGTAATAGAGTATCATAGTACAGTTTTCTAACGTATTATTTTTGTGCATTTTTGTTATTATTGCTATTATTGCTATTAACGAATTTTACCCCCCCCCATGTTGAAGTTTCTTAACGATTTCAGGGATTATTTTTCGTCCGACCTTGCGATTGATTTGGGTACTGCCAACACCCTGATTTACGTTCGCGGTCAAGGTGTTGTACTGAACGAACCATCGGTGGTAGCAATACGCCAGGAGGGCGGGCCCAATGGTAAAAAGGTAATTCAGCAAGTCGGGTTAGCTGCCAAGCAAATGCTAGGTCGTACCCCTCAAAACATAACCGCTATCCGTCCAATGAAGGACGGCGTAATTGCCGACTTCACCGTTACAGAACAGATGCTGAAACACTTTATCAGGAAAGTGAATCTACCACGCCTGTTTTCTTTCAGCCCACGCATTGTGATCTGCGTTCCCTACGGTTCTACTCAGGTGGAACGTCGTGCTATCCGGGAAGCCGCCTATGGTGCTGGTGCCAGCACAGTAGAGTTGATCGAAGAACCGATGGCCGCAGCCATAGGTGCTAATTTACCAATTGAGGAGCCCACTGGTTCAATGGTGGTTGATATCGGTGGTGGCTCTACGGACGTTGGAGTGATTTCGCTTGGTGGTATCGTTTACTCGACCTCAGTACGCGTAGGGGGTGACAAATTTGATGAGGCCATTATCAATTACATTCGTCGCAACTATGGCATGCTGATCGGCGAAGTCACCGCCGAAACAATCAAGAAAGAAATCGGCTCCGCCTACCCAGGCTCGGAAGTTCGAGAAATGGAAGTTAAAGGACGCAATTTAGCAGAAGGGGTCCCACGCAGCTTTGCCATTTCCAGCAATGAAATCCTGGAATCTCTGGCCGACCCGCTAAATAGTATCGTCAGTGCCGTCAAATCCGCACTAGAGCTCACACTACCAGAGCTCGGTGCAGATATTGCTGAAAAAGGAATGGTTCTAACCGGCGGAGGTGCATTGCTGCGCGATATTGACCGTCTGCTAATGGAAGAAACCGGCCTATCGGTGATCATAGCTGATGACCCCCTTACTTGTGTGGCGCGCGGCTCGGGTGTTGCACTGGAAAATATGGATCGATTGAAAAGCATATTTGCCAGTGATTAAACGGTATTCGGCATTGAGGTTAGTGCCCTTGGACGGGACACGAACCAGAAAACTCTGAAGCACCGTATGGTAATGGAAACAACCCCACAGTTTTTTAAGCGTGGCCCTAGTTCACTAACACGGTTAGTGTTCTTTGTATTGCTGTCACTAATACTCATGGCAGTTGATACTCACTTTAAATATCTCCATGAAATTCGCCAGACCATAGCTGTAGTAATATATCCAGTACAAAAACTAGCCTTCGTAACAACAACAATATACGATCTGGTGACTGAATTTTCAGTTTCTCGGAACTTAGCCGACGAAAATGCACGTCTTAAACAACAACACCTTTTTGATTCAGGGCAGCTTCAACAGTTGTTGGCATTAAGGGCTGAGAACGAACATCTGCGCAAACTGTTAAAAACTACATTGCGAAATAAAAACAAGGCTATTATGGCGGAAATTGTTTCTGTTCCACGTGATCCTTTCAACCGCAAAATCATGCTCGACAAAGGTATCCAAAGCGGTATTCAGACTGGCCAAGTTGTAGTGGATGATTTGGGTGTGGTAGGGCAGATCACGCGCACCTATCCTTGGCTTTCTGAAGTCACACTTGTTACTGATAAGAATCATTCAGTACCGGTGCAGGTAGTGCGTAATGGCCTACGCTCTATAGCGTCCGGTACAGGTAAATACAGAACACTAGAACTACGTTATATGGCAAACAACATCGATATTCAAAATGGTGATTTACTAGTTACTTCTGGAATAGATGGCGTCTATCCCTCTGGCCTACCAGTTGCGTTGGTATCGAAAATAAAACGTAATAATGCAGCTCATGCTTTTGCCCACATCACCTGCACTCCGATCGCTGGGGTAGATCGAAACAAGCAGGTATTGATACTTTCCCTACAGTTGCCTAGTTCGGAAAATCCAACGAAATCCATCGATATTCAACCTAACGATAAGAGACGAGGAGAAATTGGTGTTCGTTAATCACTCTGAACAAGAAATTTTGCGTCCCGCCAAAGGTTGGTTCATCATTTTTAGCTTGATGGTGGCGCTATTACTAAATCTGTTGTCACTACAAGGTATAGTGCTAACACTACGCCCGGATTTCGTCGCATTGGTATTACTTTACTGGAGCATTAATCAACCTCAACAGATCGGTATGAGTGCGGCCTTTGGTATGGGCCTGTTGATGGATGTAGGTAATAGCAGCATGCTTGGACAACATGCTCTAGCATATAGTGTAATGATTTTTCTTGCGTTGTTAATGTACCAACGTTTGCGTATATTTGGGTTACTGGAACAAGCCCCACAGATTGGATTAATATTACTCGCTGCCCAATTTATCACGCTCTTAACAGAGCTACTAAACAGAACCCATTTTCCTGGTTGGTATTTTTTTCTGGCTAGTATTACTGGTATGTTGTTATGGCCCTTGATCTCCTTTTTACTAAAAATGCCCCATGATCCAAAACATGATCCAAATGTGCTATGAACCGCACGATAGAGCTTCGCGACCGCCCACTTGAGTTGCATCATTTTCAGATACGGCTTGCTATCAGCGCAGGCTTTGTACTGTTTCTATTCTTTTTACTGTTTGCTCGTTTCTATTATTTACAGGTATCGGAGGGCGAGCGCTATCGCACACTAGCGGAAGAAAACCGCATATCTATTTCACCTGTCGTACCCAACCGAGGTCTGATTCTTGATCGTAATGGTGAGGTATTGGCACAGAATTATTCAGCCTACACGCTAGAAATCATACCGAGTAAGTTCGCCGACCTTGAGGCCGCCATTAACAAACTTGCCACCGTGATAGATATTTCGGAAATAGATCGTAGACGCTTCAAGAAACTGATGAAGGAAAGCAAGCGATTTGAAAGTTTGCCCATCCGCACTCGTTTATCTGATGAGGAAGTAGCACGTTTTGCTGCTAACCGCTATCGCTTTCCTGGAATAGAGATGAAGGCTCGTTTGTTCCGCCAATACCCAAAGGGAAAGAGTACTTCGCACGTGGTGGGTTATATAAACCGCATTAACGATGAGGATCTTGAACAATTGGAAGCCGACAAAGTTTCAGCTAATTACCGAGGTACCAGCCATATAGGCAAAATTGGCATAGAGCAGAGTTACGAGAAAGAGCTACACGGTATCACTGGCTTCGAAGAGATAGAAACCGACTCAGCTGGTCGAAAAATAAGGGTCTTATCACGCACACCGCCGATCTCCGGTAACGACTTAACACTGACGCTCGACATCAAATTACAAGAGATCGCAGAAAAAGCATTCGGTGACCGGCGCGGTGCGCTGGTAGCAATCGACCCTAGAAACGGTGATGTGCTCGCATTTGTCAGCACGCCGAGCTTTGACCCAAATCTTTTTGTAAACGGCATCGATTTTAAGAATTGGGGCTTACTCAACAACTCCATCGATAGACCGCTCAACAATCGTGCGCTACGTGGTCTTTATCCGCCAGGCTCTACATTTAAGCCATTCATGGCATTGGCAGGTCTCGAACTTAACATACGCACACCTCAGTACACTATCTATGACCCTGGATATTTTAAACTACCTGGCAGAAAACGCCATTACCGAGATTGGAAGGCACATGGCAAAGTGAATATTTACAAATCGCTGGTTGTTTCATGTGATACTTTTTACTACGAGCTTGCCAATGACCTTGGTATAGACAATATTTTCAGTTTCATCGGACAATTCGGTTTAGGTAAAAAAACTGGTATCGATATTGAGGGCGAATCTGCAGGTCTATTGCCATCTCGAGAATGGAAAATGAGGCGTCATAAAGAGAAGTGGTGGCCAGGTGATACTATTTCTGTCGGTATTGGTCAAGGCTACAATCTAACTACGCCCCTACAACTTGCCTTTGCTACCGCGATAATTGCCAGCAAAGGAATTGCTTTCCGTCCGCGCCTTGTAAAGCAAATTCAAAACAGCAAGACCGGAGAAACGTATGAAAGCGCTCCACAACTGCTATACACACTCAATCTAAACCCGGACAATCTGGAACTAGTGAGAAATGCTCTTATAGATGTCACCCGGCCTGGAGGTACCGCAGCAAGGGCAGGTGCAGGTGCAGCCTATACCTTTGCTGGCAAGACTGGAACAGCACAAGTAATCGCCATGAAACAAGGTGAGAAGTACGATGAAAGTAGCGTAAAGGAGCGTCATCGCGATCATGCGCTGTTTATTGCCTACGCACCAGCAGAAAATCCAAGGATCGCGTTATCAGTGTTGGTAGAAAACGCTGGACATGGTGGCTCCGTCGCTGCACCGATTGCACGGCTGGTGATGGACTACTTCCTACTCGGCAGGATACCTGCGAATGCAACGGGGGAAACAATTCATGGATGAAACATAAAAGGTATCCATGATTAAATCTGTGAGTCTATGGCACTACCTCACACGCTATATAGACAATTTTTTGTTGGTTGGTATTATTCTATTAATGCTGGTGGGACTAGTAACACTATACAGTGCTACCGATGGGGATTTAAGCCGTGTAACCAGCCAGGCTATTAACATGCTTGCGGCACTAATCATCATGTGGTTGGTTGCCAACATGCCCCTGCAACACATGATGAGTCTTGCATTGCCAATATATGTGGTCGGTCTCATTCTTCTGATTGGTGTAGCGTTATTTGGTGAAATTCACAGTGGTGCCCGGAGATGGTTAAACATCGGTGTTACCCGCATCCAACCTTCCGAATTGATGAAAATTGCTGTGCCGCTGATGATGGCGTGGTATTTTGACAAACACGAAGCCACCTTACGACTCCGAAATTACATTGTGGCGACGTTATTACTATTATTACCGGTACTGCTGATTATACGCCAGCCAGATTTAGGCACTACGTTGCTAATTATATCCAGCGGTTTCTATGTACTGTTTCTTGCGGGACTATCGGGACGCATTATGACTGGACTACTAATCGCTGGAGCAGGCAGCCTGCCATTTCTATGGTCAATGATGCACGGCTACCAGAAACGACGTATCATGACTTTATTCGACCCAACACAAGATGCATTAGGAGCGGGTTATCACACCATCCAATCGACCATCGCCGTAGGCTCAGGTGGCGTTATCGGAAAAGGCTGGCAAAATGGTACCCAGACACATCTTGATTTTCTTCCCGAAAAAAGTACCGATTTTATCTTTGCGGTGTACTCTGAAGAATTTGGGTTAATTGGTAATTTGATACTGTTACTGCTATATCTGGTGGTAATAGGTCGCGGAATGGTGATCACTGCCAATGCTTCGACTCAATTCACACGCCTCATCGCAGGCTCGATCACGCTAACTTTCTCCACTTATATATTTGTCAACATGGGTATGGTTATCGGCATTCTACCGGTGGTAGGTGTGCCGTTGCCGCTTATCAGTTACGGAGGTACTTCGATGGTGACAATGCTTCTGGGTTTTGGTATTTTGATGAGCATACAGATGCATCCTAAACTGGTAAAGACATAATGAACAACAACTTTGGATTCGGAAATGTGTTAAGTCACTTATCTACTATCCCCACACCTGCCAGTTGGCCCATAGCAGTAATTGCTCTTATTTTTCTTGTCAGCTGTAATACCCTGAGACCTGATACTTCGCCACAGACATCCTCTTCCATAATAATGAATAAAGGTGGCGGTTATTACCTTGACGACGGACCTGGTGACAATCCACCATCCAACCTCGCCTCCATTCCTAATGCCATTCCCAGAATTGAGCCTTTACGTAAGTCCAACATGCAACCTTACATAGTGCTTGGTAAAACCTACACACCAATGACTGCCTTGGGCCCATATAAGAAACGTGGGATTGCTTCGTGGTATGGTCGTCGCTATCACGGAAAGAAAACTGCATCAGGCGAAATCTATGATATGTACGGTATGACTGCCGCCCACACCACGCTACCTTTACCTAGCTATGCTCAAGTTACCAACATTAAGAACAAAAAATCTGTGGTAGTACGTATCAACGACCGTGGTCCGTTCCTCTCTAACCGTTTAATTGATCTTTCGTACACGGCCGCGTACAAGCTTGATGTACTTAGCAGCGGTAGCGCTTGGGTGGAAGTAGAAAGCATCCTTCCAGGAAAAACGGCCACAAAGGTTACAATAGCACCGCCCGCATCCGCGCTCACTTCAGGAGATGAATCTGCTTCTAACACTATTGTTGCTACTTCCGATACAGGCAGAATCTACCTGCAGTTGGCTGCATTCAGTGCCTACAACAGTGCGGATACCTTCCTTGCACGTATGCGTACAGAACTTCCCGAGTTGGCCAACGCTCTTGGTATCACTGCAAAAGACGGTCTGTTCAAAGTACACGCCGGCCCTTATTCCGACCAGATACTAGCAAGACAGGTTGCAGATAAAATCTCTCAGAACTTTTCAATCAGGCCGATATTTCTAGTGCGGTAAGTTGCTAAGCAGGACAAAATCCATTTAGAAAACAATCTATTTGGCTAAAATTATTCATCGATCCTTAGTAAAAAATATCAAGCAAGCGTAAATTTTGAACACTCATAAAAGAAAACGAGGTATGAAAGATATGTATATTTACACAACTGTACTAAACCAAATACCAGATTAGCTCAATGCTGCTGATAGCAAATTGCTCAATCACTTGATAAAATCAGCCTTTTTCATTTGATCAATCTAGTACATCACTAATTTCAGGATCATTTATGACTTTCACAGACTTTTATCCCGCAAAAAAAATCAGCACATTTCGTCCACCACAACGCATCTTAATGGGACCGGGACCATCAGACACTCATCCAAGAGTACTATCTGCCATGGCTCGCCCTACCCTGGGTCATCTTGATCCAGTTTTTACCGACATGATGGAAGAATTGAAAAGCCTGCTACGTTATTCCTTCCAAACTGCCAACCAGATGACCTTTCCGGCATCCGGCCCGGGTTCAGTAGGAATGGAAATGTGTTTCGTCAATATGGTCAGCCCTGGTGACAAGGTGATTGTGTGTCGTAACGGTGTGTTCGGATCACGTATGATAGAAAACGTACAACGCTGTGGTGGCGTAGCAGTCGTGGTAGATAACCAGTGGGGAGAACCTGTGGACCCACAAAAAGTAGAAGATGCGTTGAAACAAAATCCTGATACGAAAATCGTTGCTTTTGTTCATGCCGAGACATCTACCGGCGCCCTGTCAGATGCAAAAACATTGTGTGAGATTGTCCATCGCCACAACTGCCTCACCATTGTGGATACGGTTACTTCTCTGGGTGGTTCCCCTCTTAAGGTTGATGAATGGAAAATAGACGCGGTCTACTCTGGTAGTCAAAAATGTCTGTCGTGTCCGCCAGGTCTATCCCCCGTGAGCTTTTCCGATCGTGTAGTAGAGCTTGTCAAAAACCGCAAGGTAAAGGTACAGAGCTGGTTCATGGATTTAAACCTACTGCTAGGCTATTGGGGCGCCACTCGAACTTATCACCACACCGCACCCACCAATGCACTCTATGCGCTGCACGAGGCACTATTTATGCTATATGAAGAAGGACTAGAACATGCTTGGGCTCGTCATCAGCGTAATCACAAGGCATTGAAGGCGGGGCTAGAAACCTTTGGCACTAAGTTCTTGGTTGAGGAAAAGTACCGTCTACCGCAGTTGAACTCTGTATATGTACCAACTGGTGTGGATGAAAAAGAGGTGCGACGCAGATTGCTTGCTGAATACAATCTTGAAATCGGTGCAGGGCTAGGTGATTTTGCCGGAAAGATCTGGCGATTTGGCTTAATGGGTTACTCGAGCAAAATAGAAAACGTAATGTTATGCTTGAATGCGTTAGAGACAGTTTTTGCAAATATGGGTAAGAAGATAGAAATTGGTGCAGCAGAAGCAGCGGCACATCGAGTTTATGCGACTAGTCCACTAAACGCTGTGCCAGCCAAAACAACAGCCTGAAACGGGCCTCTTTCTCTTCTGCTTTAGAAGAAAAGATAACAATAGTTCGTCTAAGAACAAAGTTGTTATAGTTTCAGTTTTAAAGTTAAGCAAGGCTGTAACGTATAAACAGCAACTGTGGTTGGATGAAACACGAAAGAGGAAGCAACAAAATGTTACTGGGATTGTATTTGAAGTCCAAGCCGTTGCCAAATGGTAGTCGTCAGTCCTGCTGAGTTCAACGTATAGAAATGTAATCCCGGTGCACCAGCCTCAAGTAACTGACTGCATAGATCGGTCACGACATCTAGCCCATATGCTCGAATTGATGCGCTGTCATCACCATAGCCTTCCATTTTCTTTCTAAGCCATCGTGGGATTTCCGCGCCACAAGCGTCTGAAAATCTCGCTAATTGGGAAAACTTATTGATTGGCATAATACCGGGCACAATGGGAATCCTTAAGCTCGCCGTTTCACATGCATTCACAAATCTGAAGTATGCATCCGCATTGTAAAAATACTGGGTAATGGCAGAGTCTGCTCCTGCCTCTACCTTAAGCTTGAAGTTATGCAAATCATCCTGAGCCGAACGTGCCTGGGGATGGTATTCTGGGTAAGCTGCTACTTCAATGTGGAAAACATTACCGAATTCTTTGCGGATAAACGCTACTAATTCTGTAGCATAACGAAACTCACCCGGATGCGCCATCCCTGAAGGAAGATCACCGCGCAATGCAACAATATAGTGGATACCGCTATCTAAATATTTTTGAAGCAAATAACGGATGTTTTCACTGGTCGAACCAATACAAGAAAGATGGGGAGCGACTTCCGTATATCCTTCAGCCTGAATTTCCATAACTGTTTCAAGCGTGCGGTCTCGTGTTGAGCCACCTGCACCGAAAGTCACAGAAAAGAATTTTGGGTTGAGTTGCGCTAATTGTCGGCGAGTAGCACGCAATCTCTCCACGCCTTCCAGAGTTTGTGGGGGGAAAAACTCAAAACTAAAAGTGCGAGTGAGTTTTTTTTGCGATTCCATTTTTGCTAGCCGTGAAAATGCAAAAATACAAAAAAACAAACTCTAATAACAACATTTCTATATTTCCCCGTATTCTGACTACTAAGGCATCAGTACCGATACATCTCCGGCTTGAATGGCCCATTTTTATCCATATTAAGGTATTTTGCTTGCTCGTCGGTTAGCTTAGTGAGATTGACACCTAACTTTTTAATATGTAGACGTGCGACCTTTTCATCCAAAAGTTTCGGTAGCACGTAAACATTTTTCTGATAGTTCCCTGCATTTTTCCAAAGCTCTATTTGTGCCAACACCTGATTGGTAAATGAACTGGACATGACGAACGAGGGGTGGCCAGTAGCACAACCTAGATTTACCAGACGTCCCTGCGCCAATACAATGATTCGATGACCTGTTGGAAAAATGACATGATCTACCTGTGGTTTAATGTTCTCCCACTGATATTTCTGGATTGAGGCAATGTCTATTTCAGAATCGAAGTGACCGATGTTGCAAACGATGGCCTGGTTTTTCATTTTCAGCATGTGATCATGGGTAATGACGCGCAGATTGCCGGTAGCGGTAACGAAAATATCAGCCTGATCGCAAGCCTTGTCCATGGTAACAACACGATAACCTTCCATCGCCGCTTGTAGGGCGCAAATCGGATCTATCTCCGTGACCCACACGATCGCCCCCAGTCCCCGCAAGGATTGGGCACAGCCCTTACCTACATCACCATAACCACATACCAATACAATTTTTCCGGCAATCATTACGTCGGTTGCACGTTTGATGCCGTCCACTAGCGACTCGCGACAACCGTATAGATTATCGAACTTTGATTTTGTGACTGAGTCGTTAACGTTGAAGGCTGGGAACGGCAGTTCGCCTTTATTCTGCATTTCGTATAAACGGCGAACACCAGTGGTTGTTTCCTCCGTTACACCACGAATGTTAGCCAGAATATTAGAATACCAGCCGGTTTGGGTATCCAATCGTTTTCTGATTGCCGCGAACAATGCATGCTCTTCTTCATTGCTGGGACTGGTAATAACGGATGGATCCTTTTCCGCCTTGCTTCCAAGGATGATTAGAAGCGTTGCGTCACCGCCGTCATCGAGAATCATGTTGGGTGTCCCCGATTTTCCGTCACTAGACCAGTTGAATATCTGGTGAGCGTATTCCCAGTACTCATCCAATGATTCACCCTTAAAAGCGAATACCGGCACGCCTTCCACTGCAACAGCCGCCGCAGCATGATCTTGAGTAGAATAAATATTGCATGAAGCCCAGCGAACTTTTGCACCTAAATTGACTAGTGTTTCAATCAACACTGCAGTCTGGACGGTCATGTGAAGAGAGCCCGCAATACGCGCACCCTCTAGAGGCTTTTGACCTTCATATTCTTCGCGTAGCGCCATCAGACCAGACATTTCAGATTCAGCGATAGCAATTTCCTTACGCCCCCATTCTGCTAGGGACAAGTCGGCAACTTTGCAGTCAGTGATTTTGGTGCTATTGGGACTGAACACAGCGTTCATGGAACAATCTCCTAAAAATGAACGAGAGCGCCGTTGTTATGATGTCCTTACATACCAAGCCTTGCGGGATAGCACCCACTGCAGCGCTCCTCAGCGTAAGGGGAAATTAAAACTAATCTGAGTTTAAATCCACAGACCTACTGTTATTCACGCCTCTACCGCGCTCTCAATTCCCGCATCAGAGTAGAGTTGTGCGGCCTTATCTGTGACCTCCCAAGTAAATTCCGGTTCGTCCCGCCCAAAGTGTCCATAGGTAGCAGTTTTGACATAAATCGGGCGTAACAAATTGAGAGAGTGAATAATCGCACGTGGACGCAAATCAAAATTTCGCTTAATCAACTTGGTAATTTTGTCGTCGGAAATTTTCCCTGTACCAAAAGTTTCGACCATCAACGCAACAGGATGCGCCACACCGATAGCGTAAGCTATCAGTACTTCGCACCTACTGGCAATGCCGGATGCAACAACGTTCTTAGCTACATAACGTCCAGCATAAGCTGCTGAGCGGTCCACCTTGGAAGGATCTTTTCCAGAAAAAGCACCGCCGCCATGATGCGCTGCGCCACCATAGGTATCTACGATGATCTTGCGGCCAGTTAACCCGCAGTCAACCATTGGACCGCCAACCACAAAACGCCCAGTGGGATTGACTAAGTAACGAGTATCACCATTCAGCATATTTTTTGGAATAACTGGCTTAATAATTTCCTCAATCACCGCTTCAGTTAGAGCTACGTGAGAAATGTCGGGGTGGTGTTGGGTAGAGATCACTACGGTTTCAACGCTATGCGGTTTGCCATTCTTGTAGCTCACCGACACCTGTGATTTGGCGTCGGGGCGCAACCACGCTAGGCGCCCGTTTTTTCTCAGTTTTGCTTGCCGCTCCATCAGTCGATGAGCGTAGTAAATCGGCATCGGCATCAATTGTGGCGTCTCGTCGCAAGCATAGCCGAACATTAACCCCTGATCACCTGCACCCTGATCCAATTCTTGTTCTTTGGTGCGATTGACTCCTTGGGCAATATCGGGAGACTGCTTATTAAATGCTGTCAGCACCGCGCAAGTATTGGAGTCAAAACCAATATCTGAACTAGTGTAGCCAATGCGCTTGATGGTTTCGCGAGCAATTAGGTTGTAATCTACCAAAGCATTGGTAGTAATTTCGCCCGACATAACGATTAGTCCGGTACTGCAAAGCGTTTCGCAGGCTACCCGAGCATTAGTATCCTGGGTTAAAATTGCATCTAGGACAGCATCCGAGATCTGATCTGACACTTTGTCAGGATGACCCTCGGACACAGATTCGGAAGTTAACAGATATTCTCTCATATTTTCAGTTGGTGTGGTTGACAGCTAGTAGCTGTAGTCTGAAACGACGCGATAGGATAGCAGATTATACTCGTCTATAGAAGTCATAGAGGAGAATGATTGTGACTATTGTTGCTGACAAGCACACTGAAAAATGTAAGCTCGACAAGCTATATAACCCAGTCACATAGGATATGGAATCACCAGCAAATTAATTATGAGTATCAGCAACGACTCTACAAACATGACGTGCTGGCCGTAACGGTAATAATAGATCAATGCATATTGTATGATTGATTGGGAATTGCCCTGATAAAATTGAGGTTAATCGATGAAATTTAAGTTCACTAAAATGCATGGTCTGGGTAACGATTTCGTCCTCATTGATGGTGTGAATCAGACCGTGCAACTCAGTCTAGAGCAATTGCGCTTACTTGCTGATCGCCATTTTGGTGTCGGTTGTGATCAGATTTTGCTAGTGGAAAAAGCTAAAACCAATGCAGATTTCCGATACCGTATTTTTAATGCTGATGGTAGTGAGGTAGAGCAATGTGGTAACGGAGCACGTTGTTTTGCTCGCTACGTACACGACCGAGGAATGACCCAAAAAAATGAAATATGCGTGGAAACGCTTGGTGGACTGATTACTCTCAAGTTGGAAAGTAATGGCGAAGTCACTGTTAACATGGGCACTCCTAAATTTGAACCACATGAAATCCCCTTTATCGCTGAAAAACGCATGCTGACATATCCACTGGATATAAATGATAAGCGAGTAGAATTCAGTATCCTTTCCATGGGCAACCCTCACGCAATACAAATTGTTGAGGATATAAACCATGCGCCGGTATTAGTTGAGGGCGCCCTGATAGAGTGCCACCCACGCTTTCCCCAACATGTAAATGCCGGATATATGCAAGTGGTAAATCACAATCATATCAATCTTCGAGTGTATGAACGTGGCACGGGCGAGACTCTTGCTTGCGGCACTGGTGCTTGTGCAGCTGTAGTAACAGGAATAACCCGCGGATTGCTCGGTTCAACAGTCAAAGTCAGCACTCTTGAGGGTAATTTGATCGTTCACTGGGAGGGCGAGAATCACCCGGTCTGGATAACCGGGCCTGCCATCTCTGTGTTCGATGGTGAAATTGAATTATAAAATTCAACCAGGGGGAAAATATGAAATTCAGCTCAGAAAAAGTGGCCCAATACCTGAAGCAACATCCGCAATTTTTTGACGAATATGCCGACATGTTAGCTGATATTTATGTTCCTCACCCGCGTGGCGGTAAAGTTATTCCCATCAGTGAGCGGCAAATTGTCACATTACGGGATAAAAACCATATCCTGCAAGACAAATTACGTAAATTAATTAAATTTGGAGAAGAGAACGATACTATCAGCGAAAAAATGCACCGTTTGGCTATCTTACTGCTTACTTCCACCCATCTGAATGATTTTCTGCACGAACTTAATTCTAATCTGCGTGATAATTTCTCTGTACCACATGTGGCGCTACGGCTGTGGAATGTAACCGGAGACGGTCTAGAACCATCTAAATTTGTGACCACCAACGCTGATACTCATGCCATTTCTAATAGCCTGTTGCATCCATATTGCGGACCCCAACTAGTCGACGAAATCAAGGGTTGGTTTGGTGAAAGTGCTGCCCACCTGCGCTCGTTTTCAATGATTCCCTTGCGAACAAAACAAACTATTGGATTATTGGTTCTAGGAAGCGAAGAACTACAGCGATTTTACCCCGAAATGGGAACGCTCTACTTGAAGCGACTGGGAGAGCTCGTGAGCACTGCTATCACACGGTATGTTCTAATTGAAAGAGATGAAAAGAGTATAGGAAGAACTTAGATATTAAAGGTAAACATGACATCTAATAATAATCCGGCCTCACTTGTCGTTGCCTATATTTTTCATCTTGCCAATGAACGTCGGTTATCACCGCTGACTTGTAAAAGTTACTCACATGACATTGCTACTTTGCTAAAACTTGCTACAGAAACACCGTTTAACCAGCTGCAAATCCATCACGTTCGTCGTTTTGTGGCCCGGCTTCATAGCACAGGGCTTTCCGGCAGAAGTCTGGCGAGAATTCTATCAGCATGGCGTGGCTTCTACAATTATCTAATGCGGGATCATGGCTACACCCATAATCCTTGTGCCGGACTACATGCACCTAAATCTCCAAAAACTTTGCCCCATGTGCTCTCGCCCGATGAAGCAGCAAAACTCTTGGAATTTCCGGTTAATGATTTAATGGCATTACGAGACAAAGCCATGTTTGAGCTGTTCTATTCCTCTGGCCTACGGTTAGCGGAACTCATTATCCTTAAACCAGAGGATTTGAGTTTTTCTGATAGCACAGTGCGCATTCTCGGAAAAGGCAGCAAAACTCGCATCGTACCGGTTGGTAGTCAAGCCATTAGAGTACTACGAGAATGGATAAAACTACGTGAGACATTACTCAAACCTGGAGAAACTGCACTGTTTCTTTCACGAAATGGAAAAGGCATCAGTTCCCGATCAGTTAGTCAACGCCTAAAAATACGGGCTATTCAGCAGGGTATCAGTATCAATGTCCATCCCCATGTACTGCGGCATTCGTTCGCTTCCCACTTACTACAATCTAGCGCAGATTTACGAGCGGTGCAGGAGATGCTGGGGCACGCCAGCATCAGTACCACGCAGATTTATACCCATCTTGATTTTCAGTATTTGGCAAAGGTCTATGATGCCACTCATCCACGAGCAAAAAAGAAAGGCTAAAACCAAGGGGACACTTTTCCTCGCAAATTGACGTTATAATTAAATTTTTGCACAATCTTAAACCAATTCAATGTATCAATTTCATGGCACCACTATACTTTCGGCACGACGAGGCACGCAAGTTGCACTGGGCGGTGACGGGCAGGTAACTTTGGGCGCTGTCGTGGCCAAGGCCAGTGCCCGTAAAGTACGCAGACTCCATCATGAGAAGATCCTTGCCGGGTTCGCTGGAGGCACCGCTGATGCTTTCACATTATTTGAGCGTTTTGAAGCTAAACTAGAAAAACACCAGGGCCACCTTATGCGCTCTTCGGTAGAGCTTGCAAAAGACTGGCGTACCGATCGTCTTTTGCGTCGCCTAGAAGCGATGCTGATTGTGGCCGACAGGGAAACTACTCTTATCATCACCGGATCAGGCGATGTGATTGAACCCGAATTGGGGCTTGCTGCTATCGGCAGCGGCGGCTCTTATGCTCATTCTGCTGCCCGTGCTCTTCTGGAAAATACCAACCTGACGTCGCTAGAAATTGTCAAGAAATCGCTCGCCATCACTGGCGATATATGTATTTACACCAACCAAAACCACAGCATTGAGGTTCTTGAATAGCATGATAGTGAAAAAAATAGGTAGCAAACAGAAAATATAGGAAAAAGTCTGTCCCCTTTGGCTAATTTTTGAGAAACAGAGAAATAAAGCGTTGACGGATTTGCTAGTATTTCCCTTACGCGCCACGCCTCTTATCGTTAATTTATTACGTTTCACCACTAATCACTAATACACGAATCTATGTCCCAAATGACCCCACAGGAAATCGTCCACGAACTCGATAAGCATATCATTGGCCAGGATTCCGCTAAACGTGCTGTTGCCATCGCGCTTAGAAACCGTTGGCGCAGACAGCAGGTAGCAGATCCCCTGCGGCAGGAAATCACGCCGAAAAATATTTTGATGATTGGCCCTACCGGCGTTGGTAAAACTGAAATTGCCCGCCGCTTAGCCAAACTTGCTAATACACCGTTCATTAAAGTTGAGGCTACTAAGTTTACAGAAGTGGGTTATGTCGGACGTGATGTAGACTCTATCATTCGCGATTTAGTGGAATCTGCTGTCAAACAGTTGCGTGAACAAGAATCTCGCAATATACGGCCACGAGCTGAAGACCATGCGGAAGAGCGCATCCTTGACGTGTTGTTACCACCCGCGCGGGATCTGAGTTCACAAACAGAAAGTGAAGAAAAAAATAATGCCACCCGGCAGAAATTTCGAAAGAAGTTGCGTGAGGGTGAGCTCAACGACAAGGAGATTGAAATCGAGGTTTCAGCAGCACGCGCACAGATGGAGATCTTCGCCCCTCCGGGAATGGAGGACCTCACTACGCAAATTCAAGGCATGTTCCAAAATTTGGGAGGGGAAAGGAAAAAGACTCGTAAACTGAGAATCTGCGAGGCGTTAAAACTCATCGCAGAGGAAGAAATTTCTAAACTAATTAACGACGAAGAGTTGAAGCTACAAGCAGTACAAAACGTTGAGCAGAATGGTATCGTGTTTCTGGATGAAATCGACAAAATCACTAGTCGTTCCGAGACATCAGGAGCCGATGTATCACGCCAAGGCGTACAGCGAGACTTATTGCCACTAGTAGAAGGCACTAGCGTTTCTACCAAATACGGCATGATTAAAACCGATCATATACTGTTCATCGCCAGCGGAGCATTTCACTTTTCTAAACCCTCCGATCTGATTCCCGAACTACAGGGGCGCTTTCCAATTCGTGTCGAGCTGGCAAATCTCAATGTTGGTGATTTTGTACAAATCCTCACCAACACTGATTCCTGCTTGACACGTCAATACGAAGCACTACTGAAAACCGAAGAAATCAAGCTGGAATTTAAGCCCGATGCAATCAAACGCTTGGCAGAAATTGCTTTCGCAGTCAACGAAAAAACTGAGAACATTGGTGCGAGGCGACTTTACACGGTTATGGAAAAACTTTTGGAAGAAATCTCCTTTGATGCAGCTAAGCACAGTGGAAAAACCGTCTGTATTGATGCCGCCTATGTAGATATACGGCTCAAAGACTTGTCCCAGAGCGAAGACCTGGCCCGCTACGTACTTTAATACCAATCATGCCCGGACATCAACTGCTCCACCAAAGAAATAAGATTTGAATATATTTTCATTTTACAGTTTCGGATAACAGCGTACATGCATTCACACTGCCTAACATTACCATAGTTTTTTTGCGGCCCACGATATCGCTGGGGAAAATTTTTAGTGTGAACTAGATTTGTTTCATATGCGCAAACCTTCATGGTAGTTGCTCGACTACAGTGGCTTTCTTTCGTTGTTGCATATGGAAAACTTGCAAGCGTAGTCTTGTCCCAACCTCGCTATAATAGTAAGTGCTAAACAATCCACTACCATTAATGCGTCCATGACTTTACCAGTCCACCCCAACTTTAAATCTCACTTAGCAGAGCTACTGCACCACGCCTTGAGCACATTCACAAACACGGATTTGGGCATTAATATTGAGTTTGCTCGCCCAAAACAAATTAGTCATGGCGATTACTCCTGTAATCTGGCAATGCAGTTGGCCAAGCCACTACATCAAGACCCACGAACCATTGCTACATTACTGATTAATGCGATGCCTACCTCACCCTACCTTGAAAAGGTTGAGGCTGCGGGAGGAGGATTCATCAATTTATTTCTTAAAATCTCCACTAAGCAACAATTTCCACACATTGTGCTGGAGAGTAGCAAAGAATTCGGCTGTAGCAACTTTGGCGCAGGTAAGAAAATTCAGGTGGAATTCGTTTCAGCAAACCCTACTGGTCCACTACATGTTGGGCACGGGCGCGGTGCGGCATTTGGTGCATGTCTCGCCAATGTACTGACGGCTGTAGGTTTCTCTGTAACACGTGAGTACTATGTCAATGATGCAGGGCGGCAAATGGACATTTTAACGGTTTCTACTTGGTTGCGTTATCTTGAATTGAATGGCCTAGCCATATCCTTCCCTAGTAATGCCTATCAAGGTGAATATGTTCGTAACATGGCACAGTTGATTTACAAGGCACATGGTAACCACTATCTGCATCAACCTGATTCGCTTTTACAGGACATCTCTACTGCGGATGTAAAAACAGAGGATGACTCTGAGATATTACTTGATCGATTTATAGCCAACACCAAAAAACTGCTAGGGCGGGATTACATATATATTCACAATTTTGTTTTAACCGAACAACTGGGTGACTGCCGTAATGATTTGATGGAATTCGGTGTAGTGTTCGATACGTGGTTTTCAGAACAATCGTTATTTGAAAACGGCATGGTGGACCATGTGATTCAATTGCTTGAACAAAAAAATTACTTGTATCAGCAAGATGGTGCCAGATGGTTCCGCTCGTCTGATTTTGGTGATGAGAAAGATCGGGTCGTGCAGCGGGAGAATGGGCAATTCACATATTTCGCCTCTGATATTGCCTATCATTTCAACAAATTTCAGCGTGGCTTTGACCGCATCATTGACGTGTGGGGCGCCGATCATCACGGTTATATTCCTCGGGTGAGGGGGGCAATTCAGGCGTTAGCATTTGACCCATCAAAACTCGAAATTGCATTGGTGCAGTTTGTTGTGCTTTACCGTGACGGCGTTAAGGCGCCCATGTCTACCCGATCAGGAAAATTTGTAACATTACGGGAATTACGTCAGGAAGTAGGTAACGATGCAGCGCGATTCTTTTACATGTTACGTAAAAGTGACCAGCATCTGGATTTTGATTTGGATCTGGCAAAATCGCGACATAATGATAACCCAGTGTATTATGTACAATATGCCCACGCGCGGGTGTGTAGTGTTCTGAAACAGTGGGGTGAGAATCCTACAACTCTTGCCAATGCTGATACAGCTCTACTCTCTAGTATTGTAGAATTGTCACTACTACAAAAACTGATTGATTACCCTGAAATAGTGGATGTGGCGGCGAGGGAACTCTCTCCTCACCTGATTGCCTTCTACCTTAAGGAACTGGCGGGTGAGTTCCACAGTTATTATAATTCAACACGCTTTCTCGTGCCGGAAATACCACTCCGGCTCGCCAGGTTGGCATTGATTGCCTCAATACGGCAGGTGTTGGTTAACGGTTTAACGCTGCTGGGTGTGAGTGCACCTGATAAGATGTAAGCATACAAATCCGGTAAACATTTCTATGAGTCGAGACTACAAATCCCCTCCCAAATCTACTTCCGACAAAAAAGGAGCTACTCTTCTTTTAGGATTATTTGTTGGTTATGTGTTGGGTCTTGTCAGCGCCATCGGTGTGTGGATATATATCCACCAGGCACCTAGTCCGTTCATTCTAAGTGCCAAGCCTGAGGTCAGCACGACGACAAAAAGCTCAAAGAACGGAGCCTTAAAAGGGGTACAAGTATCTGACAGAGTGGGGAAATCAGCTAAAACTACAAATGGAAAACCACGATTTGAATTCTACAAAATACTGTCCGGTAGTGAAGAACCAGTTACTGAGCAGCAATTTCAAGAAGCCGTACAACAACCATCGCCCAAGGACAAATATTATCTTCAGGCAGGATCATTCCAGAACGCAGAGGATGCGGAAAGTCTAAAAGCAAAAATTGCCATGCTCGGCATGCGAGCCTATGTTCAATCAGCCGATTTGTCTGAAAAGGGTATGTGGCATAGGGTTCGCGTAGGACCCTTTACGAAAGTTGTTGACATTAATCAAGCACGCTCAGCTCTGCTGCAGAGCGGCGTTGAGGCCAATCTTATCAAGGTACATGAAGAAACCCAGTAAGGGCACTTCGTACCAAAATCACCGCGAATGGAAATATCGAATTTATCTAAAGGAGAAAAAATGAGCCCTATGCGCTTCTTTGTAGCCTTTCTTTTATTTCTTGGTTTGGGCGTTACCGGTATTTCTGGTGTACGTGCCGAACTTACCGAAGGCCGAGATTACACTGTCTTACTTAGACCTCAACCGACTGAAAACAGTAAAAATATTGAGGTTCGCGAGTTCTTTTGGTATGGCTGCCAGCACTGCTACAAGTTGCACCCTTACATCAAAGCCTGGCTGAAAAGAGCCCCTAAAGATGTAAGTTTCCGATACGTTCCGGCGATTTTTCGCAGCAGTTGGGTTCCTGGTGCAAAAACTTTTTACGCGTTGGAGGTCATGGGGGCAAGGGACAAGTTACACGATAAAATCTATTACGCTATTCATATCGAAAGAATTGACCTAACCAAGGAAGAACTGTTATTTAACTGGATCGAGAAACAAGGAATTGATCGAAAAAAATTCGTTGCTATTTACAATTCTTTCACCGTTGAAAATCAATCGTCCCAATCCTCACGAATGTCTAGAGATTATGGTTTCAAAGGTGTCCCAGCATTGGTAGTGGATGGCAAGTACTTGACCAGCGGAAAAATGAGTGATACTCCACAAGAAACCATTAAAACACTAGATGAATTGATTAAAAAAGTGCGTAAGGAAAGAACGAAAAAATCATAGCTCACTGCTACCTTCTCCTTGCCAACTTCAACCCTTTCGATGCCATTAAAAGTTATTATTAGCGGTGCTTCCAGCGGATTAGGTATGGCGTTAGCCAGGCATTATGCAGCACTAGGTGCGACACTTGGACTGATTGCAAGGAACAAGGAACCATTACAAGCTTTAGCGAATGAACTACCTAGTGCTTTTTTCTATGCTGCTGATGTTCGCGATGTCCAATCTATGCAATCTGCCGCACGTGATTTCATACAACGCCACGACTGCCCTGATATTGTCATCGCCAACGCCGGCATCAGTCGTGGCGTCCTCACAGAATATGCTGAAGACAGCGAAGTTTTTGAGTCTATCTTAGCAACTAACGTCACTGGAATGGTTAACACTTTCCAGCCGTTTATTGTTGCAATGCGAACATCCGGACATGGTAGTTTAGTTGGAATCGCTAGCATAGCAGGCTATCGTGGACTTCCCGGTGGAGGTGCTTACTCAGCGTCAAAAGCTGCTGCTATATTGTATCTGGAAAGCCTGCGCGTGGAAATGTTTGGAAGCGGTGTATCTGTCATTACTGTTTGCCCCGGCTACATTGCCACACCGATGACAGCGAATAACCCATTTCGCATGCCCTTTATCCTGACGGCAGAAACCGTTGCCAAAAAGATTGTACGTATCATTAAGCATAAAAAATTGTATGCTGTGATCCCCTGGCAAATGGCAATTGTTGCACGCGTGCTGAAATTACTTCCCAATTTTGTTTACGATCGCCTGTTCTCCATTATGCCTCGTAAGCCACGATGATCACCCCAGAAATTCGATCTTTTATTTTCTAAGACAAGTATTATTTATCTTAAAGAGATTACGACAATGCCCATGGAAAAAGTAATTTTTGGAGCAGGTTGTTTCTGGTCCGTAGAAGCCACTTTCCGTCGAGTCCAAGGTGTCAGTGAGGTAATATGTGGATACTCCGGTGGCCACGTTAAAAACCCCACATACAACGATGTGTGCACAGGTGAAACCGGTCACGCCGAAGTGGTGCAAGTAGAATATGATCCCTCTCAGGTCACTTACGAAGCATTACTTGATGTGTTCTGGAATTGCCATAATCCAACTACCCGCAATCAGCAAGGCCAGGATGTGGGCACGCAGTACCGTTCGATAATATTCTTTAATACGACAGATCAGGAAGCCACAGCGAAATCATCCAAGAAAAAATTACGGCTAAGTAGGCGTTGGCGTGAATCTATCGTAACGGAAATTTTACCTGCCGACGAGTTTTATCGTGCTGAAGAATATCATCAAAAATATTTGGAGAGGCGCAGCCTTATATAGGATCGCCACACTGGATAATGTCTCATTATCAGACTAAGCCGTTGCTCTTACTTATACAACTATAGAGATCAAGTTAGCCGACTTTTGATTTGGTCGATACGTGCTTCTCGTACCTTTGCATTAATTGAAGCCGACAAAAGGGTAGGATCAGAAACAATCATTGCTAGGCTAGCAGCGATTGCACCACTATCTACGCTACTTGCTGCATTGAATGCCGCACGTAACCGCATCGCCTGCGGGTAGGTTTTTTTGGCGTAGCCAGACCGCCCATGAAAATCGCATGCGCAGGCTTGAATAAATTCCTCGAAGCGCTCTGGCTTACGATAAGCATCCACTGCTAGTAGCATATCGCCTATAGTTTCCGGGCATAATTCCGCTGTACGATGTACATTACTGTGAAAGCGTGCCACTAGTAATGCAAGATCACGACTATCTTTAGGGATCTTGATGCGCTTGCATAAATCTTTAACTAATTTCACACTATGGGATTCATGGCCAACATGGTGTGGCCATGAATCCCGCGGCGTAACCCCCTTACCAAGGTCGTGGGTAAGTGCTGCAAAACGCACTGGTAAAGAATAATTTTTTGATGCGGCATAATCAATAACCTGCATTACGTGTACGCCAGTATCAATTTCGGGATGCCATTGCGCTGGCTGGGGTATGCCGAACAATACATCGACTTCCGGCATGATACGAGCCAGTGCACCACATTCTCGTAGTACATAAAACAGGCGTGAAGGATTTTGCTCCATCAATCCGCGAGCAATTTCCAGCCACACTCGCTCAGGCACTAAAGCATCAACTTCGCCGTTGCGTACTAATTCATTCATTAACACGAGGGTCTCTGGAGCGATACGAAAACCAAAACGAGCAGAAAAACGTGCCGTTCGTAGCACTCGGACCGGATCTTCGGAAAACGCTGGACTTACATGTCGCAGCACACCTGCTTCAAGGTCAGCAACACCATTGAAGGGATCGATAATATTGCCATATTTATCCTTGGCGATTGCGTTAATAGTGAGATCTCGTCGAGCCAAATCATCCTGCAACGTAACTTTAGGAGACGTATAAACTTTAAAACCCTTATATCCACGTGCAACTTTACGCTCAGTTCGCGCCAACGCATATTGGTCTTGGCTTTTGGGATGAAGATAAACTGGGAAGTCTTTGCCCACTGAACGATACCCAAGCCCCACCATTTCCTCTGGCGTAGACCCCACAACAACATAATCATGGTCTTTGACCGGCAGTTCCAACAGTTCGTCGCGTACTGAGCCGCCAACTAAATAAACTTCCGATAGGGAACTAATTTTGTCTCCCCTCTCGATCACGAAAACCGTTATACCGCCCACGCGGCGTAAGGTGTGCTAAATATAGTGGCGCTACTTCTTCCAACTCCGTGGAGCGGATACCGAACACTGCTGCCAAATTATTGGCATTATCACAGTTACATATACTGTCAACTTTCATCGAAAAATAGTTGTTGCGGGCCATAAGCCTACCCGGAAAAACTTTCATAATCATCACTTGCAAGTAGGAAAGGCTGTCATTTAATCCAATAACGGCAAGATCGTGCCCAGTTATAAAGGCCACGTATTCCACTAGCTGCTTTAAAGTGTATATTTTTGGGCCACATAAATCATAACTTTGACCAAAAGTGGTAGGAGCAGAAAGGCTTGCTACGATTACATGTGCCACATTCTCTACAGATACCGGCTGTAGTTTCGCATTGGGGAATGTTAGTGATAGTACTGGTAGGCGCCGCCGTACCAGATCAACAAATAGATTGAGAAACGAATCCCCCGGACCGAATATGACCGATGGTCTGAAAACGGTCGTCTTCAAATCCGACTCCATTACGACTCTTTCGCCCTCACCCTTAGAACGCAAATAATTGTTTGCACCGTTAATATTGGCATTAAGAGCGCTCACGTGTAACAAGCGTAATATACTATTACGCTTACATGCTGCTACAATTTTTTTTGGTAATTCAACGTGTGCAGATACAAAATCGCCATTCGAGATACCTACCAAATTAATAACTGCTTCCATACCAACCAGAAGCTGATCAAGTTCTGTGGGATCATGGACATCAGCTTCCACCACATCCGCAGTCGGTAAAACCAAAAGCGACTTGGCGCGCTCTCGATGACGTGTTGGAACACGTAGGTTGATTCCTTGTGCGGTGAGTAAGTGCGCAATATGCCCACCCACAAACCCGCTGCCGCCAATAATACATACATTATTGATTTTCATAGCGCCTGTTCTTTCTCTTTCGTAAGTCGTTGTTATCTCATTTAGGCGCAACTATGTCGAGACGCTGTCTCAAGGTCCGCACTCGATGACCGAAGGTACTAGCATAATACATGGTGTTGCTCATGACCTTTTTTACGTAGTTACGAGTTTCGTTGAAAGGAATAGTTTCTGCATAAACTGCGCCTTCCAGTGGCTTCACACCGCGCCATTGCTGAGCACGACGAGGACCAGCATTGTAGGCCGTTGAAGCCAACAATGATTGATTATCGAATAATGTGAGTACATGCTTAAGATAATATGTCCCCATCATTAGATTGGTATTCACCTGGATAACAAGTTTTTTACGGTAATTCCGCATACCTAATTTTTTGGCTATCCATTTAGCGGTAGATGGCATCAATTGCATCAAACCGATTGCACCTGCGCTAGACTTAGCGTTAGTGATGAAACGACTTTCCTGTCGAATCAAACCGTACACCCAAGCCTCGTCAAGCTCTTTTTGTTTCAAGACATCTTGCATCACTGCACGATGAGGAGCGAGGTAGCGTAGATTAAAATCATGCAGTTGCATGGTTTTATTGGCTGTATTGATAGCGCGATCGTAGATTTTGTTACGGCGCGCTACTTCAGCAGCAGCTAATAGACGCTTGTCATCGAATCCACGTATCGCCCAAGCCCACTCGCGTGTGGCCTCAATTCGTAGATTCAGACGATACAGGGCAAGTGCTCGTCGAATTCCTGGTAACTGCTGTGCAGTTGTAATCTCTTCTGTCCTAATTTTATAGGATTTAGGAAGGATACCAATTACCATCTCCAGTTCCTCTTTCGCTAGCTGGCCATAGAAATGGTGTTCGGTGCTTAATGGTGCGAGGATCGCATTGGCTTTTGCAGTTTTACCTTTAGCCTTCAAAGCGCGAGCCTTCCAATATCGCCAAGCTGCTGCTTGCTGTTCCCGAGTAGACATGGCCTCGATGCTTTCTAGCACCGTCATCCAGTTGTTAGCACGTAGTGCAGCACGTGTTTTCCATACCAGTTGTGCATCCGAAAGTAGGACTGGAGTACTAATGTTAGCGGCTTCCATGAACCAGCCAAGTGCACGCGGATCAAGCTTATATGCCGCCCGGCTTGCCAACTGTGCCTTAAAATATGATTGCTCGCCGTGAGAAAATCGCTCACGTACCTTGGGCCAATAGGCATGAGCTCGATCTAGACCGCTACGAAGCAAGCGTAACATAGCGAATAGAATTACTTCACGGTCAGCGCGAGTTTTGATCTTATTTCGGTATTTTCCTAGGTAGCGTAATGGGTTTTTGGTGGCGGCATTTAACTTGCGTTCGTTGAGCGCCTGTTTTTTTGGCAGATACTGGTTGATGTGTTTTGCAACGCCAACATTGCCTACTTCCAAGGCCAAGCGAAGCCGGCGCCACACATCCTCCTTCGTTAGAAGTTCGGTCGTAATAAGCGAAGCAAACAATGGCGTACAGCTTTCCGACATATCTTGCCCGTTGAACCATAGCGGAAGCGCCTCATGCAATGCATCACTATCGTTTACGTATAACCGCTGTTGCAAGGAGTAACAACTAATCTCGGTATCCTTGTTGATTAGTGCTGGATATTCCTCAGCAAACAATTCCCATTGGTGTGTTTTTCCAAGGATTTTTAGCCATTCGCCGCGTATCTTATCAGCAAGAAGATCGCCCCGATAACGAAAGAGAAATTTCCTGACCGTCTCCGCATCCACATCCACATCGGGATCCTCCAACTGCAGGCTCAACTGATAATAGAGTGCATAAGATTCCAGCACATGGCCTTGTAGACGTGGGATATTAATGGCCAAGCGAGCAGAATTTCCCGATCGGAATGCTTTACGTACAGTAATGAAAGTATCATCTTGGCTAGCTACGAGTGTTCCAACGTTACCAAGAAACAATAACACAAGAAAAATATTTTTCATGGTCTGCTATAGTATGAATATGGAATGCAAAACATGAAAGAGGGGCAAATTCTACCAGTTTCTGTTATGTCTTTACTTTTCAAAGCATAACACATCATGCCTTATATCAGCCTAAATCCTACTACTAATAAAATCGTTAAGACCTATAACAGTTGGGACAGTCAGCATCTTGCAACAGCCTTGGAGAAAGCATACAACACCCAACAAATCTGGCGAGAAACCGCTTTCGCCGAACGCTCAAAGCGAATGAATAGAGCTGCTATGCTGCTACATGAAGACGTTACTGAATATGCCAAACTAATCACTGTCGAAATAGGAAAACCGCTACGTGAGGCATGCGCTGAAGTGGAAAAATGCGCCCTTACTTGCAGATACTACGCGACGCACGCTAAAGATTTTTTGCAAGATGAAATAATCCAAACTGATGCGAGTAAAAGTTATGTCTCCTATGATCCCATTGGCATCGTACTGGGAGTGATGCCTTGGAACTTTCCATTCTTTCAGGTTATTCGTTTTTCCGCACCCGCACTCATGGCGGGTAATGGCTGTGTTCTGAAACATGCTTCCAATGTGCCACAATGTGCGCTGGCACTGGAGAAACTTTTCTACGATGCTGAATTTCCCCGATATCTTTTCACAACGCTTATGATCGAAGCAGCTGACGTGGTGGATGCTATTGCTAATCCGCACGTCCAGGCTGTGACATTCACTGGTTCCGAAGCTGCTGGGCGAAAAATCGCTGCTCATGCTGGCCAGCACCTGAAGAAATGCGTGCTGGAGCTGGGAGGGTCGGATGCATTTATTGTGTTAAAAGATGCTGATCTGGAACAAGCTACTACCTTTTCGGTAAAATCACGGTTTCAGAATTGCGGACAATCGTGTATTGCGGCCAAACGCATTATCCCGGTTGCAGAAATCGCTGATGAGTTTGTATCTTTGTTTAAAGCGAAAACAACAGAGCTGATAATAGGTGACCCAATGAACGAGTCGACTCAGATCGGTCCAATGGCACGGCTTGACTTACGAAATGAACTGCATCTGCAGGTGACTGACTCGATTGCACAAGGTGCACAGATGGCTCTTGGCTGTGAGTTGGCAACTGGTGAGGGTGCATTTTACCCACCATCAATACTCGATCAAGTAACGGCACAAACCAGAGCATATCATGAAGAACTATTTGGTCCGGTGGCCACCATAATACACGCGGCAAACGAAGAAGAAGCCATTCACATTGCCAACGATACACGCTTTGGCCTTGGTTCTAGCATCTGGAGCCATGATGCCGAACACGCGGAGAAAGTCGCACAGAAAATTCACGCTGGATGCAGCTTTATTAATGGTATGGTCAAGTCTGATCCACGTCTGCCCTTTGGCGGCATTAAAAGTTCCGGCTTTGGTAGAGAGTTATCATATCACGGGATTCGTGAATTCGTTAATACCAAGACAGTTTGGATCCGATAAGTTATCGGTCTTTTATTTGATAACCTTGCAGATAACAGTGATTACGTTATCCAGCAAAATGATACTCAGATCACACCCTGATCAAGCATCGCATCCGCCACTTTGACAAAGCCGGCTATATTTGCTCCATCAACATAACTAATGCTTCCGTCTTTTCGCTTACCGTATTGAATACAGGAGCTATGGATGGCTTGCATGATCTCCAGTAAACGGGCATCTACCTCTTCCCGTGGCCAAGAAAGGCGCATGGCATTCTGGCTCATTTCTAGTCCAGAGGTGGCCACCCCACCTGCGTTGCTGGCCTTGCCCGGGGCAAATAGAACCCCACTCTTCTCGAAGAGTTTTATGGCTCCCGTCGTAGAAGGCATATTGGCACCCTCAGCAACACAAAGCACACCATTTTTGATCAAGGTAGCCGCATCTTTTTCATCTATCTCGTTTTGAGTTGCACAAGGCAGCGCTACATCGACAGGAACATGCCATGGGCGCACATTAAGCATAAAAGTGGCCTTCACTCGCTTAGCGTAGTCGCTGACTCGACCTCTTAAATGATTCTTCACGTCCATCAGCTCTGAAAGTTTCTCGGTAGTGAAGCCTTTCTCATCAACCACTGTGCCGCTTGAATCGGAAACTGTTACCACCTTGGCACCTAGCATCATCGCCTTTTCAATAGAATACTGAGCTACGTTACCTGCACCTGAAACAGAAACTCGTAGACCATCTAACGAGCGACCAGCGTGCTTGAGCATCTCCGCAACAAAATATACTGTACCGTAACCAGTAGCTTCTGGACGAATCAGGGAGCCTCCAAAACTCAACCCTTTGCCGGTAAAAACAGAATCGGCTCGATTGGACAACTTCTTCATCATACCGGTCATAAAACCCACTTCCCGGCCACCAACGCCTATGTCGCCAGCTGGCACATCTGTATCGGAACCAATATGACGGAATAACTCGCTTATGTACGCCTGACAAAAACGCATCACTTCCCCCGGACTCCGCCCCTTGGGGTCGAAATCGGCGCCACCCTTGCCGCCACCCATGGGTAAAGTGGTCAGGGAGTTCTTGATAGTCTGCTCGAATGCTAGAAATTTGAGAATAGAAAGATTTACCGAAGGATGAAAACGGGTGCCCCCTTTGTAGGGGCCTATGGATGAACTGTGCTGTATCCGATAACCACGATTAACTTTTACCTCGCGATGATCGTCCACCCAGCACACTCGGAAAATAATGGTTCGCTCCGGCTCAACGAGGCGGTCCAGAAGACCGTGCTCGGCATAACGAGGGTGGCTGGTGATAAAGGGCCAGATGCTCTCCATGACTTCATCAACCGCCTGTTGAAACTCTATCTGGCCTGGATTACGCTCGGCTATATGGGCGCAGAATTCATGAAAGCTTTGGTATTTCATCTCGATTCCCCTCTAAAAAAACAATTGTTCCGATGGTGCATATTCTGCCAAATTAATGGGAGGATCGCACAGTATTTTTGTGTAGCTTTCAGATAACTAACAATAGAGATTATAAAATCGCCCCATACTTGTAACGTGTTGGATCAGTAACGTTCGCCGCTTCGAACCCCGCCCGTCGCAATCGGCAGGAGTCGCACTTTCCACAGGCAAGCCCAGCTTCATCCGCCTGATAGCAAGATACCGTCAGGCTGTAATCGACACCAAGCAACTCCCCTTGCTGGATTATTTCTGCTTTGGACAAGTTAATAAGCGGAGCATGGATGCTTAGTTTGTTGTCTTGGGTTGTAGCCTTAGTTGCTAGATTCGCCATTTTTTCAAAAGCGGAAATGTATTCGGGCCGGCAATCAGGGTAGCCAGAATAATCCACCGCATTGACGCCGATAAAAATATCGCTGCTTCCAAGCACCTCGGCCCACGGCAGTGCGAGTGACAACATTATGGTGTTGCGCGCGGGGACATAAGTAATCGGGATGCCAGCCTTAATTCCGTCTATAGGAACGGCGATGGATTTATCAGTGAGAGCCGATCCGCCGAACATGGTCAAATCAACATTTATGATCTGATGCTCGCACGCTCCCATTGATCGGGCTACATCCGCTGCCGCTACCAGTTCCGATCGATTGCGTTGACCGTAATCGACGCTCAAGGCGTAACACTCGTACCCCTTGTCACGGGCGGTAGCAAGAATGGTAGTAGAGTCTAATCCACCCGATAAGAGCACCACAGCTATTGCCATATGATCAAAAACGAAAATTTATGTGTAAATCTTGCTGGTTTCTCATCGTCCTGGCCCCTCGCCCCACAGTAACTTGTGTAGTTGAATCTGCATCCTTACACGTAAGCGATCACGTAATATCCATGAAGCGAGCAATGCAGGATCAAGTTTGCCATAAACCGGCGAAAACAAAACTGAGCAAATATGATCCAGGTGATGCTTACGTATGGTCTCAATTGCCCACTGGTAATCCACTTCGTCACATAGGACAAACTTCAGTTCATCTTGGTGTGTAAGATATTCGAGATTAGTCCAGAGGTTCTTCTTAGCCTCTCCTGAACCGGGAGTTTTAACATCTAGAACTTTTATTACGCGCCCATCTACCCTAGATACATCCTGTGCACCATTGGTTTCAAGCGATACTGAGTAACCTGCGTCGCACAACAACCTAAGTAATATCAGGCATTTTTTCTGCGCTAGAGGCTCACCACCAGTGACGGTGACATTGTGTGCTTCATAACTAGAGACTTCCTCTAGAATGGAAGAAATTGACATGCCCTTACCACCATAAAAGGCATACTCAGTGTCACAGTAACTACAACGTAAGGGACAACCGGTCAAGCGCACGAATATTGTAGGCAACCCTACGCGACTGGTTTCACCTTGCAGGGAAAAAAATATTTCACTGACGCGCAAAATCCCTGTTTCAGGTGTCTGTGCAATTGTGTGTTGCAATGAGGGAAAAGCAAGAACCATATCGCATTACCGCCAACATTAAATGGTACAAGCCAAGACTATCTTATTTTTGGTTGGCTAATCGTAGCTTGGCTTTTTCTGCAGCATCACTGATGGGATATTGGGCGATCAAATCGTTCAGGGTTTCTTTTGCATCTGTTCTGTGATTTATTTCTTGCTGGCTACTTGCGATGTTGAGCATGGCATCGGGGACTTTAGCACTATCTGGAAAAGCTTTGATCAATTCTCGCTGCGCATCAATGGCGCTGTTGAAGTCACGCAAGGCATAATAAGAATTACCAATCCAGTAGTGAGCACTGGGTATAAGTTTAGATTCAGGATGACTCTTGATAAATCCTTTGAACTTAGAAATCGCGTCCTGGTATTTGCCGATCTTGAACAGATCGAAAGCGGCCTCATAATCACGACTCTCATCAGCCGCCCCCACCGTAACATTTTTAGTTGGTAAACCTCCTGTAGCAGATGAAGGCTTCGCATTCAATTCCGGATCAGCAGATGCGCCAAGCTGTTCGATTCGTCTTAGCCGACTATCAAGATCAATGTAAAAATCCTTCTGCCTATTTTGCGACAACCCAATTTCGTTGGTCAGCACCTCAATCTGCCCATTCAGATTATTGAGGGCAATCTTTAACTCCTCGATCTGGTTATGGAGCCTCACAAGCGCCTGATTATTTGTCTCTTCCAGCTTGGTGATGTGTGTTTCTAGCACCTTCCCTTGTTTACGTAACTCATCAATTTGTTTCTGTTGCGTAACAATCTGCTGTCGCGCGCCCTTGTCATCAAACAGTGCGGCGTAACTCGAATTACAACCGACCAACACTGCCAATAACAAGAGGACGCGCAAACACATATTTACTCGCCCTGATAGCGAATATCTGCACGGCGATTCTCAGCCCACGAGGCCTCGTTATGACCGACAGCACGTGGCTTTTCCTCTCCTAAGCTAATAGACTCGATTTGGTTTTCTTTAGTGCCCGACAGGGTCATTACTCTCTTTACGCTGTCGGCACGACGCTGGCCTAGCGCAAGATTGTATTCTCGACTACCACGCTCGTCAGCGCTACCCTCCAGACGCACGCTAGCATTAGAGTGTTCACGCAAATACCGGGCGTGAGACAACACCATGGATTTATATTCATCCTTTACTAGGTATTTATCAAAATCAAAATACACACTACGTTTGGACAGTATATTGGCTGGATCAGTAAGTGGGTTAAGGGTGGGACCGCCAGCCTTATCTTCCGCGCTAAGACTTGCATCTTCAGGTTGATATCCTGCTTCATCAGTAGGCTTGGTAGTTTCGCTAGCACACGCCGACAACAAAATAACCAGAACTACACTTAAAATTCTATTCATGATTTCCTCCTTATAAATTAATCTGAATTGCCGAACGAAGTCGGAATTAATGCAACTTTGAATGCAACTTTGGTAAAGGCCCCCATGCTGGCTCCCTTATGTCTCCTTCCTGAGTTGATAATCGCTGTCTTGTTCTGCCATCGCTTGATACGGCAGCTAATATACCACGTCCCCTAATTTCGGTCGCATACAGGATTATCTTGCCGTTCGGGGCAAAACTAGGAGATTCGTCGAATTGTGAATCTGTCAGCAGTTGCACTTGGCGGGTTTCCAGATCCAGCACGGCCACATTGAATTTCGTTCCATTACGATGAATAAAAGTGAAACTCTTACCATCGTGACGGTAATGTGGACTGACATTGTAGTTGCCATCGAAGGTGAGACGTTCAGCTACTCCGGATGCACCTCCCGTTACAGGCATACGATAAATTTGTGGGCTACCTCCCCGGTCAGAGGTAAAAATAATCGACTGCCCATCGGGTGAAAAGTTTGGCTCAGTGTCAATTCCATAACTCTTGCTAAACCTTCGCAAGCCGCTACCATTAGAGTTTATCAAAAATATTTGCGAGCCACCTCGTATGCTCAGCACTACCGCAAGTTTTTTGCCGTCGGGTGACCACGCTGGGGCACTGTTGCTCCCCTTAAATTTGGCTATGGCCTTGCGCGCTCCGGTTGTCAAAGTTTGTATGTGAACCACCGGCTTTTTATTCTCAAATGACACATAGGCTATCTGCGTGCCATCTGGCGACCATGCAAGTGAAATAATTGGTTCTGTATATTCAATCGCCGTCCGAGCATTAAAACCATCCGCATCTGCCACTTGCAACGCGTATTTTTCCCCCTGTTTCACTACATAAGCAATACGAGTACTGAAAACACCTACATCTCCAGTTAGCTTTTCATAAATATTATCCGCTATTCGATGGGCAGCAGCGCGTAAATACTTCACGGAAACATTCTCAATATCGCTGATCAACAGTTCCTGCCTTGCTACATCCACCAGGCTATATCGCACTTCCACCCGCCCATTGGGTAACATCCTAGTGCTGCCGATGACTAGCACATCGGCACCAAGAATTTGCCAGTTAGGATAAACAATTTCTCTGGGATCATGAGGCACAAGTCCACTGGAATCAACTAGTCTGAAAAGACCGCTACGGTGCAAATCAGCCGCTACAACTGCAGATACGTTTTGCTTAAGTTTTTCTTCGTCTGCAAATGGAACAATAGCAATAGGAATTTGCGTAGCGCCGCCACCGAAAATTTCGATGTTGAGGGCAGCATGGAGTGGAGTGCCGACCAAACACAGGAATACGACAAACGTACAGCAGGAAAATCGGCGTAAACAAATCTGCATAGAGCCAATTCTCGAAAAAAACACATTAAAACGATAAATTTTACTGGTCATTCGAGGTAATGTACCTTAAGACTCAAATTTCGAAAACTCGGGAATAGCCTAGGGTCGGGTGGCAGCGGCAGTGGCCTGGACAAAACGATTGCACGCTCCACGGCTCTATCAAAGGCAATATATCCACTGCTCTTTCGCATCTTCACATCAAGAATTTCTCCACCAGGAAGTAGTGTAACATCGAACTCTGCCACTGGATCATGTGGTAAATCAGGAGGCATAACAATGCGGCTTTTGATCTTTGCCAAAATTTTTGCCTTGTATTCATCTATCAATTGGTGCTTAAACGTGGCTTGTGCTCCCGCCTCCTTTTCTTGGAGCTTTTTCTCTTCTTCCTGTTGTTTTTTCTGAAGCCGATCCACTTCGGCAGCTATTCTCTCTTTTTGCTTTCTATCCGTCTGTTGTTTTTTTTCAACTGGCTTAGGTTTTTTAATTTTTTCTTTTTTAATTACAATATCCGGCTTAATGAGTGCTGGCTTCGGCTTAATAAGTGCTGGCGTCTTTTCCGTCTTCAGGGGCAAGGGCTTTATTTTTCTCGGCGGCTGAATTGGCTTCGGCCGTAGTGCCGGTTGAGGTAGTTCGCTCCACAAATCCACTACCACGCCTGCCGGCGGATAAGTTTTCCAACTGAGTCCAAAAGTCATAAAAATAAAAAAAGCCAAATGTACTAATAACGCCAGCACTCCTGCCAGCAACAGTCTCTGATTAAGGTATTCAGAATCTAGCGATGCCATTACGCTCATCGTTTGTTCGTATTACTTCTTTTTTTGTGTAGCCAACAGCCCGACTTTCCCAACCTTCTGTTCTTGTAAAATATCCATCACTTTAATTACTTCTTCGTAACGTACACTCTTATCGGCAGCAATCACCACAGGTTGATCAATATTTCTCGCCTGTTTTTGCTTGATCGCCTCAACCAGTTGAGCACGATTGACTTTTTGTTCAATACCCGTCTTAGCAAGGTCGCGTAGTGTAATACTACTATCAGCCTTAATAATCACTTGCAGGGGTGCAATCGCTGGCTTCAAAGATTTGCCGATCTGGGGTAATTCAATTTGGCCGGAATTGATAAGCGGTGCTGTAATCATAAAAATTATCAACAACACCAGCATTACGTCTATATACGGCACAACATTGATCTCGTTCATCAAGCGTCGTTTTTGGCGCATATTCATGAAACCTGTCCCATTAAAGTACTTTTACGCAGTTACCTGGCGTTGCAGTACATTCGAAAGTTCTTCCATAAAACTCTCAAAACGCGTTGCTAGTCTGTCGATATCGCGAGCATAGTGGTTATAGGCAATAACGGCTGGAATCGCGGCAAACAGTCCCATCGCGGTAGCAATGAGCGCCTCTGCAATACCTGGCGCAACATGGGCGATGGTAGCCTGAATGACATTAGATAGCCCACGAAAAGAGTTCATAATTCCCCATACGGTGCCAAACAAACCAACGTAGGGACTTACCGACCCCACTGTAGCCAAAAAAGCAAGATGCGACTCAAGTTTATCGATTTCTCGCTGATACGTAGCCCTCATTGCTCGGCGTGTACCGTCCATTACGGCACCAACGTCCACTCCTGGCTGGCGCTTATGTTTAATGAATTCACGAAAGCCCGACTCAAAAATCCGCTCCATGCTGCCTGCTGTGTAGCGCGAATTGATAATACTTTGGTAAAGCTCATTAAGATCGGCACCTTTCCAAAAAATATTTTCAAATTCATCACTCTGCTTTATTGCTGCCCTAATGGTAAACAGCTTTCGAAAAATAAACCACCACGACATAAATGAAGCAAGCAGCAGCAGCACCAGCACCAACTGTACCGGTAAACTAGCAGTGCTAATAAGATTGAAAAGTGACATGTCCTGAGTAACAGTTGCATTCATGAGAAACTTCCAAATTTGTGTCGTAGCGGCGCAGGCAGACTCACTAGCTTACGTGTATCAGCACCTACGCACACCACATGGATGGTTGCGCTGGCCAGAGTAACATGGTCGCGCAGAACATGCTGGGAGAGTGTTATGCGAGTTCTGCCAAGTTCCGTCGCCTGCACGGTTACATGCAACAAATCATCCAGCAACGCCGGCTTGAAGTATTCAATCTTGAGCGAACGTACCATAAAAACTACCTTGTGAACCTGAATTAATGAATTAATATCCAACTTCAGTTCGCGCATCCACTCGTAACGAGCGCGCTCCATGAAATCGAGATAAGTCGAATGATAAACCACCCCTCCTGCATCTGTGTCTTGGTAATAGACACGAACAGGAAGAATAAAAGCGGCATCTAGTTTCAATTGTTTAGTACTAAGTTAGTTATAGAATCAGTCTTCAGGTTTTAACATGTCCCTCATTCCCCTTCCCACAGATCATTGCTCAATCTATTTTTCAACGATATTCCAAAATGTTGATAAGCAATAGCCGTAGCCATGCGCCCACGTGGAGTACGTTTCAGAAAACCCTGCTGTATCAGATAGGGCTCCAACACATCTTCGATAGTGTCGCGCTCTTCACTGATAGCCGCAGCGAGATTGTCGACTCCAACCGGGCCGCCTCCAAATTTTTCTATCACTGACAAAAGTAATTTTCTGTCCATCACATCAAGGCCAATAACGTCTACATCCAGCATCACTAGTGCAGCGTCTGCCACGGTTCGGGTGATATGGCCCTCGGCTTTGACTTCAGCAAAATCTCGTACCCGGCGCAAGAGTCTATTAACGATCCGCGGCGTTCCGCGTGAGCGAATTGCAATTTCTGATGCACCATCGGGGGAAAGTTCCACGTTCAGCAACCCTGCCGAGCGCGTCACAATTTTGGTCAGCTCTTCAGCCGAATAAAACTCCAGTCGTGAAACAATGCCAAAGCGATCACGTAACGGGTTGGTTAGCATACCAGCTCGAGTAGTAGCTCCTATCAAGGTAAACGGTGGCAAATCGAGCTTAACCGAGCGTGCTGCGGGGCCTTCACCAATCATGATGTCAAGTTGATAACCCTCCAAGGCAGGATAGAGAATCTCCTCCACCACCGCAGAGAGACGATGAATTTCGTCAATGAACAGTACATCATTAGGTTCAAGGTTGGTGAGCAGTGCTGCCAAGTCGCCAGGGCGCTCCAGCACCGGACCAGAAGTATGACGTAAGCTCACGCCCATCTCTCTTGCAATAATATGGGCAAGCGTAGTCTTACCTAAACCGGGCGGGCCATACAACAACACATGATCGAGTGCTTCCTTGCGTTTTCTTGCTGCCTCGATAAATATCTGCAATTGCCCGAGAATCTTTTCCTGGCCAACGTATTCGTCCAGGCGATGCGGACGCAAAGCCAGTTCCATAGCTTCTTCCTGAGGAGAGGTGTGCGTAGCAGTAGTTAATCGATCATTCTCAATCATTCAACAATACAGGCTGAGTGCCCGCATTACCTTTCCTTTGACAGGAGTTTAAGTGCCTGCCGAATACCTTCGGACACAGCAACATCCGAGGGTAACTGTTTAATTGCCCAACTGGCTTCTCGGTCATTATAGCCCAATGACAACAGTGCATTAAGTACGTCACTGGCTACTTTTGAAGAAGCTGTAGAGCTATCAATATCAACCATGCCAGAATCGAGTTTGTCACGTAGCTCTAGCAGTAAACGCTCTGCAGTTTTTCTACCAATTCCAGGAATTTTGATAATCCGCCTACTGTCCTGAGCCGCCACTGCTTGATGCAAATCAGTCACGCTCAGGCCAGACAAAACAGCTAGCGCAGTTCTTGCTCCCACACCAGAAATTTTTACGAGCTGGCGGAAGGCTCGTCGCTCAGCCTCAGTCGCAAAACCGAACAGCAAGTGCGCATCTTCACGCACCACGAGGTAAGTATGAAGTGTAATTTTCACACCTATGGTAGGCAGATTATAGAACGTGCTCATCGGCACGTTGATTTCATACCCCACACCTTGCACATCGACCAGCACTAGCGGTGGCTGTTTCTCCAACAACAAACCTGTTAATCTGCCAATCATGCCAGTCTTCCGCGTTTCATGCTGTAGCCTGCTGTTGAAATACCGCCTAATCCTAACCCACCGTGAGCATGGCAAATGGCACAGGCAAGGGCATCTGCTGCATCCTCATTAGGTCTACTAGAAAGACCTAACAGTCGCTTTACCATTTCCTGTACTTGCTCTTTTTTGGCATGACCATTGCCAACAACTGCCTGTTTAATTTGTAGCGCAGTGTATTCGGCAACAAAAATGTTATTCAGCACAGCTGCACAAATTGCCGCACCACGAGCTTGGCCAAGCAACAGCGTAGACTTCGGATTGATGTTAACGAATACTTGTTCCACTGCAATCTGATCAGGATGGTACTGCGCGATAACCTCGTTGAGATTGTCCATGATTGATTTCAGACGTAATGGCAGACCAACGTCCAACGTTTTGATACAACCACTACTGACATAAGTTAACTTATTGCCAGCTTTATCGATGGCCCCAAAACCAGTGATGCGCAAGCCGGGATCTATACCAAGAATACGAATATGTCACCTATTTAGATAAAAAAACTAATTTTCAATTACTGCCGACGTAAAGACTTCCTGCACGTCGTCGATATTTTCCAGTGTATCCAGTAACTTTTGCATTTTTACCGCATCGTCACCTGTCAAAACGACTTCATTGTCCGGCTTCATTGTCACTATAGCGAGCTCTGCCTTGAAACCCATTTTCTCCAAAGCCGACTTGATGATGACAAGCTCATACGGTAGAGTGAGAACCTCAATGCTGCCATCATCGTTGTTGATCACATCCTCGGCACCTGTTTCCAATGCGGCTTCCATCAGTTTGTCTTCGTTGGTGCCGGGAGCAAAAAAAAGTTGCCCGCAATGCTTGAACAAGAATAGAACCGAGCCCTCGGCCCCAAGGTTGCCGCCATACTTGATAAAAGCATGGCGTACATCCGCCACAGTTCGTACCCGGTTATCGGTCATACAATCCACCACTACGGCTGCACCAGCGATGCCATAACCTTCATAACGAACTTCTTCATAATTCACGCCCTCTAGATCACCACTGCCACGCTTTATCGCACGCTCTATGTTGTCCTTGGGCATGTTTTGTTCGTAGGCTTTGTCGACCGCTAAGCGCAACCGTGGATTACTCGCTGTATCACCCCCACCGAGTCGTGTAGCAACGGTGATTTCCTTGATGAACCGAGTAAAAATCTTGCCGCGCTTGGCATCCGTGGCAGCTTTCTTGTGTTTGATATTTGCCCACTTACTGTGCCCGGACATGATACCTATGCTCTGTGTTGAATTACGCTAATGTTACCATCCTGTCCACTGCGGATAAAGTGTCGGCAGCTTGGTCAAAATTGGTGCGCTATTCAAGAAGCCATTCCTTGGCATTCATACCGGCCATTGATAGGGAGTAACATCAAATGGCTGAGAGTTGTTCATGAACATGTTGGATAAAAGGTATGCACTTCCCGACGCCATAGTCACACCATAGCGGTGATGGCCGCTATTTAGATAAAGATTGGCTAGAGAGGGATGGCGACTAATAACGGGAATATTATCTGGCGAACCTGGACGTAACCCCGCCCAATGGCCAACCAATGTCTTTTCAGTCAGTATAGGCAATAGCGCATGCGCCCTTTCAAGCAACGCCTTTCGTGCATCCGCAGTGATGCTTTTATCGAATCCGGTCTTCTCCATAGTGCTGCCTGCAAGAATGTATCCGTCTTGGCGTGGTATCAGGTAAAAGCTGTTTTGTAGTATAATCGTGTGCAGCAGATCTGCTGCTGTTTTGAAAAGTAGCATCTGCCCTCGCACTGGGAAGATGTTGAGTTTTAACGCATGTTCGCCAAGAATCTCGCGGCTCCACGCTCCCGCAGCAACAACATAATTGACGCCTGTATATTCTCCCCGATTGGTGATAACTGATTTGACACGTCCCCGCCCAAGCCGCCAACCTGAAACTTCGGTATGTTCAATGATAACGCCTCCAGACAACTCCACTGACCTTTTCAGTGCCTGCAATAATCTTGGGCTACGCACTTGCGCCACTGACGAGAGCCATAGCGCTGATTTATCCGCTGGTTCGTCGAATATCAGCTTCAGTGCAATTTCGCACGAGCGGACTCTTTTCATGGGAAAATCGTTGCGAGCGCACCAATCTTCTGCTCCATCATACTGAGCACTTTGCACATTATTAAAATTGGGAAGCACTAGCATACCGCAGGCTTGGTATTCTGGATCGACACCGGTTTCATGGCGTAGGATTTCAATCAATCCGGGTAACAATCTGTTACTCAATTGCGTTAACTGAGTCACCGGATCCGGATAATTCCAAGGCAACAGCGGCGAAAGGATCCCGCCGCCCGCCCAGGAAGCCTCGCTCCCGCAGCGGTTACGCTCCAGTATGCTCACCCGCGCACCCAGCCGCAATAATTCACGTGCCGTAGCAAGCCCGATGACCCCTCCACCTATAACAATAACATCAGTTGCCAAAAACTGATTCCTCGCCTAGAGCTCCGTCCATTCCAAGGAAATGGAAATGGGTTTCGCTTAGCAGATTACCATCTTAAACACTTGTTCGGAAACACTCTAGTCTACATTTAGGAATCCACACGAAATGGATGGGTACCGTTCATTCTTACAATAAAGCCGCCTGTCGTTTACCACATACCTCTTATCGATTACCACTTGCAGATGTACTTTCTGGTCACTACTCTGCAGCCATGAAGGAGATTGCAATGCATGAACGAAAGGGAGGGAAAGCTGAAAGAATTGCAGTGTATCAGCAACAACAGGGCTTCACTTTGCTCGAGTTGTTGATAGTACTGGCCATCATCGGCATTCTTTCAGTAATTGCCATCCCATCTTATCGAGATCATGTAATACGCGGAAAAATTATGGAAGCTACGTCAAATCTTGGTGATATGAGAATAAAGCTTGAACAATTCTATCAGGACAATCGTACTTATGTCGGGGCTTGTATTGCAGGGACGATTGCCCCATTGCCTGCAGTCAGCAATACAAGTGCATTTGCGTATAGTTGCCCAACGTTGACCGCGACAGCATTTACCGCGCGCGCACTTGGAAACGCAAGTGAGGGCATGACAGGTTTTGACTACACGATTGACCAAAACAATGCAAAAGCCACTGTTTCAGTCGCGCTGGGTTGGACATTAACAGGGGGCTGCTGGGTTACAAAAAAGGATGGATCATGCTAATTACACATAAAACACGTCCATGCGAACAAGGATTTACATTAATCGAATTGTTGATCACGGTTTCCGTGTTCGCGGTACTAACAGTTTTAGCGCTCCCAAGTTTTAATCAATGGATCGCCAATACCAAAATTCGTAGCACTACTGAAAGCATCCTAGCAGGTTTTCAATTGGCACGGACAGAGGCAGTACGTCTTAATCAAGGTGTGCGGATTACGCTAAACGCCGATACCGGGTGGTCGGTCACTGAGGTGATATCTGGCAATGTAGTGCAGACACGCCCTGCTGCTGAAGGTTCCGGAAATACCATCATGACCGTTACTCCTGGTGGTGCAACCATAGTTGATTTCAACGGCTTGGGTCGGGTTACTAACCTGACCCCAATCACACAAGTTGAAGTGGATAGTACAACCATTCCTGCTGCCGAAACTAAGGAATTACGCATCACGATTAATACCGGTGGGGTGGCGCGCGCGTGCGATCCATCGCACCCCTCAAGCGACCCGAGAGGATGCTAGGAAAAACCATGATGCGTATTAAATTTCGAAAAGAGCAAAAGGGATCCATACTTCTGGAGTCATTGATCGCTATCCTGATTTTTTCCATGGGCATACTTGCGTTGATGGGTATGCAAGCCACAGCAATTAATACGGTGGCTGAATCCAAATATCGTTCCAATGCCGGTTTTCTAGCTAACCGGATCATCGGCCAGATCTGGGCTGACCGGGCTAATCTTGCTACCTATGCATGCAATCCCTGCACCACCACCGGCACTGGCAATATCGATACGCGTGCCTGGGCTACTGAAATCCAGAGTGGAGCGCTGCAGCTACCCGGAGTAACCGATGCGGCAAATCAGCCAACCATCACCCTAGGAGCAAGTAATCAGGTCATGGTGCAAATGTTCTGGCAAGCACCGAATGCGACCGCCCAGCGCAACCATTTAGTAATTGCTTACGTCAATGGTTAAAACAAACACAATGATGACAAAACACCACTCGCCGTACCGAACTGCAGGTTTTAGCCTCGTCGAACTGATGGTAGGTATGATTATTGCACTGATTGGTTCGATTGTAATTTTCCAGGTATTTGCGGTCTCCGAGAATTACAAACGCACTTCCGTGGCGGGTAGCGATGCGCAGCAAAGCGGCATAATGGGCCTGTACACGATGGAACGCGATGTGCGTATGGCAGGTTTCGGCATAAACGATATAACGCTTCTGGGTTGTACCGTAAATGCCTATAACCAAAACCGCATTCCCGCCGATTTTACTTTTGTATTGGCACCGATCCAAATCACTCAAGGCGCGGGTAACAATCCAACTACCGGAGTTGGAGCGGCTTCCGATACCATTTCAGTGATGTATGGCAACTCTGCGTCGGGTTTAGCCACAGTCGATATTGTGGAAAACATGCCCTCACCCTCAGCAACGTTTAAGGTAAGCAATCGATATGGTTTCCGTGAGGGCGATTTGGTTGTCATTGCCGAGGCCGGAATGGATTGTACGCTTGCTGAGACGACCGATTTACCTGGAGCAGGTAATTCGGATAATTTAATCCACAATAACGGCACCTACACGAATGCAGCAGGCGTTACTGGCGACGCCAAACACAACAAGCCTGGTGGACTCGGGGTAAGTTACAACGCGGGTGCTAAGGTATACAACCTCGGAACCACGCCGACTCTGAACATTTATTCGATTGTAAACAATACCCTCACGGTACAGTCGAATCTTACTGCGACGACCGTCAATATTGCCGACAACATTGTCAACCTACAGGCAGTGTACTGCAAAGACCTGGTCAATACACCGCCTACAACCTTTAATACCTGTGATGCGGTTGCCCCTGCAACATGGGACCAAGTGGGGGTGGTGCGTATAGGCTTGGTGTCTCAAAGCGCCAAGCCTGAGCGTGATTGCAACGTAACAGCTAGTAGCAACATCCCATGGTCGGGTGGCACATTTGATATTTCTACTATCCCCAACTGGAACTGCTACCGCTACAAAGTATTTCAGACAACGATACCTTTAAGGAATTTGATTTGGATATTCTGATGAAAAATCAATACAAACAACTTCAACCAAGAAAATCGTGCTCCCCTCGTAGGCAACAGGGTGTAGTGTTGTTTATCGCACTAATAGTGCTAGTAGCGATGTCGCTCGCCGGCATCGGAATGTTGCGCTCGGTGGATACCGGCAACCTGATTGCTGGCAACCTTGCTTTCAAACAGGCCACCCTCAATGCCAGCGACCTAGGTGTAGAGATCGGTTTTCAATGGTTGCTAACACAAACCGGAACAACAGCGCTCGATGCCAACATTGCAGCGAGCGGCTACTACGCGACACCTCCAGCAAATGATGCCACCTTTGATTGGACAAACATTGCCAATTGGGCAGGGTCAGTCGTAATCCCTGTGGATGCCGCAGGTAATACCACTCGCTACATCATCCATCGCCTGTGTCCTGCTGTCGGCACTGTCACCAGCCAAGTTTGTGCGATTAGCACCACTTCGGGTACAGCAGGAGGAGGAAGTAGCTCGGTTGGATCAACCGTTTTTACCAGTACCAACTCGGTCTATTACCGCATCATGGCAAGGGTAGATGGGCCGCGCAATACCTCGAGCATCGTAGAAACCTATATACAGCTGAGTATATGAAATATTTTTACTCATTTTCCGCATTGTGTTGGAGTAAAAACCAAGAAATAAGGAAAACATCATGAATATCCTAT
>SMXG01000132.1 GCA_004356775.1 Betaproteobacteria bacterium | reverse complement strand
GAATTCGGTGTCGCGCCTTTAGTACTGTACCTTGATACAACAGCTGACCTTCCATCGCTCACTGCCAAGTTAAGATCACATCCTGCTGTATGTCCAGCAGATTTAAGCAGTGATTCAATTGACTCTATGGTGGTCAATACAGCCGTCGCCATTTTTTCTGTTGAGGACTCACCTTTGTGCGCAGAGTAAATATCTACGAACAAAGCAAAAATAGTTTCACTATCCGTCGTGCCTTGCATCCATGCATAGCTTGAATCCGATAACTCTCGCCAGAGTTGTCGTTTAACTGTCTGGGATTCTCTAATGCTACCATTATGCATGAATGTAAATTGTTCCCATGCGATAGGATGACAATTCAACTGTGCCACCGGTAATCCGGGTAACGCCGCACAGACATGCGCAAGAATACAATGGCTGTGAATCACACGGGAAAGGCTGAGAAGGTTTTGATTATTCCACGCTGGCGATACCGATTTGAATACGCCAGGCGCTTCACCCTTGTCGGACGGATACCAGGCAACCCCCAAATCCGCCTCCATTTAGCGGTTCTTTGCCTTCTTTGCTTTGGTAGCTTTGAACGATTATCGAATGTGTTGGCTCCGTGACCAATGAACCCATTCTGATTTCAGGTCCCATAATATAAAGCAAATCGGCACATGGTTATACTCCGTTAAACTGACTCCAAAGCAAAGCTGGTAGTGCAATTGCGCAAATCAAATAGTTCTTCATTTTACCGCCTGTCTTGGGTATATAGATAAGCTTCTGCCTAACTTAATATAGATAGCATTAGATATAGTAGCTTAGTCTTAAACTAAAATATAAGTTGTACCAACTATATACGGATACTGAAGCGATAAGGTTACAAAAAAGTTAAATCGGTCATTATTTTCGGTTACGGCACTACTAATAGTGCTTTATTCAATATAAAAGTGTGGTGACGATGAAATGGGGTTTTAATTCACCAGTGAGTTTAACGTTGAATGTCCTCTATTGGCACAAAACGGACGCTCGATAACTGACACGGATGCAACCGCTTTTATAACCGGATTAGATAATGTATGGCGATACTAGATGTTCACGTTTTCTTAGTTTTGGTTTCCAGTTTTGCTACTTTTGCTTCTAGTGCGCTTAATTTCTCACGTGTGCGCTTTAACACTTCTTGCTGCACATCAAACTCATCACGCGTCACCAAATCTAGGCGAGTAAAAACTCCAGCTAGCAAAACGCGTAGATTTTTTTCCATGTCCTTCACTGGGCTTTGTGCTACCAGATCGTTAATTTTTGAGCTAATTTCATCCAATAGTTTTTGGTTCAGCATGATTCCCTCCATTATTTTTCTCTATCATCCATTTGAATAAAGTATTTTACTTGCATGATAAAATCTCATACTTTGTAGAATTAGGCAATCGGTAGATCAATCATGAAGCAATTAGGACGTTACCAGCTTTTAGAAAATTGGATCAAGGTGCAATTTCCCACTAGGTCTTTTTTGCTATCATCGGCTTCCGCTGACGCGAGTTTTCGCCGTTATTTTCGTGTAACATTTAGTTCGAATTTTTCCCATAAAACATTGATCGTGATGGATGCTCCGCCACAGCATGAAGACTGTGTATCGTTTCTGAATGTGATAAAGGTATTTTCAGCAGCAAACGTACATGTGCCAGAAGTCCTGGCGCAGAACCTAGAACATGGATTCTTGCTACTTTCAGACCTTGGAAGTACTACTTATTTGGAAGCACTAGATGCCAATTCCTCGATTGCTGATCGTCTGTATTGTGATGCGGTGAATGCACTTATTAGAATACAGTTGGCAAGTTGTTCCGGTGTGCTGCCGGATTACGATGAAGTGCTGTTTCTTAAAGAGTTAAATCTGTTTCCAAATTGGTATCTAGCCAAACATTTGCAGGTAGTGTTGAATGTTAAACAGAAAGCAGAACTTGATGAGGGCTTTACGCGGATTTTGCAAAACAACCTTGCCCAGCCCAGAGTATTTGTGCATCGTGATTATCATTCACGAAATCTTATGGTTACGACTCCTAATCCTGGTATTGTTGATTTCCAGGATGCAGTGTATGGCCCAATTACTTACGATTTGGTATCACTGTTCAAGGATGCCTATATTTGTTGGGACGAAGAACGCATTCTGGACTGGATAATACTCTATTGGGATAAAGCTAAAAAAACTGGACTGCCCGTAGCTGGGAATTTTACTGATTTCTACCGTGATTTTGAGTGGATGGGTGTACAGCGCCATATCAAAGTATTGGGCATATTCGCGCGTCTGTGTCATCGCGACGGTAAGAATGATTATCTTAGATATATGCCACTGGTGATGGATTATCTTCGGAAGACCTGCGAGCGTTATCATGAACTCAATTTTCTGCTGGTGTTGCTAGATGAGCTAGAAAGTGGCAGACAGGAAATAGAAGTTGGCCATGACTCCTAAGAGAGAGCCGTTTAAAGCCATGATTCTGGCTGCTGGACGTGGTGAACGTATGCGCCCTTTGACTGATGCGTTGCCTAAGCCGTTGCTATGTGTGGGAAATAAACCCCTGATTGAATATCATCTTGATAATCTAGCACGCGCAGGCTTTGTCGATATCGTAATCAATCATGCTCATCTGGGACAGATGATTGAAACCGCATTGGGGAACGGTGAGCGTTATGGTATTAACATCTGCTATTCCCATGAATCTATAGCGCTGGAAACCGCAGGCGGTATTGTTAAAGCGTTGCCATTGCTGAAGAGTAAAGTTGGAAATGAGCCGGGCGAACAACCTTTCCTTATAATTAATGCGGATATCTATTGTGAGATTGATTTCTCCACATTGTTACCGATTTTACAACAGATGAAAGCGAGTTTGGATGGAGACTCTGCACATCTGGTGCTGGTAAGCAACCCGGAGCACCATCCAGATGGTGACTTTGTTCTTGATTTCGGCAGGTTGGCGCTAACAGGTAAGGAAAAACTTACTTTCAGCGGAATTGGTGTTTATAAACCAGCTTTTTTCAGAGGTGTTGAATCTGGTTTAGTAGCGAAACTTGCACCAATGCTATGTCAGGAAATTGCTGCTGGGAAAGTTGGTGGTGAACATTATAAGGGTGTATGGGTAGACGTTGGTACTCCGGAATGCTTACGTATACTTGATGATCAACTTAGTAATTAATAGGGAAAACTCTAGTTTGCTTTGCTTTATCCCATAAATCCTGCAAGAATCCTCATCTATGATTCCGATTAAATCTTATGGCATACGTCGCCGACATCTAGCATCACAGATGCAGAAAGGAGTGGCGATCATCCCGACCTCCCCAGAGCGGGTACGGAGTCGTGATGCATATTATCCTTATCGTTTCGACAGTTATTTTTATTATTTGACAGGTTTTAGAGAACCAGAAGCAGTATTGGTCATGGTAGTGGGAACCGATGAAGGTGAAACCAAGGACATATTATTCTGTCAAGACAAGGATGTAGAGCGTGAAATCTGGAGTGGTTTTTGCTGCGGACCGGAGAATGCGAGGGAAGTTTTTGGTTTCGATAAAACATACTCTATTTCTAGGCTGGATGAAATGCTGCCCAAGCTACTCTCCGACCAGCCCAAAGTATACTTTGCGTTGGGGCAGGATGCTAGGTGGGACATGCGCCTGACTGGTTGGATCAACCGGGTAAGAGAACAGGTGCGAAGTGGTGTCTCAGCCCCTGCTGAAATTTGTGATAGTCGATTGTTGCTGGACGAGATGCGTTTGTTCAAAAGTGCGGAAGAACTTCAGGTTATGCGCCGCGCAGCGGAAATTTCTACTGGCGCCCACCGCCGTGTAATGCGGACGACCCGGCCCGGCATGAAGGAGTATGAAGTTGAGGCGGAACTTTTGCACGAATTTCGTAATCATGGCGCAGAAGCACCTGCTTACACACCTATCGTTGCAGGTGGTGCCAATGCTTGCGTGCTACATTATGTTGGAAATAACATGGAATTAAAATCTGGTGATTTATTGCTGGTTGATGCGGGCTGTGAGTTACACGGCTATGCTGCTGATATCACCCGTACGTTTCCTGTGAACGGTAAATTTAGTTCAGTACAAAAGGATGTGTATCAACTAGCATTGTCTGCTCAGGCTGCTGCAATTAGCGCAGTACAACCAGGTAATCGCTGGGACGAACCACATATTGCGGCGCTACAGGTGTTAGTACAGGGGTTCGTTGATTTGGGTTTATGCCGAGGTAGCGTAGATTCTGTTATCCAATCTGGAGATTACAAGCGTTTTTACATGCACCAGACCGGTCACTGGTTAGGATTGGATGTGCATGATGTAGGTGAGTACAAGCATGATGGAACGTGGCGTTTGCTGTGTCCGGGAATGACCTTTACGGTGGAGCCAGGCTGCTACATCCGTCCTGCGGATAACGTACCTCGTCATTTCTGGAATATTGGTGTGCGTATTGAGGATGACGTAGTAGTAACAAATGCCGGTTGTGAAGTGTTGACAGCAGCTGTACCCAAAACAGTTGCCGAAATTGAAGAATTAATGCGATGAGGGAAGACTGGAAAATAATTAAGAAAGTATCAGGGTATGAGGAAAACAATGCCCAAGAGAGGGGGAGAGCGCCGCCCGCCACCAGAGGCTGGGTAAGTTACCTGATACTGATTCCTATATCAATCATTATGGTGATTTTTGGTGTTTTCTTTTTTGCTGCATTCTTCGCTTTATTTGCAATTGCCGCTATTGGTTTCGGATTTCGTTTCTGGTGGTTAAGACGTGCATTGATTAAATCGATGAGCTCAGACAATACAGTGGGTACAGTAGAAACTGCGGATACGGTAGAGGGGGAATATGTTGTAGTTGATAAGGATCAGGCTGTCGAAACAGAAGTTAGAAAGGCCGAGAAGGATAAATGAATCAAATAAAAAAACTAGCTCTGAAATTATGACATCTAGCCATTACGGCCTTATTATTATCGGCGGAGGCCCGGTTGGTATGTCTCTCGCACTAGCGTTGTGTAACAGTGGTTTGTCCGTACTGTTGCTGGAAGCACGTGGGGAGCCTGAAAAAAAGGAAGATCCGCGGCCACTAGCGTTTTCTCATGGCAGCCGCCTGATTTTACAGCGTTTAGGTGTATGGGAGTCTTTGCCGGAGGTTGCTCCCATTACGACCATACATATTTCCAATCGCGGTAGTTTTGGGCGCACGATACTAACCGCTCGCGACGTTGATGTACCAGCCTTAGGTTATGTAGTAATCCACCATGACGTATTTCGATCAATGCATGAGAGGTTGCAAGATTGCGGTGTTGACTATCTGACGGGGGCTCAGGTAACACGGCTAGAATCAAGCACAGAAGAGGGACAAGTTGAGTTTCAGCATAATGGGGTAATAAAACAGGCAACGGCAAATCTGCTAGTGTTGGCTGATGGTGGTCGTCTTACTGGGCAAGTGGAGGGTATCACCCAGCATACGCATGACTACCAGCAATGGGCGGTTGTCGCAGGCATCAAAACCTCTCTCCCTCAGTGTGGCACAGCCTACGAGCGCTTTACCTCTGATGGTCCAGTGGCGTTTTTACCCCTGGGTAGGTATTTTTCCTTGGTGTGGACCGTTTCTCCGTTGGCGGCACAAGAAATTCTCAGTTTGGATGACGATGCTTTCATGGCTCGCTTGCATCATCATTTTGGCGACCGTATTGGTAAATTTATTGGAGCCAGTAAACGTTCTGGTTTTCCGCTTGCGCTAAAGTATGCTACACCTATTACGGCGTGTCGCATTGCATTAATTGGGAATGCGGCACAAACCTTGCATCCTGTGGCGGGACAGGGTTTCAATCTAGGGCTTCGCGATGCCTGGGAATTAGCCAGAGAAATTATTACAATGCCTTCTGATACTGGGGCTCCTGTAATGCTTTCAAAGTATCGCCACAAGCGTCAGATTGATAGTGGAGCAGGAAGAACGTTTACTGATTCCTTGATCAAGTTATTTTCCAATGATACTCTTTTATTGCAAGGCATGCGTGGTATGGGGTTAAGTGCTCTGGATTGTTTGCCACCAGCGAAACGTTTTGTAGCTAAACGCATGATGTTTGGTTCAAGAGGATAACTAGTAACCAAATCACCATTTTTTGGATTCTGCATAATAATTTCTTTCCCTAAAATTGTCATGGGTTTAGAATTACGGCCTGTGCTAATTTATTTCTTCGTGTTTGCCTCATTACTTAATAAGAGTTATGCAGATCGGTCCCTATATTCTCAAAAATAATCTAGTAGTTGCGCCTATGGCGGGAGTGACCGACCGTCCCTTCCGACAATTGTGTAAAAAAATGGGAGCAGGCATGGCAGTCTCGGAAATGGTATCTAGTAATTCACTGTTGTGGGGTTCTGAAAAGACCCTACGCCGCGCCAATCATGAGGGCGAAGTGGATCCAATTTCGGTACAGATCGCTGGTGCTGACCCTACAATGATGGCGCAGGCTGCATGTTACAATGTAGAGCAAGGGGCGCAGATCATAGATATCAACATGGGTTGTCCGGCCAAAAAAATTTGCAACACGATGGCGGGCTCTGCATTGTTACAGAACGAACAGTTGGTAGGAAAGATACTTGATGCAGTAGTGCGTGCTGTAGATGTCCCTGTTACCTTGAAGATTCGTACTGGTTGGGATAGGGAGCACAAAAATGCGCTTGTTGTGGCACGTATTGCCGAGAATGCAGGGATCCAGGCGCTTGCCATTCATGGTCGTACCAGAGCTTGTGCCTTTACTGGACACGCCGAGCATGACACTGTTGCCACAGTAAAGGCCGCTGTAAGAATACCAGTTATTGCCAATGGTGACATTGGTGCACCTGAGGAAGTCAGGAAGGTGCTAGAGTATACTGGTGCTGATGCCGTAATGATTGGACGCGCTGCTCAGGGGCGGCCGTGGATTTTCCGAGAAATTAGTTACTATCTCGCTACAGGAAGACACCTTCCATTACCGGAAGTGACAGAAATTCATCATGTGCTTATTAATCATTTATATGATCTCTACGATTTTTACGGTGAATATTCTGGAGCACGTATTGCACGTAAGCATATCTCTTGGTATACAAAGGGACTGATCGGTTCTGCTGTGTTTCGGCACGCCATGAATCAATTGCAAACTACCGATCAGCAAGTGTCTGCGGTCAACGAATTTTTTGGTAAGCTAGCTGGTTATGGGCACAGATTGACATATATTCAACGTGAGGAACTAGCTGCATGAGCATAATTAACGAAAATGAAATTGCACGCTGTGTGCGCAGGGCTGTGGAAGGCTATCTTAAAGATCTAGATGGAGAAAAACCTCATCCCATATATGAAATGGTGATACGAAGTGTTGAGAAACCGCTGATTGAGCTGGTGATGAAACGTGCCGAAGGTAACCAGACTCGTGCTGCCGAATTGCTCGGCATCAACCGCAATACCCTTCGTAATAAAATAAGACAATATCGAATCAATTAAAGTGTGAAGTGCACAAGATGGGTAGTAAATAGGCGATTCACAACATTGGTTTACGCTTTGCACTCACGTGCCAGAATATGACCATCAATCAAGCCTTAATTAGTGTTTCTGACAAAACTGGCATTGTCGAGCTCGCGCAAGGGTTACGCCAATTTGGTGTGACCATACTTTCCACTGGTGGCACCGCCAAGTTGCTAAAAAATGTTGGTGTAGATGTAACCGAGGTCAGTGATTATACCGGCTTTCCAGAAATGCTCGATGGACGTGTCAAAACCCTGCACCCAAAAATCCATGCCGGCATCTTAGCGCAGAAGGAATTACCTGCACATATGATTGCTATGGAAAAGATGTCACTTCCAACTATTGAGCTGGTGGTGGTAAATCTTTATCCATTTGGTCAGACTGTGGCTAAGGACAATTGTAGCCTGGAAGACGCAATAGAAAGCATTGACATTGGTGGCTCGACCATGATTCGTGCTGCGGCAAAGAATTACAAAAATGTGGCGGTGGTGACCGATCCAGAAGACTATACTTCTATAATGAACGAAATGAAATCAACTAGTTGCACGGTTTCGCAGGAACACCGTTTCCAGCTTGCTTGCAAGGCATTCTCCCATACTGCCGCCTACGATAGTGTTATCAGTAATTATCTTACTAGTATTAACTCTGACGGACAGCATAAAAGCTTTCCTGCGTATCTTAATCTTAATTTTAGAATTGCTCAGAATTTGCGTTATGGTGAAAATCCACATCAGAAGGCTGCATTTTATCGGGATCTTACACCTGCTGTTCCAGGCAGCCTTGCTAATTATACCCAGTTACAAGGCAAGGAGCTTTCGTACAACAACATTGCAGATGCGGATGCGGCGTGGGAATGTGTTAAAACTTTTGATTTGCCGGCTTGTGTCATCGTTAAGCATGCCAACCCCTGCGGAGTGGCAGTAGCTAATACACTTCTTGTGGCATATAAAATGGCATTTGCCACTGATCCGACTTCAGCTTTTGGCGGTATCATCGCTTTCAATCGTAAGCTGAATGGCGCTACTGCTGAAGCTGTGATTAAACAATTTGTTGAGGTGGTAATTGTCCCGGAAATAACCCGCAAGGCAAAACACATTCTTGCCAGGAAAACAAATGTACGTGTATTAATCCTTCCGTTAAAGGGTGGAAGCAATACCTTAGACTTTAAGCGTGTTGGTGGTGGATTGTTGGTACAAGCACCAGATAATCTTAATATTGCTGTCGATCATCTAAAAGTTGTAACCAGAGTACAGCCGACACAGCAAGAATTACAGGATTTGTTGTTCGCATGGCGCGTGGCAAAATTTGTTAAATCCAACGCAATTGTGTTTTGCGTCAATGGCCAGACACTTGGCATAGGTGCTGGGCAAATGAGCCGAGTGGATAGTGCTCGCATTGCTGCGATCAAAGCACAAAATTCAAAACTCACCTTAGTTAGCTCAGTGGTTGCTTCGGATGCATTCTTTCCCTTTCGTGACGGACTGGATGTGGTAGTACAGGCGGGTGCCAAGGCAATTATCCAGCCCGGTGGAAGCTTGCGTGACGAAGAAGTTATTGCTGCTGCAGATGAGCAGGGTGTAGCAATGATGTTTACTAGTGTAAGACATTTTAGGCATTGAGTCTTTTCTTACGGCAATCTATGTTTGAAAATATTGACCGTGACTCTTTTCGTTTCTCAGCGATCTATACAGCTGACAGGGTCCTGATTTGAAACTACTCGTTATTGGCGGCGGCGGTAGGGAACACGCCCTAGCGTGGAAATTAAAACAGTCACCGCGCATCCACAAAGTCTTTGTTGCTCCGGGTAATGCTGGCACTGCACTGGAAGACGGGCTAGAGAATCTTCCTATAACCACTATTCCTGACTTGGCAGAATTTGCCAAAAATGAATCCATCATATTCACAGTAGTAGGCCCTGAAGCGCCACTTGCAGCAGGTATTGTGGATACCTTCCGTTCCGTTGGTCTGAAAATATTTGGCCCCACCAAACAAGCTACGCAACTAGAGGCATCCAAAGATTATTCCAAAGCTTTCATGCAGCGTCATGGCATCCCCACTGCAGCGTATGCTAGTTTTGCGGATCCTGCTGAAGCTCATAAATATTTGAATAAAAAAGGTGCGCCTATCGTCATCAAAGCCGATGGCCTAGCTGCAGGTAAGGGTGTAAAGGTGGCAATGACTCTGTCAAGTGCTCATGCTGCAGTGGATTCGATGTTGATTGATAACAGCATGGGTGTGGCAGGTGCTCGAATTCTGATCGAGGAATTTTTGGAGGGCGAAGAAGTTAGCTTTATAGTCATGGCCGATGGCCACCACGTATTACCACTCGCAACAAGTCAGGATCATAAGCGTCTGAGAGATGGTGATCAGGGGCCTAACACTGGTGGAATGGGTGCATATTCTCCTGCATCAATAATTACTTCAGAATTGCATACCAGGATAATAAGTGAAGTGATCCAGCCGGTTATGAGAGGTATGGCACAGGAGGGCCAACACTATACTGGTTTTCTTTATGCCGGGCTAATGATTGCCCAGGATGGAAATATCAATGTACTAGAATACAATTGTCGTATGGGAGATCCAGAAGCTCAGCCAATCATGCTGCGACTGAAAAGTGATTTATCAATTTTGGTGGAACATGCAATAAATGGCACGCTTGAAAAAGTGGAAGCAGAGTGGGATCGTCGTACGGCACTAGGTGTAGTGATGGCAGCTCATGGCTATCCTGAAATGCCGCGCAGAGGGGACATAATTTATGGTTTGTCGGAACTCCTATCTATGAAGACACTTGGTGAGGATTTTCATATTTTCCAGGCCGGCACTATGATGGGCGGCAAGGATGACAAAGAAATAGTAACTATAGGTGGACGCGTATTGTGCGTTACTACACTAGGGGATAACGTAAAAATTGCCCAGCATCGCGCCTATGAAATAGCCGATAAGATTCGCTTTGATGGCTGCCAGATGCGATGTGATATTGGGTATTTAGCGACTAGTTTTTAGCCTCGAGAAAAATAATTGTAGTTTCAAATTAATAGATAGATGGGAGTCTGTCGTAATATCAGTCCAGAATTTTAATAGGTATGAATATAACACTAGTTAAAGAATTTCTCAGCGGACTGCAGGGTCGAATCATTGAATACTTAGAACAGGTGGATGGTAAGCGTTTCCAGCGAGAAAAATGGGAGCATCCCGAAGGTGGCGGTGGATTGAGTTGCGTGATGGAGCAGGGTAATGTATTTGAACGTGGTGCAGTGAATTACTCACATGTGTTTGGTTTGGGATTACCTGCATCTGCCACTGCTGCACGGCCCGGATTATCAGGACGCCCATTCGAAGCAATGGGTGTATCTATAGTGCTGCATCCGCATAACCCGTATGTACCCACAGTGCATTTGAACGTACGCTTTCTGGAGGCTCGCAAGGAGGGTGCCGAGTCGATATGGTGGTTTGGTGGCGGAATGGACTTGACCCCGTATTATGGTTTTGAGGAAGATGCTAAGCACTTTCATCAGATCTGCAAAAATTCTCTTCAATCTTTCGGTGGCAGTCATCATACGTACTTCAAGAAATGGTGTGATCAATATTTTTATTTGAAACACCGTAATGAACCACGTGGCATAGGTGGAATCTTCTTTGATGATCTCAGTCAACCTGATTTCGACACCTGTTTTAACCTAACTAAAAGTGTAGGGAACCATTTTCTGCCAGCCTACGTGCCAATCTTGGAGCGGCGCCTAAATATGTCTTATGGAGAGCATGAACGTGAATTTCAGGCTTACCGCCGCGGGCGTTACGTAGAATTCAATCTGGTGTGGGATCGAGGAACCCTATTTGGGTTGCAATCTGGCGGGCGCACCGAATCTATTCTCATGTCCTTGCCACCCATAGTAAAATGGCGCTACGACTGGAAACCGGAACCGGGTAGTGCGGAAGCAAAACTTTATACCAATTTTCTTATTGGCAAGGATTGGGTGTGATCTAACAGATAGGATTCCACATGACGAATGGTAAATGCTACTCAGCCTGGAAACTTGGCTTTAATAGATATCATTTTAGCAGGACTTGTGTACTTCAAATGTCACCACACATTCAAAAAGTGTGATTGCAATATAGAGTTGGTATAGAGGCTGTTTTATTATCGTAGTTTTCGTGGTCGGCTGAATTCTGTTGTGTAATTGATACCATGGAGTTTGTGCCACTCTGAGATTACTATTGACTTTAATATACTGACGCTGGAGAATTAAATGCGACACAATGTTTGTTGTGGCGGCTAATGGAATTCCATCCGATGGGGGGCGATTGTATCGCCAAAAATAATCTTTTTTGACAAAATGTGTCACTGAATATTTGAGCAAGATCTTATTACCCATATCATAGCTAAAATTGTTGTTGACAAGAACATGTGTTGATATGAATCTTGCAGTAGAAATTAAAAAAATGAGGAAAGCAATGAGTGATGATCAAATGAAAAAGTATATTTCTATCCAAGTAACGAGATCACGTTTAAGTTTGTTTTCAAGAAGCACCTGCAGTACTATCACTGCAATTTTCATTTTATGTGTCTACATGATCATGATCGTGCCGACTGTTCATGCGCAGGACGTAACGCCATCAACTTCTCAACAGGAGACCACATTGTCTTCATCTGACTCCAGTGAAAACAGTGCTGCTGACGTCGGTATGAAAGCAGCATCGGCTGTGGCGACAATTGTGTACTTTCCATTCAAAGTTGCATTTGCTCTCGGAGGTGGGATCGTGGGTGGCCTTGCCTATGCATTTACGGGTGGCAACGAGGAGACCGCCAAGAGCATATGGCAAACCAGCATGGAAGGCACCTATAACATTACCCCGGAAAACTTGACCGGCGAGGAGCCCGTGCATTTCTTTGGTCCTACACAAAACAATGGTATTTCACCCACCCCAGGCCAGTAGGAATGAGGCTGTTCATACACAAGTTTTTTGCCTTAGCAGATGGAATGCTGGAGCATGATTAGTATTAGGAAGGCATCAATCCACATTCCAAGCAGATGCTAAAACCGATATCTTGATGTAGTCAACTTAATAACACCATCGCTAGTGATGTGATGCTTTCAGACTAAGGAATATAGATTACATGATGTTCTTTTTTTTGTGAGGGAAGCCTAGAAATAAATATACCCTTTGTTTTGATCTAAAATATTTCTTCAATTGCTTGTGTTGGCGTCATATCTACCTTTCTATTTTTTGATTTGCATCATTGCCCCATGCGACAAAGATTTTTATCGTTCGCCGGACTCAATACTCTAGGAAACGCATGTGTGAGATCGGTAACTAGTTGGTGGGGGGTTATTCACTTTGGTGCCGTTACCTTGGTTATGGCTCTGTCACCCTCGACTTACGATCGGGAAAATCGTACCGTTATTGCTAAAAATATCTATACGAGTACTTGGCAAGTGCTGCTCTGGTTCACGTCGTTGTGTGCACTTATCAGTCTTGTATTGGTACGAATCATTGTTGTAACTGCCCTAAGTTATGGTCTATCTCAATATGCGCTGGAAGTAGTGGTACGAGTACTGGTCCTTGAGTTAATTCCACTCGGGGCCGCTCTTTTTGTGGTGCTGCGCTCAAATATGGAGATTAGTCCAACACTGATAGGCAGTTCTATGCGTACCGATATTGTTCCACGTGTGATTGCTATCGCATTCTCGGTGGTGACGCTGGCTGCAGTGAGCAGTTTGGTGACGCTCGTGATGGCTTATGCAGTCGTTTATGGCTTTTCACCTTGGGGCTTTGCTGAGTACACGCGCATGGTCGGGCGTGTATTCGATCCAGGTGTCGCTGTTGCCTTTGTCCTAAAAACAGCATTATTCAGTCTAGCAGTTGCCGTGATCCCAATTGCTTCGGCTTTGCAAGCAAGCCATGAGGCTATTGGAGAATTGAGCTCTGTTCCGCGAGGTACAGTACGATTATTTTTAGCTCTGGTACTTATCGAAGGTGCGTCTTTGGCGATTAAGTTTATTTAAAACGGATAAAACAAAAAGTATGCAATCTGAATTCGAATCTCAGTCAAGATCCCAGCAGCATCCAGTGCCGCCCTCAAATATTGAATTTAAGGCCTTGGCACTAGTGGTTTTTATGGTGGCGTTAGTGGGCGCTTCACTTGCGTATGTGATGTATGCGCGTGGAGTATTTGAAAACACCCAGCAAGTGATATTGATTGCGGATGATTCCGAGGGCGTGATTGTTGGCATGGACTTGACATTTTCGGGTTTTCCGATGGGGCGTGTGCGTCGCATTGAGCTTTCAGATGATGGAAAAGCTCGCATTGTAGTTGACATAGCACGCAAGGATGCTAAATGGATCCGTACCAGTAGCGTTTTTACCATGGAACGCGGGATGATGGGCGACACTCGTTTGCGTGTGTTTACTGGTGTATTGACTGATCCGCCGCTGCCAGATGGCGCTGTACGAACAGTCTTGCTTGGTGATGCTACTGCGGAAATTCCACATCTCGTGGACACTATGCGTTCGTTGCTTGAGAACCTTGAGAATATTACTAAGTCTAATTCCAATCTGAGTGCGACTCTGGACAACGTACGGACCGTTACACAAAACCTAAAAGGACCGTATGGTGGGCTTGGAGTTGTATTAGGTAGCGAGGTTAATGCGAAAAAAATTATCACCGTGCTGGATCACGTCAATACTTTGTTAGCTAAAACTGATACACGAATTTTTGGTGTTCACGGAGTGATGGATGAGTCGCAGGTTGCCATTACTCAGATAAATGCAATTCTGGGTGACGTACGGTCAAGTCTTAAGGAAGTAGACGTCGTACTTACCCAAGTACAGGCCATTGGTTCCAATGCTCAAGTAGTTACCGCCGACCTAGGTGTTTTAAGAGAACACGTGGAGAGGAGTTTACGTAAGGTGGAACACTTAGTGAACGAAGTCAATCGTAAGTGGCCCCTAGCTCGTGATACGGAGCTTAAATTACCATGAGAATGCTGGCTGCTATAGTGATGCTCTGGCTCGCCGGGTGCGCAGGTGGGTACGTGCCGCCTGACTGGCAACTGAATGCGCATGGTGCACTTAGAGACTCGGTCACAGCTTATCTAGTGGGAAACTCCAAGCTTGCAGACATGGAATTTGCCCGAACACGTGCAGAGATTGCCAGTACAGGGCGTATAGACTTGCTAGCACGTACTGAACTAGTGCGCTGCGCAGCGCATGTGGCTAGCCTAGAGTTCAATGAATGTGGGTTATATCAGATACTTGCCGAAGATGCTACTGACTCAGAACGAGTTTATGCTGAGTACCTTGCAGGGCGCTGGGCAGGTTTGAATACGGCACTGCTGCCTGCACAACATCGTGGGGTGGTTGCTGGTGCGGATGGGGCACTTAGAGCTATTAAGGATCCGCTATCGCGCCTGGTTGCTGCAGGTGTGTTATTCCAAATAGGGCGCTTAACACCCAATGGTGTCACCATTGCTACTCAGACCGCCTCCGACCAAGGTTGGCGTCGTCCGCTTCTCGCATGGTTGGGTGTGGCAGCCCGTAGTGCAGAACAATTAGGTGACAAAGATGAAGCCTTGCGTATTCAGAGACGCATTGATCTGGTCTTAGGGGTTGATGGGGAACCTAGCCGTTAATCTGCCTTGTTGTAAGGCATTGGTACTAATGTAAATGACCCCTTGTTTGCAAAAAGGAGTAGTAGAGCGAGCACAACTACCTTTAATGATAATGCAATATTAGGATTGCCTTCTCTTCCAGTGATCGGTAGATCCGCACACCCATGATTGTCTAGGCACTCAATTGTTTTATACAGGTAGCTTCTTACTAAGAGTCTAGACTGGGCTTTGATGCTCATCTTGTAATCGGTTGTACGTGAAAAGAGCAAAAGACTTGTTGGGCGGATAGAATCGGCCAAATTATTTTCTAAAAATTTTCTTCCAAAAAATAAAGCCTGGTCTTCCAATCTAGATCTGTCTTTTAATTATTATCAGAGACTTTTATACGATGGTTTATAAGCATAGTTCCAAGAAGTTAACCCAAGCGGGTAGATTTTAGCCAGAACCAATTAGTATTGGTACCATTAGTAATGGTACCAATACTATGCTGTACCAACAAAGCTGCTAGACTTCTGTTTTCAGGAGAAAAATTTATCTTGACTTTATACAGTAATCCACATTTATTACGACAATTGCATAATCATACCGGGAAAACCCGCATGAATCCTGATTGTGTAAATAACTGTTTGTTT
>SMXG01000131.1 GCA_004356775.1 Betaproteobacteria bacterium | reverse complement strand
TCTAGCAATTGTTGGAAAGATCTCAATACCCTATTCCCCATTGATGTAAACAGCACATGTAAATCTTGTGGAATCTGTTGGTAAATTAATGACGCTTGTTCTGTAAGCTTATTCAGAACACAATGCCTGTCAGCCAAATACCATAAATAACTTGATGATCAGAATGATATCTTGTACTATAATTTATCAGGCAATTACTGGTTTAAGGTCAGTTTTTTCTTGGCTTAAGTGAAATAACTGCCTGGTTTCTGCTACAAAGATAGGGAAGACAAACTCTAATAAAGGGGCTTAAATGAAAAATTATCTCTGGACAATTGTTTTAGTCGCGTCGTTCACTGCGCTGGTGGGCTGTGCAACTCAAGCTCCATCTGGTAAAGACTTCAATGCGGTACAACTAAGTACTGCGCGCTATGGTCAAAAAGTAGACACATTTGTGATTGTCCAGGATGCCTCGTCATCGATGAATGGTAAATACATGGGACGTTCTAAATTTGATATCGCCAAGGAAACCCTCTCTCGCATGAATCAGACGATCCCTCAGCTAGACTTTAACGTAGGTCTGGTGGCTTTCAGTGGGGGTTGCTTTAACGATGCTGAAGTGCTTTACGGATTAGCACCGTACAACCGCGATGATCTTAGTGGTGGCTTAGCTAAACTTACATGCGCAGGCGGCATGACCCCAATGAACGCGGGTATCAACCACGCTAACAGTAAACTTCTGACAGGGCTTGGGCTCGGACAGATAGCGATGTTTATCGTTAGTGATGGTATATCAGATGCGAGTCATCCTTCTGGCGGCAATGGCGGCAAAACAAATGCCCTTGATGCCGCTAAAAAGTTGAAAGACCAACTTGGCGATAGGGTGTGCATTTACCCCATCCAAATCGGCAATGAACCGGATGGAGAGGAGTTTATGGATAAACTCGCCAAAATCGGAGGTTGTGGTTTTACATCTAACGCCGTTGAAATTTCTTCACCCAAGACCATGGCGAGTTACGTGATTAAAACTCTTCTCAGACCTGTGAGAGCTGCCCTTGTTGCTGACCCTGCTGACACTTCTCCAGAAAAAATTACATTCTCCGCTGATGCATTGTTCGATTTTGACAAAGCCGTGCTGAAATCTAAAGGTAAGCAATCCTTGGATAACCTTACGATTAAACTAGGAGGCGTCAAATATGATGTAATCGTTGTTGTTGGTTACACTGACCGCATTGGTTCTGAAGATTATAATAAACAGCTCTCTGTACGTCGTGCCAACGCAGTTAAGAGTTACCTGGTATCGAAGGGTATTGATGCAAACGACGTTTTTGTTGATGGAAAAGGAGAGGCTAATCCGATAACCGGGACTACATGTATTGGAAAAGGCATGCAAACTAAAGCACTGATTGCCTGTCTGCAACCCGACCGTCGCGTTGAAATCGAAATTGCCGGTGCACGGGAAGCGAAATGGTGAAATAGTTCTATCTATTCTATCTAGTTACAACAAATAGAACAGAAAATAGATTGAAGCCCTGCCACCGTGCAGGGCTTTTTTAGTTATGTTCTGGACATGTTGTTGATGCAAGTGTGCACTCAAACCCAGGGGCATACACTAAGTTTTGGTATCATAAAAAGAGTTAAAGTAATTATCCCAGCTTACCGTGACACTGCTTGTATTTCTTCCCAGAACCGCATGGACATGGATTATTACGGCCAATCTTCGCACCTTGGCGCACGAACGGCTGATGTGTTCCTCGACCTTCTTTACTACTACCTTCTTCTTCGCCTAACGCATTCTCATAAGTCGCGTGGTGATATTGCATGTTCACTGGTAGTCGCTGCGCTTCAGAAGCTGCTTCCACTTGCTGCTCATTTCTGATCTGCACTATCATCAGTATCTTGGTAACCTCTGATTTAATCCCTTCTTGCATTGCTTTGAACAGGTCAAAGGCTTCACGTTTGTATTCCTGCTTTGGATTTTTTTGTGCATAACCGCGCAAGTGGATACCCTGGCGCAGGTAATCCAATTCTGCCAAGTGCTCACGCCAATGAGCATCGAGACTTTGCAGCATCACTGCTCGCTCGTACTGATGCATAATATCAACACCAACCTTATCTACTTTACCCTGATAATGTTCGTTCGCTATTTCAGTAACACGCTGGCCCAGGTTTTCCTCATTCAACTCAGATTCTTTTTCCAACCATTCCTGCAACGGCAGTTGCAATTGATATTCTGAGACAAGAGCCTTTTCTAGCCCTGGAACGTCCCACTGCTCCTCAATACTTTGCGGTGGTATATGGAAGCTGACAAGATTACCCAGCACGTCCCCGCGCATTGCTGTAATAGTTTCAGAAATATCGTGCGACTCAAGTAACTCATTACGCATCTCATAAATACTTTTGCGTTGCTCATTGGCAACATCATCGTATTCAAGCAACTGCTTGCGTATATCAAAGTTGCGAGCCTCCACTTTACGTTGTGCATTCTCAATGGCTCGGGTGACCCACGGGTGCTCAATGGCTTCTCCTTCTGGCATGTTAAGACGCTGCATGATGCTGGCCACACGATCGGAAGCAAAGATGCGCAAAAGTGGGTCTTCAAGTGAAAGATAAAAACGGCTGGAGCCAGGGTCACCCTGACGCCCGGATCGACCACGTAGCTGGTTATCCACCCGGCGTGATTCATGTCGTTCAGTGCCAATGATGTGTAGCCCTCCCTGTTTCAGTACCTCGTCATGGCGAAGTTGCCATTCATCGTACAATTTGGCAATACGCTCAACCTTGACAGAATCGCTGATATTCTCGTCTGACCTAATGTGCTCAACCTCAGGATCTGGATTACCACCTAACACAATATCGGTACCTCGCCCTGCCATGTTAGTTGCTATGGTAATCATCTTCGAGCGTCCAGCCTGAGTAATAATCTCTGCTTCGCTTGCGTGTTGCTTGGCATTTAGTAGCTGGTGAGGCAGTTTGTGCTGATTTAATAGCCCAGACAGCAATTCGTTGTTTTCAATTGAAGTAGTTCCAACCAAAACCGGCTGTCCGCGCTGGTAGCAATCTTTGATCCCTTCAATAATGGCGCTGCTCTTTTCATCCATAGTGCGAAACACCTGATCCATGTATTCGTCACGGATCATTCGACGATCAGTTGGAATAATTACGGTTTCCAATCCGTATATTTGCTGGAACTCATAAGCCTCAGTATCTGCCGTGCCTGTCATCCCAGATAGTTTTTTATACATGCGAAAATAATTCTGGAAAGTAATCGAGGCAAGTGTCTGGTTCTCCTTTTGGATCGGGACATTTTCCTTGGCCTCTATCGCTTGGTGCAACCCTTCCGACCAACGTCTACCAGACATAAGCCGCCCAGTAAATTCATCCACTATCACTATCTCACCATCCTGTACTACATAATGCTGATCAAGATGGAACAAAGAATGGGCACGTAGTGCTGCATAGAGATGATGCACCAGATTGATGTTGGTAGGACTATAGAGACTAGCTCCTGTCGTCAATAGGCCAGCCTGGGTAAGCATTTCTTCTGCATGTTCGAAGCCAGTCTCACTCAGTAGCACCTGCTGAGATTTCTCATCCAGACTGAAATCACCGGTGCCATCTTCTTTCTCCTGACGAACAAGTTTTGGAATCAGTGTATTGATACGAGTGTAAATTTCAGTGTTGCTTTCTGCCTGACCTGAGATAATCAGTGGGGTGCGCGCTTCGTCAATCAGAATAGAATCTACCTCGTCAACAATGGCATAGTTGAGTGCACGTTGTACCCGTTCAATAGGGTCGCTCACCATATTGTCACGCAGGTAATCAAAACCAAACTCGTTGTTAGTACCGTAGGTAATGTCGGCGGAATAAGCAGTCTGCTTGTTATCATGATCCATGTGCGAAAGAACCACTCCCACACTGATACCTAAGAATTGATATATTCGCCCCATCCATTCAGAATCACGCTTAGCCAGATAGTCATTCACCGTAACCAAATGAATACCTTTGCCAACTAGGGCATTAAGATACGAAGGCAAAGTCGCCACCAGGGTTTTGCCCTCCCCCGTTCGCATCTCTGCAATCTTTCCGTGGTGGAGAACAATGCCGCCGATCAATTGCACCTCAAAATGGCGCATTCCCAAAACCCGTTTGCTGACTTCGCGTACTACTGCAAAGGTTTCTGACAATAATGCATCAAGAGTCTCTCCTTCTTTCACACGCTGTCTGAATTCGTCTGTCTTCGCACGTAATTCAGCATCCGTCAGCGATGCAATCGTAGATTCCAGTGTGTTGATAGTGCTAACAGTCTGGAAATATTGCTTGATCAACCTATCGTTACGGCTGCCGAAAACTTTCTTGAGAAGAGTGTTTAGCATAATATATTAAAAGAATTCTACCCAAAAAAACTGTCGCCAAAAAACATGGGGTGAGGCTTTTGCCTCACCCCGCCGCAGCTAATTCATGATCGGCTCAACTAGGCTTCTTTAGAAACCGTGATGGATTTCGTGGCAAGCCCTTATGCCTGACTTCAAAATGCAAGTGCGGACCAGTAGACCGGCCCGTGCTCCCCACTTCTGCGATCTTTTCTCCTTGCATCACCACCTGCCCCAACTTGACCAAGCGCTTGGAAGCATGCGCATAGCGGCTGATAAGATTATTACCATGATCAATCTCAATCATATTACCATATTCAGGATGGAGGTCGGAGTAAACCACCACGCCACCTGCGGCAGCTATGATAGGTGCCCCTATTTCGGCAACAAGATCAATTCCCTTATGAAAAGCTCTTTTTCCGGTAAAAGGATCAATACGGGAACCAAAACCAGATGAATACCACTTTACTTTCACCGGCATAATGGAAGGCAGCATTTTTTTCTTAAGCCTGTCTTGCCTTAGCAAGGAATCCAACGTTTCTAACTTACCCATGCGGTCATCTATCGTGCGTGACAAATTCTGGATTTTATTTTCAAATTCACCAAAAGAAATGTTTTGAAGCGGTAGGGTAGATAACGCACCCCCTTGACCCGGCATTTGATTAAACACAAATTCCCGGGACTTAATGCCAGATAATTCTGTAAGTTGTTCACCTACTGAATCGAGCCTCAATAATTGCGCTTGCATCTGACCCATTTTGATCGCCATAGCGCTTAGATTATCACGCAGATACTGCTGGTTTTTCTTATACTCCTCCTCCTGCAAGCTCATCACAAATGACCGCAAGAAAGGGCTGTTGATCTTGTCCACATATCGTAACGAAAGATAGTTAAGCCCTAAAACCGTCGACACAATAACAAGAAATAGCGCTCCTAACAACAGCACGAGGTGCCTTCTAGTGAAATTCAAGGTTTTTACCTTTACTAGATTACTAGACACTAGAATAATATTCATATATTTCTCCGAACTCTCGTACAGCACATGTGACGTATAAATTGTCTACATAGAAATGCTACTGAGCGTGGTAATCTGTGTGAGAAATTGCAATACTACCAATTACAAATAATATGACAATACACAAAATTAATTTCTACCTTAGCGCCCTCAAGGAAGCGTCTGAGCATCAAGAGCTGTTCACCTACATCGATCGATTAACCCAAATACAGCAAGCATTCATGGAAATTATTCCGCCCCAATTAGCAACTCCCTGTTCTATAGGCCGATTTTCAGCTGGAAAGTTAACTATACTTGTAGGTAACGGAGCAGTCGCAGCGAAACTAAAGCAAATTCTACCATCATTGCTATCAAAATTTCAGAAAAGCGGCTTCATTGAGGTTACTGCAATTCAAATTACTGTGCAAGCAGATTACTACATATACAGTGCGGATAACTCATCCCGTGAGAGACCAAAAATAGGCCAAACTGGCATGGAAATCCTGAGCAAATTTGCTACAAATTTACCTGTGTCGCCATTAAAAATAGCTGTTAAGTCAATACTAAAGAAACAAGCCAAACCGCCAAAGAAATCTTCACATGACTGTAGTATTCGAGAACCAAGGTAGAAATCATCGATTGTCTGAATTGTGTTACTTTTTATGAGAATTTTCTGGTTTTTTTGAACTACCTGAATCAGATTTTAAATATCAGAGCAATAAGCCCCCTCTCCTTAATCATAATAACTCGAGGCTGAGCTTTGGAACTTAAAGAAAAACCAACTACCCTCCTGGAATGGAATCAAACGCTTAGTATCAGTACATAGCATTTTTCAGCTCTTCAAATTGGGCTGAGCACTGCCAATATATGAAGTAAAAGTAAAAAACTACACTACAAAAAATTTGTAGGCAATTGGATGCTTACCCGTGTATTCCAATGAATTTTACGCTGTGCTAGAATTATGTAAGCCAAAAAATACTTTCCCTAGTTTGTAAACGGAAGAAATGTTGTTTTGTAGTATGCAAGGATGCGACAACTTCGCAAAAGGCCAAGTAGCTCAGTTGGTAGAGCAGAGGACTGAAAATCCTTGTGTCGGCGGTTCAATTCCGTCCTTGGCCACCAAACAAATAAAGGGTTTGCGTGGTTTCTTCATGCATGCTCTTTTTTCTTTTGTGTAATTTTGGTGTAATTGAGACAAAGAACTACACGACTTCTTTGTAGCGTTCTTCCAATATATCCATAGCTTTTTTGATATGTTCGCCGTTCTGGTGAGCGTAACGTTCAACCATAGCCAACGTCTTGTGGCCTGAAATCCGCTTCACTGTGGGCAGATCAACACCTGCTTGTACCAGATGCGTGATAGCTGTATGCCGCAAAGTGTGGCGCACTACTTCGTCTGGATTCATGCCTGCGGCAGAAACTACACGGCGGAAAGGTTTGCGTATATCCATCGTATGGCCTTCCTTTGCACCAGGTGAAGGAAATAGCCACGGTTGTCCTTTCTGCAAACCTACCAAATAACCTTCCAGAAATTCTGCCAGTTGCTGAGTGATTGGCTGTTCACGCGCTCCTGACTTGGCTTGTGGAATGTAGATTGTGCGGCGCTGTAAATTAACGTTTTCACGGCGAATATTCAAAATTTCCATACGTCGCATGGATGTTCCCAGTCCAATGACTATGAAAGGGTAAATCTGCTGATTCTGGTCTTGCTTGGCACATTCGATTAGATACTTGATCTGTTCTATAGTGAGGTAGGTTATCCGACTCTGCTCCTCCTGATAACGCTTGATAACAGCAGGACGGTAGTCTATCCAACCCCATTCGATAGCTTTACTGAACAGGTGTGAAATCGCGGCTAGTTCGCGGTTTATCGTGCCAGGTCGAGTAGTTTTAAGCTTGATATTATCCTTTTTCCTTTGTTTCTCACCTCGGTGAATCACAATTTCACTGAGGCGTTTCTTTTTGTAACGCTCGACGTCAAAACTGCTAATCTTTGAAAATGGCAAATTGCCAAAGTACGGTATCAAGTGCAATAACATGCGGCGACGTTTCATGACCAAATCCTTGCCACCTTCCTGCTCCAACTTGATCAGATATTTTTTTGCGGCCTCGCTGAAACCGAGCGCTATTTTGCGCCCCTTTGGCAGATTGAGTCGCCCAGTCTTGGCGTCTTGCTTAACCTTCTCGATAAACTCTTCCGCTTGTGTACGCGTAGTGCCGTCAGATTCTCTTCCAATTACACGGTGAATGCGTTGGCTATCCACCATTACGTTAACAGTAAATAAGCCATCATTATTTTGCTGT
>SMXG01000130.1 GCA_004356775.1 Betaproteobacteria bacterium | reverse complement strand
TAGATGCTACACTAACGGAAACGGAAACCAATCTGGATGCTAAAACGCAAGAGTCGCTTATCAGTGCGCTGGAACAGCGTTTACGAAACTTCTGTTTGTCCCCTAACCAAAATAAGCTTACAACCGTGGTTCAGCCACGGGTATCAGAAGATGAAACATCCGTGCCTTCCGATATAATAGGAAACCTCTCAGAACCACCTAATTCAACCTCGATCTTTATGAGTCTCACTAAGAGCTTTGAATCCAGACCTATCGAAGAACGCTGGTATCCAGTTTGGCAATCCGCTGGTTATTTCAAGCCAGCTCTTGCTGGAACGCCAGACAGTGCAGCTCAGTCCTACTGCATTATGCTGCCACCACCAAATATCACGGGCACGCTACACATGGGGCATGCATTTCAACACACTATTATGGATATACTTATCCGTTATCACCGCATGCTTGGTGACAACACACTGTGGCAACCAGGAACCGATCACGCTGGCATCGCTACCCAGATTGTGGTGGAACGTCAGCTGGACAGTCAAAATACCAACCGGCATGATCTGGGACGGAAAGAATTTCTCAAGCGTGTATGGCAATGGAAAGAAAAATATGGCTCCACCATCATCCAGCAGATGCAGCGTTTAGGTACTTCCTGTGACTGGTCGCGCGAATGCTTCACCATGGACGATAGGTTATCCCGTGCCGTAACGGAAGTGTTCGTGCGGCTTTATCGTGAGGGATTGATCTATCGTGGCTGGCGACTTGTAAATTGGGATCCCGTGTTACAAACCGCTGTATCTGATCTGGAAGTAGTGTCAACTGAAGAAGATGGATTTCTCTGGCATATTTGCTATCCGTTTGAAGGTGGACCAAATAAAACTGAAGGACTGATCGTCGCTACCACTCGCCCCGAAACCATGTTGGGCGATATGGCCGTAGCTGTACATCCGGATGACCTACGGTATCAGCACCTGATTGGCAGTCGGGTGTGTCTGCCGCTATGCAAGCGCAGCATTCCCATCATTGCCGATGCTTATGTGGATCCTAATTTTGGAACTGGGTGCGTAAAGATCACTCCAGCACATGATTTCAATGACTATCAGATAGGTCAACGGCACAAGCTCCTTATGTTCAGTATTCTCACACTGGATGCGAAAATAAACGATCTTGCACCGTCTGAATATCAGGGCTTTGACCGTTTTGATGCTCGAAAAAGAATTATTGCTGATCTCGAAACACAGGGATTACTAGTTGAAATCAAACCACATAAAATGATGGTGCCGCGCAGTAGCCGTACGAACACTATTATAGAGCCAATGCTTACCAACCAGTGGTATGTAGCAATGAAAGGGCTAGCCAAGCATGGACTGAGAGTAGTAGCAAATGGAGAAGTAAAATTTATCCCAGAAAACTGGAGTCATGTTTACAACCAGTGGCTGGAAAATATCCAAGATTGGTGCATTTCACGTCAATTATGGTGGGGGCATCGAATTCCGGCGTGGCATGATGAGGATGGCAATATCTACGTCGCGCACTGCCTGGAGGAAGCACAACAGCAAGCTGGTAATCGCACTCTCACACAGGATGAGGACGTGCTCGATACTTGGTTCTCTTCCGCACTGTGGCCGTTCTCTACTCTGGGATGGCCTGAAGAGACACCGGAACTCAAGACATTCCTACCAACTTCAGTACTGGTCACAGGCTTCGATATAATCTTTTTCTGGGTGGCACGCATGATAATGATGTCTCTGTATTTTACTGGGAAAGTGCCTTTCCAAGAAGTCTACGTGACCGGCCTGATCCGCGATGCGGAAGGTCAAAAAATGAGTAAATCCAAGGGCAACGTGCTTGACCCGTTAGATCTCATCGATGGAATCACTTTGCCAGCCCTGATTACCAAGCGTACTACCGGATTGATGAATCCTAGACAGGCAGAATCCATCGAGAAAATCACGCGAGAACATTATCCTGAAGGCATCGCCGCATTCGGAACTGATGCGTTGCGTTTTACCTTTGCAAGTCTTGCTTCTCATGGCCGAGACATAAAATTTGATTTGCATCGCTGTGAAGGCTACCGGAATTTCTGTAACAAATTATGGAACGCTACCCGCTATGTGTTGATGAATTGCGAGGGAAAAGATGTAGGTTTGGATAAGAGTTTACCACTGGAATATTCTGCTGCTGACAAGTGGATCATTGGACGCTTGCAGCTAGCACAAAGCATAGTAGAACAAGCATTTCACGATTATCGTTTTGATGTAGCGGCACGCGAAATCTACGAATTCGTCTGGGACGAATATTGTGACTGGTACCTTGAGTTGGCAAAGGTACAGTTAAATGCAAATACCGATTCAGTACAACGTACCACCCGCCGTACTTTGGTACATGTTCTAGAAATAATGCTGCGACTTGCTCACCCAATCATCCCCTTCATTACTGAAGAATTATGGCAAAAAATAGCCCCACTAGCTGGTAAACAGAGTGCAAGCATTATGCTCCAACCATACCCCAAAGCTGATTTAGCAAGTATTAACGAAGATGCTATTGGAAAAATCCATGTACTTAAGGAAATAATCAATGCATGTCGCACCCTGCGTGGTGAGATGAATCTATCTCCAGCATTAAGAATTCCACTGTTGGCTGCGGGAGATCAGAAAGTCTTAACTGATTTCTCTCCCTATTTGATAGCACTGGCCAGACTATCAGATATAGAAATTATGCAGAGTGAATTACCAGATGCCGATGCGCCAGTAGCTATTGTAGGTGAATTCAAACTGATGCTGAAAATAGAGATAGATGTAGTTGTGGAGCGAGGGCGCATAGCAAAAGAAATTGCGCGTATCAAATTGGAAATCGTAAGATCAGAAACCAAGCTTGCTAATCTTGGTTTTATCGAGCACGCACCAACAAAAATAGTAGCGCAAGAAAAAGATCGACTTTCTAGCTTTAGCTCAACACTGGAAAAACTAAGTAAACAGTTAAATAAGCTGCATTAAACACGACACGCTATACTCATGCTCAGTTAACTAATCTGCTGGATAACATTACATAAACCTGTATGAATGCCTATTTTAACTTTTCACAGTGTGTGAATAATCTTACTGCAGCTAAGGAAGCAAAGAGAAATGAATAGACGAAGATTGAGAGTTTTAAATAGCACCATATGAATTATTTTTTTGGACTATTAAGTCTGATTGGAACAGAAGAATCAGTTCATTTCTATGCCAAAATTTATCTCATTAGAACCATTACTACTGGCAAAAAATAGTTATCAGGATAGTTCATGGATTTTCTGCCCATTTTCATCAGCATTAAAAACCGCAACTGTCTTGTAATCGGTGGAGGAAAAGTTGCCGCCCGCAAGATCGCCCTGCTGTTGCGAGCGGGCGCCCACATCACTGTAATCGCACCGGAACTTGATACAGAACTACATGAACAACTACGCCAAGGAATCATTGTCCATCGTGCCGAGATCTTCACCCCAGCTCATCTTGACGATGCCACGCTGGTATTTGCAGCCACCAATGACCGCTTGGTCAATCAGAAAATTTCTGAAGCTGCCGAAAAACTGCGCATTCCAATCAATGTAGTGGATAATCCTGATCTCTGTTCTTTCATCATGCCCTCCATCATTGACCGTTCTCCTATTCTGGTCGCAGTTTCTAGTAGTGGCAAATCGCCGGTACTTGCAAGGCTGTTACGAGCGCGCCTAGAAACTATGATCCCAGAGGCATATGGGCGCTTGGCAACCTATGCTGACAATTTCCGTGAGCAGGTGAAGCAACATTTCTCTCACCCTGAGAAGCGTCGCATATTCTGGGAAAATGAACTGCAAGGACCCTTCTCCGAAATGGTATTCGCTGGAAAGGATCAAGCTGCACAGGACTATTTGGAGCATTCACTGCATAATGAAGCTGATGAAGCACCACGTGGAGAGGTTTATCTAGTTGGCGCTGGCCCGGGAAATCCTGACCTATTGACCTTTCGCGCAATGCGCCTAATGCAACAAGCAGACGTGGTGGTATACGACCGTCTAGTCTCGCCTGAAATACTCGATATGGTACGTCGGGATGCTCCCCGCATCTATGCAGGAAAAGAGCGCAGCAAGCACACTATGTCACAAGAATCCATCAATGAGTTGCTTGTGCGGCTGGCGAAAGAAAACAAACGTGTTCTGCGGTTAAAGGGGGGTGACCCTTTCATTTTTGGCCGTGGTGGCGAAGAAATTGAGACGCTAACCAGCTATGGTATTCCATTTCAGGTAGTGCCGGGTATCACGGCAGCTTCTGGGGTGGCATCCTATGCAGGCATTCCTCTCACCCATCGAGATTATGCGCAGTCTTGTGTTTTCGTGGCCGGCCATCTAAAAAATGGTAGCGTAGATCTTGATTGGCCCACGCTAGTGCGGCCAGGCCAAACTATTGTGGTTTACATGGGACTACTTGGATTGCCTGTGTTGTGCCAGCAGTTGATCACACATGGCCTGCCTACCATGACACCCGCAGCTATTGTACAGCAGGGCACTACACATGCGCAGCGTGTACTAGTCGGCTCGTTGGAAACACTACCGAACTTGGCCGCCTCTGCTAATCTTACCCCCCCTACCCTTATCATCATCGGTGAAGTAGTTAAGCTGCATCAAAACCTTGCGTGGTTCGAATCAGAGCGTAATCTCTACGCTAACACACCCGAGGCAAATAAAGAAAAACTAACAAAAAATAATTCCAAACAACTGAAAAAAAAGAGTTAAAGATAGAAACCAAGAATTTTAGGTGTTGCAGAAAACCAGTTATTTGTTCGGTTGCGGCGTTATGCGTAAATATGGGCGTGGAGCTCTGTAACCTTTCGGATATTTCTGCTTGATAACTTCCTCATCCTGAATTGTCAATGGAATGATTACATCGTCACCATCACACCAATTTCCTGGAGTGGCTACCGAATAATTATCAGTCAATTGTAACGCATCGATAACGCGCAACACTTCATCAAAATTGCGCCCAGTACTCATTGGGTATGTGATCATAAGACGTACTTTCTTTTTCGGGTCGATAATGAACAGCGAGCGTACTGTCATGGTCTCCGACTGATTCGGGTGAATCATATCGAACAAAATTGAGATCTTTCTATCCACATCTGCGATTATTGGGAAATTGACCATAGTATTTTGGGTCTCTTCAATATCTTTGATCCACTCTATATGCTTGTCCACAGGATCAACTGATAGTCCAATCGCTTTTACGTTTCGTCTGTCAAATTCAGACTTAAGTTTTGCGGTCAATCCAAGTTCAGTCGTACATACAGGCGTGAAATCTGCTGGATGCGAGAACAACACTGTCCAAGAGTCCCCTGCCCATTCATAAAATTTAATCCTGCCGATCGAAGAATCTTGTTCAAAATCAGGTGCTACATCGCCTAAGCGCAGAGTCATGGCAACCTCCATTTGGTAAATGAATGACATGCTAAATATAATCCGACTGCTTCAAGGATTCAACTACTATTATTTATTCTCTGCATGGCTAAAAATTATATGTCTGATTCTTCCGATTATCCTTTCTATGAGAAAATAATTCAAAGTCAGGCAAAATCCCTTCATTGACAGAAATACTATGCTTTGCTACGCTGAATTTATAGGATACAAGAAACTACGCAAAGGAAATCTCCAGCAAAATGCTATGATTAAACGTTCTGTCCCTTACCAACAAAAATGAGTTAAGAACGTTGGATGAATGATTAGTAGTATAGGGATAAAACGACTTTCCCAGAAAAAGAATTAGTGACAACGCATAATCTCATTGGCTAAAACAGGAGAAAAAACTCATGATACCAGGT
>SMXG01000129.1 GCA_004356775.1 Betaproteobacteria bacterium | reverse complement strand
GTAATGCCAGGCGACAATGTTTCGGTAACGATGAGTTTAATTGCACCGATTGCAATGGAAGAGGGTTTGCGTTTTGCTATTCGTGAGGGTGGCAGGACCGTTGGTGCGGGTGTGGTGGCAAAGATTATTGAGTAACGATAGAATCAAGGAGACAGGAGTCAGGATTAAGTGTTAAGTGCACATATCGTTGAATCCCGAATCCTCAATCCTGAGGTCCTAACATGCAGAGCCAGAAAATCCGTATTCGTTTGAAGGCGTTTGATTATCGGTTGATAGATAAGTCCGCGATGGAAATTGTTGAGACTGCCAAGCGTACAGGTGCAGTTGTGAAAGGCCCCATACCATTACCAACACGCATTGAGCGCTTCGATTTACTACGCTCGCCGCATGTTAATAAGACTTCGCGTGATCAGTTTGAGATTCGTACTCACTTGCGCCTGATGGACATTATGGATCCTACTGATAAGACCGTAGACGCATTGATGAGGCTGGATTTACCAGCAGGTGTTGATGTAGAAATAAAATTATAAGTTTAAAATATTGAATTTGAATTAACCGTTTTTTGGTAAGAAGATTTAAATATACGATTAAAATGATTGTATAGTGCCGGTCAATTGTAATTGGTACCTTTAAATAAAGGCTATTTAAAATGAGTTTAGGATTAGTCGGCCGCAAGGTTGGTATGACTCGTATTTTTACAGACGATGGCACCAGCCAGCCGGTGACGGTGATTGATGTGTCTAATAATCGCGTTACACAAATTAAGGCGTTTGGGACTGATGGCTATTCAGCGGTACAAGTAACTTTTGGCAAACGTCGTGCTAACCGTGTCAACAAGCCATCAGCCGGGCATTTTGCCAAGGCTGCAGTGGAAGCGGGACACATGCTCAAGGAATTCCACGTAACGGAGGAACATCTGGCAAGCTTGAAGGCTGGTGCTGTTGTAAGAGTTGATATTTTTCAAGTTGGTCAGAGAGTAGATGTAACCGGTATCACCATTGGTAAGGGTTTTTCTGGCGTAATTAAGCGCCATCACTTTTCCTCAAATCGTGCTAGTCATGGTAACTCGAAAGCTCACAATAAAGGTGGTTCAATTGGTTCGGCGCAGGATCCTGGTCGTATATTTCCTGGTAAGCGTATGCCTGGACATTTAGGCAGCGTGCGGCGTACTACCCAGAATCTGGAAGTACTGCGGGTTGATGTCGAGCGCAGTTTGCTTCTCATCAAGGGCGCTATTCCCGGATCAAGAGGGGGTGATGTGGTGGTGCATCCAAGTTTGAAGATTGCTAGAATAAGCGCTAAGCCAACTATTAAGATTGATGCTAAAGTTGTTGCAAAGAATGGTGGTGTGCAGACCGGCAAGAAGGCGGACGCATAATGGAGCTTAGACTTATTGGTGATAATGGCCAATCAACCGCAAGTATTTCTGCTTCCGATTCCCTGTTTGGCCGTGAATACAACGAGGCTCTAGTGCATCAGGTAATAACGGCTTATTTGGCCAACGCTCGTAGCGCCAACCGTGCTCAGAAGGGGCGCTCAGATGTCAACAAATCTACTCGTAAGCCATGGCGGCAGAAGGGTACGGGGCGCGCTCGTGCAGGTATGGCTTCCAGTCCATTATGGCGTGGTGGCGGTAGAATTTTTCCGAATAGTCCTGAAGAGAATTTTAGTCACAAGGTAAATCGCAAGATGTATCGTGCAGGTATCAGCGCCATTTTGTCCCAACTGGTGCGTGAAAGCCGGTTATCTGTTGTAGAAGACTTTATCGTAGATAGTCCAAAAACAAAATTGTTGTCACAAAAACTGAAAGATATGGGATTAAGGGCGGTCATGATTATCACAGATAATGTAGACGAGAATCTTTATCTCTCGTCTCGTAATCTTACGCATGTGATGGTGGTAGAAGTGAGTCATGCTGATCCTGTTAGTCTTATACGCTTCGAAAATGTGCTGATGACTCACGGTGCTGTGACAAAAATTGAGGAGATACTAGCGTGAGCGTGCAAATTTTCAGTCCAGAGCGCTTGATGCAAGTGATATTAATGCCTCAAGTTTCCGAGAAGGCTACATATATTGTAGAAAAGCATAACCAAGTCATCTTTCGTGTAATACAGGATGCTACGAAGGCTGAGATCCGGGCTGCAGTTGAGTTGATGTGGAAGGCGCAAAACATAGAAGTGAGAGGCGTGCAAGTGGCTAACGTTAAAGGCAAGCAAAAAAGATTTGGTCGTTTTATGGGGCGCCGTAGTAACTGGAAAAAAGCATACGTCAGAATAAAAACCGGACAGGAAATTAACTTTTCTGAAATTGCTCGAGTGGAGGTTAAGTAATGGCGCTCATTAAAGTCAAACCAACTTCTCCCGGACGTCGTGGCGTTGTTAAGGTCGTTAATTCTAGCTTGTACAAGGGGGGGGGCTATTCCAAGCTGTTGGAGAAGCAAAGCCACTCTGCTGGACGCAATAGCAGCGGGCATATTACTACTCGTCACATGGGTGGTGGTCATAAGCAACATTATCGCAAGGTGGATTTTCGCCGCAAAAAAGACGGTATAGTCGCTAAGGTTGAACGGATAGAATACGATCCGAACCGTAGTGCAAATCTAGCGCTACTTTGTTATGTTGATGGAGAACGTTGCTACATTATTGCGCCCAAGGGGATTATTGCAGGAATGCAGCTAATGAGTGGTGCAGACGCGCCAATCAAGAACGGTAATACGCTACCATTACGTAACATTCCAGTAGGTAGCACAATTCACTGTGTTGAAATATCACCTGGAAAGGGTGCGCAGCTTGCGCGTTCTGCCGGCACATCGGCACAGCTACTGGCGCGTGAGAGCGATTACGCACAATTACGTCTCCGTTCTGGTGAAATTCGTAAAGTGCACATTGATTGTCGTGCCACAATTGGAGAGGTTGGCAATGGGGAACATAATTTGCGATCCATTGGTAAGGCTGGCGCGCAACGATGGCGAGGTATTCGTCCGACAGTGCGCGGTGTAGCGATGAACCCGGTAGACCACCCACATGGTGGTGGCGAGGGTAAAACTGCAGCCGGACGCCACCCAGTTAGTCCGTGGGGAACTCTGGCGAAGGGTTGTCGCACCCGGGCCAATAAGCGTACTGACGGCATGATCGTACGACATCGTTATTCGAACAAGAACAAGGGTTGATGAATCATGGCACGTTCCGTAAAAAAAGGCCCATTTGTTGATTTACATTTGAGAAAAAAAGCAGAGACAGCGCGTGCAAGTAATGATAGGCGTCCAATCAAAACCTGGTCACGTCGTTCTACAATACTACCAGATTTTATTGGCCTTACTTTCGCAGTGCACAATGGTAAGCAGCATATTCCAGTCTATGTTACCGAGAATATGGTAGGGCATAAGCTTGGTGAGTTTTCCCATACCCGAACGTTTAAGGGACATTCAGGCGATAAAAAAGTGGTTGCGTCATCAGTTAAATCAAAAAAATAGGAACAGTCGACATATGCAAACATCTGCTATATTGCGCGGGGTGCGATTATCCAAACAAAAGGGACGCTTAGTAGCAGATCAGGTTCGTGGACTACCGGTGGACCGGGCGTTGAATCTACTTGCTTTTAGCCCGAAAAAAGGTGCCGTCATAATTCGTAAATTACTGGAGTCAGCTATTGCTAATGCTGAACACAACGATGGTGCAGACATAGACGAATTACAAGTTTTAGCTATAAACGTGGACCGTGGTCCTTCAATGATGCGGACTCGTGCTCGCGCTAAAGGTCGTGGCAACCGGATTGTCAAGCCAACCTGCCACATTTTGCTAACCGTTGGTGAGAAGGTTGGCGGCCGGAAATAAGAATACAAGGATATTATGGGGCAAAAAATACATCCATTTGGCTTTCGACTTTCTGTACTGAAGAACTGGTCATCAAAGTGGTACGCTAACAGAAGAAATTTTCCAATAATGTTGCAAGATGATATCAGAGTAAGGGAATACCTGAAGAAGAAACTGGCGCATGCGTCTGTTGGTCGTATAATTATCGAGCGCCCATCCAAAAATGCCCGTTTCACGATTTACACTTCGCGTCCCGGTATTGTAATTGGTAAGAAGGGGGAAGACATTGAAGTTCTCCGTGGAGAATTACAAAAGCGAATGGGTGTTCCAGTACATGTGAATATTGAAGAAATCCGAAAGCCTGAAATTGACGCGCAGCTGATTGCCAATAATATTGCGCAGCAGTTAGAAAAACGTATTATGTTCCGTCGTGCCATGAAACGTGCTATACAGAACGCCATGCGTTTGGGTGCCAAAGGCATTAAAATCATGAGCTCGGGGCGATTAAATGGTATTGAAATTGCTCGTTCTGAATGGTACCGTGAAGGCCGTGTTCCACTTCACACGTTACGTGCTGACATAGATTATGGTACGTCGGAAGCCATGACTACTTATGGGGTGATTGGTGTCAGGGTATGGGTATTTAAGGGTGAGGTGATGGGTCGAAGCGAACACCCTGCAGACAATATTACCCCCGTAGTTCAGGCACCTGAACCTGAGGGAGAGCCAAAGAAAAGGCGCCCAGCTAGTAAACCAGAAACTAAAACACCTAAAGTCGCAGCGGTGGCCAAGCCAGTTGAGAAAACTGAGGATAAAACTGCTAGCAAGAAGAAGGCTAGTGCTAAGAAAATTACTAAGAAACCTGCCAAAGCGGCTGCGAAACCAACTAAGACAGCTGCGAAACCAACTAAGACAGCTGCGAAACCAACTAAGACAGCTGCGAAACCAACTAAGACAGCTGCGAAACCAACTAAGACAGCTGCGAAACCTGTCGTCAAGTCTACAATTAAAAAAAAGTGAAGAAGCTATTGGGAGCTAAAGATGCAGCAGCCTGCTAGAACAAAATACCGAAAACAGCAAAAAGGCCGCAATAAAGGGCTTGCTACTCGCGGTACAAAAGTTAGTTTTGGCGAATATGGTCTCAAAGCAATCAGCCGTGGTCGTTTGACTGCGCGTCAGATTGAAGCTGCTCGTCGTGCCATGACTCGCCATGTAAAGCGTGGTGGCCAAATTAGGATCCGCATCTTTCCAGACAAACCGATTTCCCATAAACCAGCGGAAGTGCGTATGGGTGGCGGCAAAGGTAATCCAGATTACTTTGTGGCCGAGATTCAGCCTGGTAAAATGTTATATGAAATGGATGGTGTTGATGAAAGGTTGGCACGGCAAGCATTTCGTCTAGCCGCTGCAAAACTACCAATCCAGACCACATTTGTTATTCGACAACTAGGTGGTTAGTCATGAAAGCGAATGAACTTAGAGCTAAAAGTCCAGCAGAGTTGCAGCAGGAACTATTAGCAATGTTAAAGGCACAATTTGGTTTGCGAATGCAGCATGCAACTCAGCAATTGGGCAATACCAACCAGTTAGGTAATGTGCGCCGTGATATTGCACGCATAAGAACTATACTCTGTCAGAAAGTGAAACAGTCATGAGCGAAGCCAATTTGAGTCGTACTCTCACTGGGAAAGTAACGAGTGATAAGATGGATAAGACTATTACAGTACTAGTTGAGCGTAAAGTGCGGCATCCAGTTTACGGTAAGATTATTGTTCGCTCAAAAAAATACCATGCGCACGATGAAAGTAATGAATTTCATCTAGGTGATTTGGTGACAATCAAAGAGTGTCGTCCGCTTTCCAAGACCAAGGCCTGGAGCGTAGTTAAACTTGTAGAAAAAGATAATAAGGTTTAATTTAATTATCAATCAGTAACGACCTGGTTGGTGTCAACTAATAATATTTAAAGCCAAATCAAATGGGGGATGCGATAGGTCCTTTCTAGGCTAATATTTTAACTTGTTTCTTTTGTAACGTGATAGTAGAATTAGAGGGTTTGAGTTCCTAGATATCACAGATCACAAATCACGGATATTTAGTTTTTTAATTCGCGCTCTGCCGATAAGCATCTTGCAGTAGCACATCCCGAACGGGTTCCAAAGGGTTCCAAAACTATCCAGGCATTGTGGTTCTGTGCTGGAAGAGTTGGAGAGAGTGAGTAAAAATGATCCAAATGCAATCTATTCTGCAAATCGCAGACAATACTGGTGCGCGCGCTGTTATGTGTATTAAGGTGTTGGGCGGTTCCAAGCGGAGATATGCCGGTATTGGCGATGTTATTAAGGTCAGCATTAAGGATGTTGCGCCACGTGGTCGTGTAAAAAAAGGAGAGGTATGCAATGCTGTAGTAGTGCGTACTGCTAAAGGAGTGCGCCGTGCCGATGGTTCTCTTATAAAGTTCGACAAAAATGCTGTTGTATTATTAAATGCTAAGCTGGAGCCTATTGGCACACGTATTTTTGGTCCAGTAACACGCGAGTTGCGTAACAAACGTTTCATGAAAATTGTATCGCTTGCACCAGAAGTTCTATAAGCGTGGAGTATGGATTCAGTATGAAAAAAATTAAAAAAGGCGATGACGTGATCGTCATAACCGGTAAAGACAAAGGCAAGCGTGGAACAGTATTACGCGTAGAAAATGCTTCTTTAGTGGTGGTTGAAGGTATAAACAAGGTAAAGAAGCATACGAAGCCCGACCCGAACAAAGGAGTGACTGGCGGAATAATTGAGATGGAAAAGCCAATTCAGGTCTCAAATGTTGCAATATTCAATTCTGCCACAAAAAAGGCTGACAGGGTAGGGTTCAAGACCCTGGAAGATAAACGCAAAGTGCGCTATTTCAAATCGAATGGCGAATTAGTCGACATCTAAGAAAAATAGTACGCAGGAATATGGCCCGTTTACAAGAATTTTATCGTGACACTGTAACCAAGAAGTTGATGGAAAAGTTCACCTACAAGTCTGTGATGGAAGTGCCACGGATCAGTAAGATTACGCTCAATATGGGCGTCGGTGAGGCGGTAGCGGACAAAAAAATCTTAGATAATGCAATCGGTGATATGAAGAAAATTGGCGGACAAAAACCGGTGGTGACCAAAGCAAGAAAGTCTATAGCAACATTCAAAGTGCGCGAGGGCTATCCAGTAGGCTGCATGGTAACGTTACGCCGTTTACATATGTATGAGTTTCTAGATCGATTGGTGAGTGTGGCGATTCCACGTATTCGTGATTTTCGCGGGCTTTCTAGTAGAGCATTCGATGGTCGTGGAAATTACAACATGGGGATCAAAGAGCAAATCATCTTCCCAGAAATTGATTACGATAAGGTCGATATGTTGCGTGGCATGAACATTACAATTACTACCACCGCTAAATCAGATACAGAGGCCAAAGCATTATTAGCGGCATTTAAATTTCCATTCAAAAACTGAGGATAATATGGCTAAGGTTTCTTTAATTAACCGTGATCTGAAACGTCGTGAAACCGTGAAAAAATTTGCTGTATATCGTGCTGAACTATTTGTTATTATTAACAATGCTAAAGCGAGTGACGAGGAACGGTATTCTGCCAGAATAAAACTACAAATGTTGCCACGCAATGCCAGTCCAGTACGAGTACGTAATCGTTGTATGCTTACGGGTCGTCCCCGTGGTGTATATAGCAAATTTGGCCTGGGACGTAGCAAATTACGCGACATTGCTATGAGTGGTGAAATCCCCGGAATGACAAAGGCTAGTTGGTAGTAAAAACAGTGGAAGAATACATAATGGCATTGCTGAGTACTAAGATTTTTAAGTGAGATGCTGTCAGAAATTGTTAGACAATGTGTGAGTATGTTTAATATGAGCGTTTTCAAAAATAGAGTATTAAAGTTTGTAATGAAAGTTGGATTTCAAGAGGTACTCCAAGATGAGCATGAGTGATCCCATCGCTGATATGTTGACACGCATACGTAATGCGCAGCTGTCCGAAAAAAATGTCGTGGCAATGCCTGCTTCAAAGTTAAAGCAAGCAATAGTCCGGGTGTTGAAAGATGAAGGCTATATTGAAAATTTTGCTGTACGGGAAGCAGATGGTAAGCCAGTGTTAGAGATTAGTTTAAAATATTATGCGGGTCGTCCAGTGATTGAAAAAATTGAACGCGTTAGTCGTCCTGGGTTACGTATTTATAAACCTAATGACAGCCTTCCTAATGTTATGAACGGTCTAGGTGTGGCGATAATTTCCACTTCCAAAGGCGTAATGACTGAGCGTAAGGCGCGTGCTGGTGGTATGGGCGGCGAGGTATTATGTATAGTAGCTTAGTAGGGGTATTGATTATATGTCACGAGTAGGTAAGGAGCCGGTATCAGTCCCGGCTAACGTAGAAGTGATTTTATCTTCTTCAGAAGTGTCGATAAAAGGTCCTCTGGGTAAATTGCAGCGTAGCTTTAATTCCGATGTAATCATTGAGCGTGACGGAGATACTTTGCTTGTAAAGGTGGCTAATAGTTCTAGGCAGGCTAATGCTATGTCAGGCACCATGCGTGCGTTACTAGCAAATATGATGCAAGGAGTAACTAGCGGTTTTGAGAAAAAATTATCGTTAGTAGGGGTAGGTTATCGCGCGCAGGTCACAAATGAGACTCTTAACCTTACTTTAGGGTTTTCCCACCCGATTGTTTACAAAATACCCGGAGGTGTAAAAGTGGAAACGCCAACCCAAACCGAGATTCTAATTAAAGGGATAGACAAACAGCAAGTTGGTCAAGTAGCGGCAGAAGTACGTGCCTACCGTAAGCCGGAACCCTATAAGGGAAAGGGTGTACGTTACACTGATGAAGTAATTACCATGAAAGAAGCGAAGAAGAAATAATCGAACATAGATATGCTGAATCTAATACAATCCCGCCTGCGTCGTGCGCGGCAAACTCGCGCCAAGATTGCTGAATTGAAGATAGTGCGTCTGGCGGTGCACCGAAGCAACTGCCATATTTACGCACAAGTAATAGATAATACAAGTGGCAAAGTGTTAACTAGTGCTTCTACTTTAGAACCAGAGGTACGTAAAGAGTTACCCAATGGAAGCTCTAGAGGTGCAGCGGCAGTAATAGGTAAACGAATAGCAGAGAAGGCGAAGATTATGGGCATTTCTAAAGTTGGGTTCGACCGCTCTGGTTTTAAATATCATGGTCGCGTTAGAGCGCTAGCTGATGCCGCTCGTGAGCATGGATTAATATTCTAGTTGAGGACAGTTAATGGCTAAGATGCAGGGAAGAATGCAAAGCAAAACTCCGCAAGGGGATGACCGTGGTGATGGGCTCAAGGAAAAAATGGTGGCAATTAATCGTGTTACCAAAGTAGTTAAGGGGGGGCGCATTCTTGGTTTTGCCGTTTTGGCTGTGGTTGGCAATGGTGACGGTAGTGTCGGTATGGGAAAGGGCAAGTCTCGTGAGGTGCCAATAGCGGTACGAAAAGCAATGGATGAGGCACGCCAAAAGATAATCAAAGTGAATCTCAAGAACGGCACACTGTATCATTCGGTTATCGGTAGGCATGGTGCTGCCAAAGTGTATATGCAACCTGCTTCTGAAGGCACGGGTATTATTGCTGGCGGTCCAATGCGCGCAATATTTGAAGTAATGGGCGTGCATAATATTCTTGCTAAGTGCATTGGTTCAACTAATCCCTATAATGTTGTTCGCGCTACACTACAAGGATTACAGGCAATGAATACTCCGGCAGAGGTTGCTGCTAAGCGTGGCAAAAGTGTGGAGGATATTATGGAGTTAGTACAACAATGAGCGGGAAACAGAAAAGAATAAAAGTGACTTTGATCAGGAGCCTGATTGGAACTAAGAAGACACATCGCGCAATCGTGCACGGACTCGGATTACGCAGAATTAACAGTAGCGCCGAACTAGAAAATACACCGGCGGTACAAGGTATGATTAATAAGATTAGTTACCTTGTGAAGTGTGGCATTTAATATGAGGCTAAATTCAATTAGGCCTGCTGATGGAGCTACCCATTCTAGACGCCGTGTGGGACGCGGCATAGGCTCAGGTATTGGCCAGACTGCTGGACGAGGCACAAAAGGACAGGAATCCCGCTCTGGTGGATATCACAAGGTTGGATTCGAGGGTGGGCAAATGCCACTGCAGCGCCGTCTACCAAAACGGGGTTTTGTTTCCCCTACTAAGGGGACTACTGCAGAAGTACCATTGTCAGCATTAAACAAGTTACCAGTAGATGTTATAGATATCATGGTATTAAAGCAGGCTGGGATGATCCCACGTACCGTTTTAGCTGCCAAAATCATACTTACTGGAAAGATCAGCCGCGCAATAAAATTGCATGGCATTCTGGTTACAAAGGGCGCGAAATCTGCCATTGAAGCTGCCGGCGGCAGTGTTGAATAAATAAAGCCAAGAGGACACAAATTGGCCGTTAGCGGATTATTAGGAGGTGGTTCCGGAAAACTTGGTGACATGAAACGTCGACTGTGGTTCTTATTTTTCGCGCTTATTGTTTATCGGATTGGTACACATGTTCCTGTTCCTGGTATTGATCCGGTGATACTGAATGACTTGTTTGATTCGCAGAGAGGTGGCATTCTCGGCATGTTTAACATGTTTTCTGGAGGCGCCCTATCCCGTTTCTCGGTTTTTGCTTTGGGGATCATGCCTTACATTTCTGCTTCGATCATCATGCAGCTCGGCACTCACGCTTTCCCTTATTTGGAAGCACTAAAAAAAGAAGGTGAAGCCGGGCGTAGGAAGATCACTCAATTAACTCGTTATTTCTGTCTCTGTCTGGCATTAGTGCAAGGTTATGGCATATCTATTGCATTGCAAAGTCAAGCTGGGTTAGTGCTCGAGCCGGGTCCATCGTTCCTGATGACCACGGTAATAACTTTAGTGACAGGGACTATGTTCCTGATGTGGCTAGGCGAGCAGATTACTGAACGTGGCATAGGAAACGGCATATCTTTGATTATTTTTGCCGGCATTGTAGCTGGACTGCCGAGCGCAATTGGTGGCACGCTTGAATTAGTGCGAACTGGTGCAATGCATTCCTTGGTAGCGCTAGCAATTTTTCTTGCAGTAGCTTTGGTTACGGCATTCGTGGTGTTTGTAGAGCGTGGCCAGCGTAAAATATTGGTTAATTATGCCAAGCGGCAAGTAGGGCGGAAGGTTTATGGTGGTCAGAGCTCGCATCTACCGTTAAAGCTTAATATGGCCGGTGTGATTCCACCAATCTTCGCATCCAGCATTATTTTGTTTCCCGCAACACTAGCAGGATGGTTTACCAGTGGTGAATCTATGGATTGGTTGAAGGATGTTAGTGGGGCATTGTCTCCAGGTCAGCCGATTTATGTGATTATGTATGCGGTAATGATCATATTCTTTTGTTTTTTTTATACTGCATTGGTGTTTAATCCTAAGGAAACTGCAGAAAATTTGAAGAAAAGTGGAGCTTTTATTCCAGGTATTCGTCCTGGCGACCAGACCGCTAAGCATATTGAGCGTATTATGCTGCGTTTAACCATGGCAGGGGCAATTTATGTAACGATGGTATGTTTGCTGCCAGAATTTTTAATCTTGAAATGGAACGTACCGTTTTATTTTGGCGGGACCTCGTTATTGATTATTGTGGTTGTAACTATGGATTTTATGGCACAGGTGCAGGCCTACCTTATGTCGCAACAGTACGAGAGCCTGTTAAAGAAAACCAACTTTAAGGGTGGTAGTGGTTTGTCAGTAAGATAATTGCGACTAAGGATAGAATGGTTAAGGAAGAAACGATACAAATGCAAGGTGAGATACTCGAAACGTTGCCCAATGCAACGTTTCGAGTCAAGCTCGAAAATGGGCATGTGGTACTGGGGCATATTTCCGGCAAGATGCGCATGCATTACATTCGAATTTTGCCGGGTGATAAAGTGACCGTTGATCTAACGCCGTATGATTTAAGCAGGGCGCGAATTACATTTCGTGCTAAGTAGTAAGGGAGAGCAAATATGAAGGTATTGACATCAGTCAAGAAAATTTGCCGACATTGTAAGATTATTCGGCGCAATCGAGTGGTGCGAGTGATTTGTAAGGATCCACGGCATAAGCAGCGTCAAGGTTGATTGAGTAGATATAGCTTTGGCTGTTATAATTCGTAATTTTTATTTGTAGGGTGTTTATATGGCTCGTATTGCCGGGGTAAATATTCCAAATCATCAGCATGCAGAAATCGCGTTAACTGCAATTTACGGCATAGGTCGAACTGGGGCACGCCAGATTTGTGCGTCTGTCGGTATTAACGTATCCACAAAGATCAAGGATATAACTGACTCGAAAATGGATAAGTTACGAGACCGTGTTGCCAAATTCATGGTAGAAGGTGACTTGCGTCGGGAAGTAGCAATGAACATTAAGCGTCTAACGGATCTTGGCTGCTATCGCGGATTGCGTCACCGTCGTGGCTTACCTGTTCGTGGTCAGCGTACAAAGACTAACGCTAGAACTCGCAAAGGTCCACGTAAGGCAATTCGTTCCACCAGTGGAAGGTCGGCAGCAAGGTAAGTGATAGCCAACAAATCGTAGATTAAAGGAATAATCAGACATGGTAAAAGCAAATTCCCGGGCAAGGGTACGTAAAAAAGTCAATAAGAACATAGTTGAGGGCATTGCCCATATTCATGCTTCGTTTAACAACACTATTATTACCATCACTGACCGTCAAGGAAATGTCTTGTCGTGGGCTACTTCTGGCGGAGCCGGCTTTAAAGGTTCACGCAAAAGCACACCGTTTGCTGCCCAAATTGCAGCTGATATGGCAAGTAAGGCTGCACAGGAGTGTGGAGTAAAAAACTTGGAAGTACGTATCAAGGGTCCTGGTCCAGGTAGGGAGTCTGCGGTACGTGCGCTGAACGCAGCTGGCTTTAAAATTACCAGCATTTCTGATGTGACGCCATTTCCACATAATGGCTGTCGCGCACCTAAAAAGCGCCGCATTTAAGGAAAATAGACTATGGGTAGAAATCTTGGTCCTAAATGCCGCCAGTGTCGCCGTGAAGGCGAGAAGCTATTCTTAAAAGGCGAGAAGTGTTTTACTGACAAATGTGCAATTGAGCGCAGAAATTACCCCCCGGGCCAGCATGGGCAAAAGAAAGCGAGATTGTCTGATTATGGCGTGCAATTGAGAGAAAAGCAGAAGCTACGGCGTATTTATGGGATACTAGAGCGACAATTCCGCAATAATTATAAACTGGCAGACAAACAGCGTGGTATTACTGGTGAGAATCTTCTGCGGTTGCTGGAGTGCCGCCTTGATACTGTTTCCTATCGTATGGGTTTTGGTGTATCACGTTGTGAGGCGCGCCAGATCGTGCGTCACAATGGAATACTTGTAAATGGATATCGTGTCAACATTCCGTCCTATCAGGTGAGTCCCGGTGATGTGCTGGAAGTAACCGAAAAGGCGAAAAACCAGCTACGTATCAAAAGTGCCGTGGAAGCTGCCGAGAAACGTAATTTTCCAGCGTGGATGGAAGTAGATGTTAAGGCGATGAAGGGAACCTTCAAGGCCAAACCAGAACGTTCTGAATTACCTGCAACTATCCAAGAATCACTTGTTATCGAATTATATTCTAAGTAACCAATCAATCAGAAAGTTTTCCGCAAAAGGACCGGGCTATGCCAAGTAACGATTTTCTCACTCCACGTATCATTAATGTTCAGAATATTTCTCCACTTCACGCCAAAGTTACCATGGAGCCGTTCGAGCGTGGCTATGGGCACACTTTGGGCAACGCAATACGGCGTGTCTTGTTGTCTGCAATGCCTGGATTTGCGCCGACAGAGGTTCAGATCAGTGGTGTGTTACATGAGTATTCTACCATCGATGGTGTGCAGGAAGATGTGGTAGATATCCTGCTTAATCTCAAGGGTATAGTTCTAAAGTTACATAACCGCACAGAGGCCGTCCTGATTCTTAAAAAGAAGGGTGAAGGCGTGGCCACTGCAGGTGATATTGAGGTTGGGCACGACGTAGAAATTATCAATCCTGACCATGTTGTTGCGCATCTTACTGCTGGCGGTAAGATTGACATGCAAATCAAGGTAGAGATGGGGCGTGGTTACGTACCGGGAACGACTCGGCAACAAGCAAATCAGAGTAGTCGTGCCATTGGCAGTATTTTGTTAGATGCTTCATTTAGTCCAGTACACCGCGTAAGCTACACAGTGGAGAGTGCACGTGTAGAGCAGCGTACCGACCTTGATAAATTGGTGATGGATGTCAAAACTAATGGTGTCATTGATCCTGAAGAGGCGATCCGATACGCAGCGCGGGTACTGGTAGAGCAACTCTCTGTATTTGCTGATCTCAAGGGTACCCCACTACCCGTGGAGCAGCCAAAGGCACCAAAGATTGATCCAAAGTTGCTGCGACCCGTAGATGATCTTGAGCTTACAGTACGCTCCGCTAATTGTCTCAAGGCAGAAAACATTTACTATATAGGAGACTTAATTCAACGGACTGAAATCGAACTTCTAAAAACTCCTAATTTGGGGAGGAAATCACTCAATGAAATCAAGGAAGTGTTAGATTCACGTGGATTGTCGCTGGGAATGAAGCTGGAAGACTGGCCACCTACCAAGCCGGAGAAGGGCACAAAGGAAACAAACCATGCGTCACCATAGCGGACTAAGAAAATTAAATCGTACTGGCAGTCATCGTTTAGCAATGTTTCGAAACATGACCAATTCTTTGTTACGCAATGAGGTTATCAAGACCACGTTGCCCAAAGCTAAAGAGTTGCGTCGCTTTGTGGAGCCGATGATCACTCTCGGTAAGAAACCGTCGCTTGCTAACCGACGATTAGCATTTAATCGTCTTCGCGACCGCGACATAGTTGGAAAGTTATTCGCTGAGCTTGGCCCGCGTTATCAGACACGTAACGGCGGTTACCTGCGCATTCTGAAATTTGGTTTCCGCAAGGGTGATAACGCTCCGATGGCGCTAGTTGAGTTGCTGGATCGTCAGAGTCCGATTGCCGAGCCCATAGCCGGAAAAGATAATGAATAGCTAGAGGTAGTATTGTGAAAACCAAAAAAGCCGGGTTGGTTATCTCGGCTTTTTATATATGGGCTTCTGAATACAGATACTATGGTCATGAATGAGCAAGCTATCCGAATTTGTGAAATTGAGGGATTCTTGCCATACATAGAATTGTCTGCTGTTGAACTGAGTCGGGAACAAACGTCTGAGCTGGGGGGAGGGGGGGCAAATACTTATAACTAAAAGCGCTTTGCCAGAGTCATGATCGAGCCATTCTATTTTACGATCATACTACTCAGGAGGTACTCAGAAAGCTCATCCCCAGTAGCCCTAAATCCAGATTGTTGCCTTGGCAAATATTGCATCGATGTTGTTAGGTTAGAGTGATATTTCCTATTTGTATACGGTCTAGTTTTACTTTATAGGCAGTAGAAATACCGTTAGCAATGACGGTAGTAATAGTTTCTCTTCCGCGGGGAAGTGTTATATCAAGTTGTTTTGCTTCGATTTGTGGTGACCATGGTTGCCCCTGTATCCACTAGAAATCGGATAGAATCTTTATCATTAGCTTATGGTGGTAACGTAAAAGTGACTACCCTGAGTTAGCATAAAGGGTGATGTGACTTGTTTCAGTAGGAGAAAACAGCGATAAGCTTTGGCCTAAAATAAGAAACTTTCGCTTGCCAGAAATTTAGACAACCGCAGGGCTTGTGTTTGCGCTGATAAGTTTGACCCCCCGCTATGGTAGTTTGGCTAACGCTAACGGTACGTGGTTTGGCGCCATCAATTACTACTAGTACAGCCTTGTCGGTGGGCAGGCCAATTACGTTTATGTCAATTGCATGTGGACAGGGATAACAAAAAAGAATTGAGCTAGAAGAATGAAAAAGGCAGAAAAAGCACGATTTTGATCTGATTGACATGCATTGAGGGGGTCCATGAAGCCGGTTGCAATTTTTCGACAGTTTCCTACCGAGGGCCCGGGGTATTTTGCCACATTTCTCGACTACCATTATATTCCATGGAAACTCATTAAGATCGATTCTGATGAAGATCTTCCTCCTAGTCCTAACCAATTTAGTGGATTAGTATTCATGGGGGGGGCGATGAGCGCGAACGATAATCTACCTTGGATTGCACCAGTGCTGGCATTGATCAGGCAGGCTGTGGGGGATAATATTCCGGTTTTGGGCCACTGTCTCGGCGGACAATTAATGTCGAAAGCTTTAGGAGGTGTGGTGAGTAAAAGCACGATCAAGGAAATTGGTTGGGGAAAAGTCAGCGTGGCAAATAATCCTATTGCCCGTGAATGGTTTGGCGACCTGTCAGAATTTGAATCATTCCACTGGCACGGCGAGATTTTTACCCTTCCCAATAGTGCAACTCAGCTACTTTCCAGTCAATTTTGCGAGAATCAAGCGTTTGCAATGGGTATTCACTTGGGGATGCAATGCCACGTGGAAATGACTGAAGAGATGATAAAAGTTTGGTATGAAGTGGGTGCTGGGGAAATCGCCAATAGCTTAGGGCCGGCGGTGCAATCGGCAGATGCAATGAGAAAGGATCTGGCTAATCGGGTATCCGCATTAAACGTAATTGCCAGACGTTTATACACGAAATGGATTTCTGGCTTATCTGGTTTAGAGTGAGGAAATCTACTGTAACAGGATGGGCGTGCCTTATCTTATGAATTGTTTCTGAAAGTTATCGAGTTTCGGTAGGAATCCAGTGGAGACTATGTAATGGTTTTTACTGGCCAAGAAAATTCAACGGGACTTAGTACGGGAAATTACATTTCGAAGTGCTGCTATAGCAGATATCCTGTTGCATTTCTCTGGATAATAAGTTTATCTATTTAACCCTTGACCTTAGACTAACACCAAGGTTTAGTATTAACTATAATTATGTTGATGATGTCCGGCAACCCGATATTTTAGAAAAACAAGATTTTTTTAGAGAAAGGACTTAGGCTTGTTCGAATGGGAAGGGGGAGATTCTAAGGTAGCTTAGGACCTGCCAAATCTTCCTATTATGTGGAACTAGCAATTAACTATCAGCGCTGCAATTTTCTTGACAAATGGAGTAATGTTAAGGTAGTCTAGTAATCTCTAAGCGGTCTAAGGTATACGATCTGGATCGGGTGGAGAGATTTAAATAATCACGAATCAAAACAACCAGCACAGAACAACAAAGGGGTGTTGAAATGGCTGTCAATCTTTGGTTGAGAATGGTTTTGTTTGCTTGCGGTGCTCTATTTGCGGCAACGGCGTATGCAACTTTCCCCAGTGTTC
>SMXG01000015.1 GCA_004356775.1 Betaproteobacteria bacterium | reverse complement strand
GCGCCTAGAAATTCAACATTATAGTCCTTGCACATTTTCTCGCCTCCACCCTCTCCAAAAATGTGCTCACTAAAATCACACTTTGAACAGATATGAATACTCATATTTTCAACGACGCCCACAATGGGGATACCCACTTTCTCAAACATCTTCAGTCCTTTACGTGCATCTAGCAAAGCGATGTCCTGTGGAGTGGTAACTATAACAGCCCCTGTAACCGGTACTTTTTGTGCAAGTGTCAATTGTATGTCACCGGTACCAGGAGGCATGTCCACTATTAGGTAGTCTATATCACGCCATCGAGTATCACTTAGTAACTGTTGTAGCGCCTGCGTCACCATTGGACCGCGCCATACCATGGGTGTTTCTACATCGATCAAGAAGCCAATGGACATGGCCTGGATACCGTGCGCCTCCATCGGCTCCATATGTTTGCCATCTAGAGATTCGGGACGACCTCTAATGCCCAACATCTGGGGCTGCGAAGGGCCATAAATATCAGCATCTAAAATTCCGACGGAAGCACCTTCTGCAGCCAATGCAAGTGCTAGATTGACTGCTGTGGCAGATTTACCCACGCCGCCTTTGCCAGAGGCCACAGCGATAATATTCTTCACACCAGGTATGAGTTGCACCCCACGTTGCACGCTGCGAGAAACAATCTTGCTTGTTATATTGACATCCACATCACCAATATTTGAAATAGTATTAAGTTTTTCAACCATTTGAGTACGAATGCTCTCAATTAAGCTTTTTGCCGGGTAACCTAGCACAATGTCAAGTGATACGTTATCGGCGTCTATCCTAATATCACCTACTTCTTTGCTGGCCACATAATCCTTGCCGGTGTTTGGATCAATGATCTCCTTGAGAACGGACTGTACCTGTAGTTCTGAAATAGCCATTTTTCATTTTCCTCTAATTCTGCGCGCAAATATACGATGATACGATTGAAGTTTTAAATTTTAACAAATATCGGACCAAGGCATGTAGTTTGTTACAATTTATATTTATTAGATCTCCACAAGCAGTTAATGAACAAACGAAAAATTTTAGTTACTTCTGCACTGCCCTACGCTAACGGCAGTATCCACCTCGGTCATTTGGTGGAATATATCCAAACCGACATCTGGGTGCGCTTCCAGAAAATGTGTTTCCCTAAAGAAGATGGGCATGAAATTTATTTCGTGTGCGCTGATGATACTCACGGAACCCCCATTATGCTCAGCGCAGAGAAGGAAGGTATTACTCCGGAGGTTCTGATTGAACGCGTGCACAACGAACATCTTAGGGATTTCACAGGTTTCCATATAGAATTTGATAATTATTACACCACGCACTCACCGGAAACTCGCCAATACTCGGAAGATATTTTTACAAGGTTAAAAGCTGTTGATATTAACCTGATAACCACCCGCTCTATTGAACAGTTCTATGATCCAGTCAAGAACATATTCTTGCCGGATCGATTCATCAAGGGTGAGTGCCCCAAATGTGGCGCAAAAGATCAGTATGGTGATAACTGTGAAACATGTGGAGCAGCTTATGCCCCTACAGACTTGAAAAAACCTTATTCCGCTGTATCCAGCGCGGCTCTAGTAACGAAAACTTCTGAGCATTTCTTTTTCAAGCTATCTGATAACCGTTGCGTAAAATTTCTACAGCGTTGGACGCGCGAAAAGAATCACCTGCAACCTGAAGCTGCCAACAAAATGCGAGAGTGGTTAGGAGAAGCGGGGGAAAACAAGCTTTTCGACTGGGACATTTCACGCGATGCGCCATACTTTGGATTTGAAATACCTGATGCGCCAGGTAAATATTTCTATGTATGGCTAGATGCACCGATCGGCTACATGGGTAGTTTCAAGAATTTGTGTAATCGACGCGGTATTAACTTCGACGAATTTTGGAAAAAGGGCTCTAAGACCGAGCTCTATCACTTTATCGGCAAAGACATCCTCTATTTTCATGCATTGTTCTGGCCAGCAATGCTAGAGTATGCTGGCTATCGTACACCCACCAGAATTTTTGCCCATGGCTTTCTAACCATAAATGGTGAGAAAATGAGCAAGTCACGTGGCACATTCATTACTGCGGAAAATTATTTGAAGCAAGGGCTGAATCCCGAGTGGCTGCGTTATTACTACGCAGCGAAATTGAATGGAACGATGGAAGATATTGATTTCAATTTAGATGATTTTACAGCTCGGATAAATAGCGATTTAGTGGGAAAATATGTCAACATCGCCAGTCGCACAGCTGGCTTTTTAGTCAACTATTTTGACTGTCAGATGGCTGATTTATCTTGTGAAGATGCAGCTAATATATTATCGCAAAAATCAGAAGAACCTAAGATTCCATTGACAGAGGAACTTTTGGGAAATGCGAGCCTTATTCGAACACATTTGGAGAATCGCCGTTACAACCTGGCTATTTCAGAAATAATGACGCTTACTGGCAAAGTGAACGAATATTGGGATCGGCAAAAGCCGTGGGACAAAGCTAAGCAAATAGATGATGCAACGCAAAAACATGCTTTGCATATGGTCTCCAGTGAGACAATTGAATGCTTTAGAATCCTTACTATTTTTCTTAAACCAATTTTACCAAAGTTGGCCCAGATGGCTGAATTTTTTCTGAATGTTGAACCTTTGCGATGGAATGATTTATGGAATACTTTGCCGCAAGGACATCAAATCAATGCTTATGAACATCTGATGACCCGTATTGACCGGAAAAAAATTGATGCCCTGATTTCAGCTAGTAAATAAATCCGCGAACACCAGTGGCCTCTTCTCTCACCACCAAATCGTATCTCCTCCGAAATCTTCTACGCCAAGTATCCCGGTCGTTTTATTTTACCCTTGCCATATTACCAGCATCTGTACGTACTCAAGTGGGACTTGCATATCTTTTTGCACGCGCAGCTGACACTATTACCGATACAGACTTGATTGCACAGTCGAAACGCCTCACTTATCTGAAGGACTTCCAGAAACTTTTTACTCTGGACACCATAGACTGGAAAATAGTTCAGTCTATTCAAGCCGCATTAATCTCCTATCAAGTGCTTCCAGGGGAACGAATTCTTCTTGAGCGATTAGAAGATTGTTTCCGGCTCTATCTCGAATGTGATGCTGCGGATCAGGTTCGTATCCGTCGTCTGATGACAACCCTCACTAAGGGAATGGAAATGGATCTGGAAGTATTTCAAAGCGGCACTGCTGAGCATCCACAACCACTGCAGACTCCCGAAGAACTTGATCGTTACATCTATTATGTTGCTGGATGTGTAGGAGAATACTGGACGAACCTTATGTGTGCTCACCAACCTACGTTTACACACTGGGATGTAAAACAGATGAGCAATGTCAGTATACACTTTGGCAAGGGACTACAACTGACTAATATCGTAAAAGATGTAGCTAAGGATTTGAGGCGTGGACGATGTTACATTCCAGCTTCATTATTGAAAACCGCTGGACTAACTACGGATTCTCTCCGTCAACCCGAGTCCTGGGCCGCATTTCAGCCCATACTGAATCAACTTATTCGGCAAGCCATGGAACATCTAGATCAAGGCTGGAACTATACGATGGCCATCCCACCTTCTGAAATAAGATTGCGTCTTGCTTGCATGTGGCCAATCCTGTTTGGTGGGGAAACGCTAAAGTTGGTGAAAAACTCACCGAATGTGCTAAACCCAGATTGCCAAGTAAAAATTACACGGGGTTGCGTGTATCGGATAATTGGGTTAACGACCATCACAGGTGGATCAAGTTTTGTGGCAACTGCTTATTGGAAGAGACTCCACAAACAGTGAATTAAAACATAACTCCATTTGCCCAGATATGATAAAACCCTGTTATTCGGCTATTTTTTTGTTAAATCTATTTGATACCATAATAACTGAACATCTACGAAATTCTTAAATATATGGAGAGCTCTAAGCGCCAATTGATAAGCTCAGCCTACACGTTTGAACAGAAGATTGGTTATTCGCGTACTGTGATAGAAGGCAATTAGATTTTTGTCTCTGGCACAATCGGATTTGATTACAGTAAGATAACAATTTTTGAAGATCTAGTAGAGCAAATTGAATAATTCTTTAAAAATATTTTGGAGATCCTTAGTACAGTGGGAACAAGTATGCAAAGCGTTATTCGGGTTACCTACGTACTTCCTAGCGCCACATATTTTCCCGATTGCCGGTTAACTCTGCGTAAGTATTTCGGCAATGTTAAGCCTGCAGCAATGATGATATCTGCTGGCCTATCTGATCCTTGGATGCGGATTGAAATCAAAGTAATAGCTCGCCATAAAACCGGAACTTGATGTGAAGCAAGTAAGCCGCCTTGCCGATCACTCTACAAGTTGACAACAACGTTTACGATGTTTTGCACTAAATCCTTTAGAGTATTTTGGTGCCTCCCACCCCTAAAATTTGACGGACGTCGAATCTCGCGTTTATGATTGCTCTCGAACACGCGTAATTTACTAAGGAGAACTTTAATGGAACCGCTCATCCGAAAGATCATTCTTGCCACAGATTTTTCAGAAGCCTCTCGAGACGCTAGTTATCATGCGTTATTGTTAGCCCAAACCTACAATGCAGAACTCAAAGCTCTACACGTGTTTGAACTAAGACCGCTTGGTATTCCATACTACAAACCGAAAAAAGCTGATCAAACGGTAGAAGACATTGAAAAAACCCGGCAGCGAGGAAAAGACATGCTCAAAGAACTGGCAGATTCCTTCGATGTGGAAGCTGATACTATTTTCGCCGAAGGCCACCCTGGCCCAGAAATAACCCGTATTGCTGCCGAACTCAATACCGATTTGCTTATCCTTGGAACACACGGCTATACTGGATGGAATCGATTTACCATCGGAAGCGTTGCAGAGTTCGTCGTTAGACATGCCCCTTGCGCCGTCCTTACTATCAAACCAACCGACCGCGATAAAAAATAGGCAGAAACACCAACTACGTGCCAAAAAATCGGACTAAATAAAGAGAAATAACAAAGCTGTAAGCAAGCACACCTACAACGAAGTTAATATTCAGTGCATAATGCTATTATCCTAAGGTCTAATCGCAGTTTTTGTAATTGCGGGATTTACAATCTTTTGCCATCTTTTGTGCTTTGGAAATTTGAGAGGAGGTCATCTCTTCAGTTGCCTCAGCCCGACCCTGTTGTGCTAAACCAATCCCTTTAGACGGCGCTAGATCTAGCCACATAGTGCACGAATAAGGTTTCTTGAAACACCAAATCAACGGATATACATCATGCCAAGATTAGCTTGCGCACCGGCGCTCCCCATCTCTGCTGCTAAGCGATACCATTTCACAGCCTCACGATAGTCTTAGGGTATGCCTTGTTGGCCACTTCCATATTTCAAACTAGGGTATATTGCGCATCCTTGTGCCCTTGCACAGCAGCCAAACGGTACCATTTCTCGGCTTCTTGATAATCTGAAAGCACTCCCTCACCATAAGTATACATTGATCCAAGAGCATATCTTGCATCTGCATCTCCATTTGCTGCAACGAGTCGAAACAATTCTACGGCCTCTTGATAGTTACCTGCACGATGGGCCCGCCGCGCATCTGATAACGTGTCAGCTAATGCAAATCCAGTTAATGCAGACAAAAATAGGGAACCTATTAACATCTGTTCTAGAAACCGGACCATTAGTTCTATCTCTCTCACTCTAAAGTTTAAATACAAAGTACATATCGGTAGGTAGGAGATCAATTATGAATACGATTTTCTGAAGAATGCCCCAATCTTAATACAATGAAAGTTCACATTCTTGATTTATACCTTTCCCACATCGGCCTCCAGCCCAAGCCAAACTGTTTCTAAATATATAATTTATTATATTAATTAATATATTGTATAATCTTATGAATGCAATTTCTCTATATCTTACTTTCATAAATATCTTAAACAAGCTAGTTTAGTGAGTAAGAAAACAGCAGGAACTTTGCGATAAAATAAAGCTCTAAAACATTGTAAGGCTGTATTTTATGGCTAATGAAATAGGAGGGAATCAAAATGGCAACAACATACGGAACAACTGGGACGGCAGCCGCGACGTCGGGTACCTGGGACCAGTCAGTGTGGTATGACACGAAGTTCTATAAATTTGGCTTGGCGCTCATGTTTTCGGTGGCAATATTCTGGATTTGGTTTCAGCGCACTTATGCTTACTCACACGGAATGGACTCGATGGAACCGGAATTTGAAAGAATCTGGATGGGTCTATGGCGCGTGCACATGGTTGTGATGCCGACATTTGCACTGATTGCCTGGGGTTGGATCTGGAAGACACGGGATACCACAGAACAACTGGCTAACCTGGATCCAAAACTGGAAATCAAGCGTTACTTTTACTTTCTGATGTGGCTGGGTATTTACCTCTTTGGAGTTTACTGGGGCGGTAGCTTCTTCACTGAACAAGATGCTTCCTGGCACCAAGTAATCATACGCGACACTAGTTTTACACCTAGTCATGTTGTCGTATTCTATGGTTCCTTCCCGATGTACATCGTCTGTGGGGTATCCGCTTATCTGTATGCTACGACCCGTTTGCCACTGTACAACAAGGGCACATCGTTTCCTTTGGTTTTCGCGATTGCCGGGCCGCTGATGATTCTGCCAAACGTTGGTCTTAACGAATGGGGTCATGCCTTCTGGTTTATGGAAGAACTCTTCAGTGCACCGCTGCATTGGGGCTTCGTGATTTTGGGTTGGTCTGGCCTGTTTGCTGGTGGGGTTGCAGCGCAGATCATCACTCGTTACTCCAACCTGACAGATGTGATCTGGAACAACCAAAGCAAGGTCATTCTAAACAATCGGCTCTAATCTTTAAGCTGCCCT
>SMXG01000128.1 GCA_004356775.1 Betaproteobacteria bacterium | reverse complement strand
TCTTTAGAAAAGCGGTGCTTATTCTTAAATCCATAAGAAGTCTTCTTGGCAGTTTCACAGCCATCAATATAACCATCTTTGAAAGCAGAAGGGTAACCGGCAAGGTTATAAGTAGGACGCGTACTTGCCGGCAACGGCTCTGAAGGCCGCGATCTCTGGCTAAAATCTTTCGTTGCGCAACCTGTGTACATCAAAACTAGAAAAACTACTACAATCAAGCGCATCGTCACCACCTGTGTATGTTACCGATGATACCCCAAGAGCCCCTTAGAAAATCTCATAATTAACTTGCATGTTGATCAGCTAAAACCTATGCACCGTTATCTGCAGAGCACGAGTGCTCCCAAAACCAATCCTATCAACGATAAACCTGCATTTATTCGCAAGATAAGGTGGCTAAACAATAGTATAATTAAAACTTACAATCAGTAATAGTTACTGACATTTAAATTATCGTACTGACATTTAAACTCTCGTATATGGTATCAAAGAATTCAAGTAACATCAGTAAAGCTACTTCTTGGAGATTTGACTATCTTATTCTCATCCCGTCCAGTTCGCTATTCCCACCAGAAGCAATAATACCAACCACAACAATACAGTGCGCCAAATTAAACCAATGGTACTTTGTAGAAAATCCATGTCGGCCTCTTCACCCAAACCTAATTCGGGCCGGTAGTACACACTACCGGCCTCTTGCAGTGAATCTCCTAGTCGTACGCCGAGCGCACCCGCTCCACTTGCAAGAATAATGCCTTGGGCGTGGTTTGACCACGATGCAGCTTGGATACGCCAGCAATAAATTGCGTCCTCGAAATTGCCAACAATGGCAAAACTCACGGCGGTCAACCGTACCGGCAGCCAGTCTATGACCCTAAATGCTTTTGCTGAAAAGCCTCCAAACGAACCAAATGCTTCATCTGTGCGACTACTCCAACGCTCACCTAGTAACTCTACAATACGATACAGGGCCGCTCCTAACGGACCCGGAAACAATACAAAACAGGTGAATACACCAAACATATAACGGTGCGAATAAATTAATTCCATTTCAATTGCGACCCGTGCAATTTGTTCGCTGCTGAGCTCATCTGCAGGAGCTCCGCTCCACTGTCTCAACAACTCGCGAGCTTGAGGTAAATCGCTATTTTTAAGAGTCTGATTGATATCAGTGAACAATTGACTAGATTGACGAAAACCCATGGTGAAATATAGCACCATAACGTTCCATGCCCACGCTAGCAGCAGACTAAGACTTAACAAAAAATAATATATCGCACCGACGATTGCCAATACCGGAATTACCGCAGCAACCCACGCTAATAAACCGTGCCGAAGCACAGTAGTATCAAAATAGCGCTCCAACGTACCAGCATAGGAAAGAAATAGCAGAATGACTCGATTTCGACTACCAGCGGGATGCCATTGCTCCAACAAGAGTGCAAAGATTAACGAAAATATGGTCATGGCAAGATAGTTTTGGTGTACCAGATTCCATGTTATCGCAACACCGATTTCAACAATTTACCCATCTCTGCTGGGTTGCGCGTCACTTTGATTCCACATTCCTCCATTACGGCAAGCTTTTCCTGAGCAGTACCCTTACCACCAGAAATAATCGCACCCGCATGCCCCATTCGCTTGCCTTGCGGCGCAGTTATTCCGGCGATAAATCCCACTACTGGTTTTGTCATATTGTACTTAATCCAGTAGGCACAATCTTCCTCGTCGGAACCTCCAATTTCTCCTACCATTAGCACTGCATCAGTTTCATTATCGTCGTTGAACAACCTCATCACATCAAGATGCTTCAATCCATTAATCGGATCGCCCCCAATACCGATGCAGGTGGACTGTCCTAAGCCCAGCTCCATTAATTGAGCAACTGCTTCGTAAGTCAACGTACCGGAGCGAGATACTACTCCGACACGCCCTTTCTTGTGGATATGGCCCGGAATGATGCCAATCTTGATTTCATCTGGCGTTATGATGCCAGGACAGTTAGGTCCGATCAGTAGAGTTTTATCTTCCTGCATCTTGTATCGGGTGCGCAGCATGTCACGTACGGGGATGCCTTCAGTAATACAAATTACTAGATCAAGTTCCGCATCTACCGCTTCATCTATTGCGGCGGCAGCAAAAGGCGGCGGCACATATATTACTGAAACAGTCGCACCAGTAGCCTGCTTTGCTTCCTTGACGGTGGCATAAATCGGAATGTGCTCAAAATTCTCACCAGGTTTTTTCGGATTTACCCCTGCAACGAAGCAATTCTTTCCATTAGCATAGTCGACACACATGCGAGTGTGAAATTGCCCAGTCCTTCCAGTAATCCCCTGGGTCATGACTCTAGTGCTCTGATTTATTAAGATCGCTATGACTACCCCCCCCTAGCTGCAGCTACTACAACATACTGTGCTGCATCACCCATGTTGCACGCTGAAATGATTTGCAGTCCGGATTCAGCCAGGATTTTCTTACCTAGATCAGCATTAGTTCCTTCAAGACGCACCACTAGAGGGATGGTCAGCTTTAGCTCCTGAGCTGCCGCAACCACACCTTCGGCAATTACGTCGCATTTCATGATACCGCCGAATATATTTACCAGTATAGCGCGTAGCCTCGTGTTACACAGCATCAACTTAAATGCCTCCGTTACCTTTTCAGAGGTAGCACCGCCACCCACATCAAGAAAGTTTGCAGGATTTCCGCCATAAAGCTTGATGATGTCCATGGTTGCCATTGCCAGGCCTGCGCCGTTGACCAAGCAACCGATATTACCGTCGAGCGAAACATATGAAAGATCGTACTTAGATGCCTCAATCTCCGCTGGATCCTCTTCATCAAGGTCGCGCAAAGCTGCGATATCAGAATGTCGAAACAACGCATTATCGTCAAAGTTAATTTTCGCATCGAGCGCAAGAATATGATTGTCAGTAGTAAGTATCAACGGATTGATTTCAATTAGCAATGCGTCAGTACTATCAAATAACTTATACAATCTTTGTAATAATATTTGAATTTCAGATGTGGTAGATTGAGAAATATCGATCTTTCGTACGATATCGTCCGCATCTTGACCGGTCAGTCCCTCCATCGGATCAATGAACACCTTGTAAATTTTCTCCGGTGTGCTAGCTGCTACTTCTTCAATGTTCATACCCCCTTCTGAACTTGCCATCAAACACACGCGCTGACTGCTGCGATCTACCAGCATTCCAATGTAAAATTCCTTCTGGATGTCAGCACACTGCTCAATAAAAAGGCGCCGAACGATTTGCCCCCGCTCATCAGTCTGATGGGTAACGAGCGTCATACCTAGTATTTCTGCTGCATACTGCTTCACTTCATTGAGTGATTTTGCCACTTTTATCCCACCGCCTTTACCACGTCCACCAGCATGGATCTGCGCCTTTACAACCCATGTACTACCGCCCAGTTTTATGGCCGCAGCAACTGCTTCATCGACACTAAAACAGGGCGTCCCTCCCAGAATCGAGACTCCAAATTCGCGCAAAAGATTCTTGGCCTGATACTCGTGTATTTTCATGTTCCTCGTCTCACTATGTTTCAATGGGTAGGGTCTTGAAAATGAAGTATATCTCAATCATTTCGTTGGTGTTACTTACAAAACTAAAGGCAATTAGAAGCTGCTCCAATACCTTGCATGAATATTTTGAGTCTTAGACCTTAATTCTTGGGAAATATGCATGAAAAATAGCCTGCTGTTACTGACTAATGACTTTGTTATATATATTTAGCCAGTATATATAACAAGGTTAACCGTAAATTACTCATTTTCCAGGAAGCAGTAGGAATTGATTCTTAACAGTAGTAGGTTAGCGCCCGCGGTACGAACCGTCAGTTTACTTGTCCAGTAAGTAATAACGCCTCTTCTTAGGGAGTTTATGTCCACTACGTCGAAGGTTTAAACAAACTAACGAACAGGCCTTTTGCTAGTATGAAAAAGAATGCCGTGTCACTGCGCTAGTACAAGCGTTTGTCTATCCGACAATAAAAGAACAGAAAAAGAAAGACACTAACTTACCATTACACACACTTCGTTGGCTAAAATCATTGTCGGTATGCTGCGCTCTGTAAGAACCATCTCTTTCGTCACACAAGTTAATACAGATTAAGCTGTACGATTAATAATCACTACAATCCTTCAATCCACTCACTCAAATCTGTTCTTAAGTAACCAAATTCTGAGGATTTCCAGCCACCCAGGCCTCAATGTTGTCGATTAACTGATCAGCAAGAAACTGCATGGCCCCATCCGAGGCCCAAGCCACATGTGGAGTCAAAATAAAGTTGGGACGATGCACTTCAAGCAACGGATGATCATTTTTCGGCGGCTCGGTAGTCAGCACATCAACGCCGGCACCAGCAATTATACCTTCATCCAACGCTTGGATCAGTGCTTCTTCGTTGACCAAACCTCCACGTGCGGTATTGATTAACAATGAGCTGCGCTTCATCTTGCGCAGTTCATTGATCCCGATCATATCACGCGTCGCTGGCGTCATTGGGCAATGCAGCGAGAGCACATCCGACTCTGCCAGCACATTTTCAAATGGTATAAACCCTACGTTACCTTTTTTTGACGGTACGTGGTCCGAAAATATTACGCGCATGCCAAAGCCACGTGCAATCGTGGCGGTACCCTGACCTATTGCTCCTTCGCCGATAATGCCCATAGTTGCACCAAACAGGTCGCCTATATCATGTGTGAAAAAACAGAATTGCTCTGCTTTCTGCCACACACCGTTCTCGACATCTTGTCGATATCCCAGCAAATTTCTGCGTAGAGCCAAAACCATCATAAATACATGCTCTGGTACGGTGTGCACTGCATAGTTGCGGATATTTGCCACTGTGACACCATGTTTTCGACAAGCGAATATATCAGCACAGTCATAACCAGTTGCAGCAACCGCAACCATTTTTAGCTGAGGTAATTTAACAATTATCTCCTCGTTCAATTGCACCTTATTCATGATCGCTATAGTTGCGTGCTGGAGGCGCGGTACGATCTGGTCTAATGAAGTTCTAGAATACTCCTCGTATGTGTGTTTGAAATTTGGGCTACGTACTTGTGCCTTAACTGAGTCTCGATCAAGAAAAACTACATGGTGACTCATATTTACTCGCTTTCAGTTGAACCTGTAGAATGATATGCATCTACGACTTCATTGTTCACCACGTGTCTTTTTGCAATATTGTCGTTGCTACACCAAAATCTTTGTGCCACCTCAACACCACTACCCAGCTCGATCTTGATCCCAACATCCATCATTACCAATTCTGTACCTACGAGGACACCCAACAGAATGACTTCGTTCAGATCGCCGAGATGCCCAATGCGAAATACCATACCAACCTACTTTGTTAGGCCTACACCTAGTGCAAAGTTGTAACGATGAAAGCTACAATGATAAAGTGAGCATTATTTGATACCCTCAGGCACAACAATGGCGAAAACAATGCCATATTATCATAGAGGTGTTTTAGCACATATGTTAAGCTTCCAGCCCTTTTGAATTGCAGCACGTACGCCTGAAGCAAGGTATTTGGTAAAACTATTTTGATTGTCTTACCCCTTGACTAGCAATCTATCCACTCTTCCAAATTATCGTGGTCGTTTCGCCCCATCTCCAACTGGGACGCTGTATTTTGGCTCGTAAGTTACCTCCGTTGGCGGCTATCTAGAAGCGAAATCTCACGATGGTGAATAACTAGTTAAGATCGAAAACTAAATACACCATGTGAAGTTCCCAGTGCATCCGACGAAACCCTCTGCGCTCTCGAAGCTCTAGGAATGGAATGGAACCATGACGTAGTCTATCAAAGTCGGAGAAACAACGCCTACCAAACTCCGCTTGTCATACTTGACACGCATGGCCTAGTTTATCCTTGCACTTGTACCCGTAAAGAAATTGCCGACTCAAGTATCACAGGAATTGGTGGCCCAGTTTACTCTGGCACTTGCCGTTATAACTTACCAAAGGGAAAACAACTCGGCGCACTTAGGGTTAGAATCGATAATAGGCTTGTTGAATTCAAGGATGCCTACGGGGCCTAGTTAGCCAGATACTAGAAAGGGACACCGTTGATTTCGTGTTACGTCGCGCCGATGGTATTTACGCTTATCAACTAGCAGTGGTAGTTGACGCCGCCGAACAGGTGTATCACCCATGTGGTGTGTGGTGCCGGACTTGTTAGATTCCATCCCTCGTCAGACTTACCTGTAAAAAATGCTGGGTTACCCAACTCTGGCGCGCATACATTTACCTGTGGCAGCTATTAATCAAGGCAAGACTCAGCAAACAGACTTTGGCAGCACCTCTTGATGTATCTAACCCTGTAGCGCAACTAATAGCGACAGGTAGTTTCCTTGGCCAGAAACCGCCAGCAGAGCTATTTGAAAATAGTGCTTCATCATTCTGGAAATAGATCGTGAAAAATTGGCACTCAGAGAAAATTCCTTAAAAAAAAGATTACTCCTTTGCTAACCAGATGTAGATTCAAGTTCAGGGTACAACTGGTACGTTAAGTATCTAAGCCAGGCTCATAATTAATAGGCGTCTACATTCAGTGTTATTCTACAACCACTTTGGAGAACATTAGATGATGGGAACCAGACAATACAAAAACTTGGGAAAGTACATTGGTGGATACTAAATGTTAGAATTATCGCAAAGTTTGCCAAGGAGAAGATGTGTCTTTTTTACCGTTTTATATACCAAGGCGTAAACAACTCAAAATTGTAATTATAGGAGGTGGATACGCAGGTCTCGCTGCACTGACTACCCTCTCACGTTATATGCCAGATGCTAACATTACCATCGTCGACCCCAGATCCCAACACATCAAGATTGTTCACCTTCACGAGACTTTCAGACGTCCGTTACAGGATTTTCTGGTTCCATTCCCTGTTCTGGAACAACGTTTTGGTTGTCGCCACATCTGCGCAGAACTAATTACAGAAGCGGATAATGTTCGGCAATGGCAAAATGACAAATTCATTACCATTCATAAAGAAACACTAGAATTTGATTACGTATTGATTGCCTCAGGAGCAGCCGCGGGACAGGCTGATCGAGAAAATAATATTCTCGATTTGAACGATTTCCTGACTACACCCGGTCCTAATCTATTGAACAGTCATCTGGTCACAACTAATCAAGGTAAACCATTCATTTCAGTGATAGGTGGGGGTGCAACGGGCATTCAATTTCTTTTCGAAATTGCTCATTTCTTTCGTCGCCAAAAAATTAAATGTAATCTTCGATTAGTCGACGGTAATGATCGAGTTCTTCAACAATTTCCTACGGATTTTTCTCACTATGCCGAGACTCGCATGACCGAACTTGGTATAGATTTTTACCCTGATACATATTATCGAGAACAACAAAACGATAAAATTATGCTGGAGACAAAAGGAACGGGACAGAAATTTGATCTTCCTTCCGTGATGACACTCCTGTTCCTTGGCAATAAAATGGATAATTTGCTTTCAGCGAATACCTTCGGTCAAGTTATGATTGATCAACAACCTTTGCAAAATATCTTTACAGCGGGTGATTGCGCTAGCTACAACTCTTTTGGTTCGAACGCTATGACAGCTCAGTCTGCGGTGCGTAAAGGTAAACTGGCGGCACGTAATATTTTACGGAGCTCAGGTGCCTTGAAGTTATTTGAGCCCTATCTACATCACGATCTTGGCTATGTTATCAGCCTCGGACCAACAGATGCAGTAGGCTGGTTAGCGCTGGAGAACAACGTAGTTAGTGGCATTCCGGCACTAGTAATTAAGGAACTAGTCGAGACTCAATATGATCTATTACTAGCAGGAATCGACACCTATTTGATCTGAGCAGGCGACTAAACCAACTTCTTAAATCGTCAAATTAACAGTTCCTCGAAATTAATCAACCAGTAGGCGGCTCTCCAGACGGAATTTTGTATACCCAATAACCCCCATGTTGGTAAATAAGCTGCACCGCTTCCAGTTCAGGAGGCCGGTTGTCGATAAAGGGCAACATCTGCGCAAGTAGTGTATTCTTGCCATCACGTAGAAAATAACCACGTACCGAT
>SMXG01000127.1 GCA_004356775.1 Betaproteobacteria bacterium | reverse complement strand
AGTTTCCACTTGCAAACTGATAGGTTTTGCAATGAAGTCGCCAAGTTGAGAAAGACTTTGAGATTCTTCATCTAGGAACAAATCAATTACTTGTTGCGATGCTAGAATACGAAATTCACGAGCGTCGAACTGACGAGATTCACGTAGCAATTCACGTAGGATTTCATAACACATCGTTTGCGCAGTTCTGACCTCACCACGGCTACGACAAGTAGGACAGGGTTCACACAAAGTGTGAGCAAGGCTTTCTCGGGAACGCTTGCGTGTCATCTCTACAAGTCCTAGTGTAGTAAACCCATTAACAGTCATGCGCGTACGATCTTTCAATAAAGCTTTCTTGAACTCAGTAAGCACAGCATTTTTGTGCTCCTCATTTTCCATATCAATAAAATCAATGATGATAATGCCACCTAGATTTCGCAAGCACAACTGGCGTGCAATTATTTGCGCCGCTTCCAGATTAGTTTTGAAAATGGTGTCGGCGAAACTTCGCACTCCGACGAATCCACCAGTATTCACATCCACGGTAGTTAGTGCCTCAGTCTGATCGAAGATGAGATAACCTCCAGATTTCAAATTCACTCGTCTTGCCAGAGACCTTTCAATTTCGTCTTCCACCCCGTTTAGATCAAATAGTGGACGTTCTCCAATATAATGCTCTAATTGGCCCTTTACATTCACCATATAATCATGAGCAAATGTGACCATTTTCTGAAAAGTCTCGCGCGAATCTACTAGAATACGTGCTGTGTCATCGGTCACAAAATCACGTAGAACCCGATAGCTCAGCTTCAAACCCTGGTAAATTAGCGTTGATGGAGAAGCGGCCGAAAATCTTTCCTGAATATCGAGCCATAATTTATGCAGATATTTAATATCTGTTTGTAAATCACGTTCGCTTGCAGCTCCTGCTATGGTACGAACTATGTAGCCACCTTTTTCATCAGTAGAAAGTATCTGTTGCAACTTTTCCCGAAGTAGCTCGCGTTCGGTTTCGTCTTCAATGCGATGGGAAACGCCAATATTGGATTCTTGCGGAAGATATACCAGCAGCCGTCCGGCAATACTGATCTGGGTGGACAATCGGGCGCCCTTAGTGCTAATTGGATCCTTAATGACCTGGACTAGAATACTTTCTCCTTCGTGAAGCATCTTTTCTATAGATTTATCAGAGCCTCCGCACTGGCGGAGCCCCCAAATGTCAGCTACATGTAGAAAAGCAGCACGATCGAGACCAATATCAATGAAAGCTGATTGCATTCCGGGCAAGACCCGACTAACACGGCCATTGTAGACGTTACCAACTATGCCACGACTGTTAGCACGCTCTATGTGCAATTCTTGAACTACCCCTTGCTCCATCACTGCGACACGAGTCTCTTGTGGAGTTATGTTGATAAGAATTTCATTAGTCATAAAATATGACGCACTATAGATTATTATCAGATTAGGAGAATATCTTTATGTTAAATTTTCCTAGTAACTGCGCTGTTTCAAATAGCGGCAACCCTAATACACAGCTATAACTTCCAGAAATATCCATTATGAAAACTGCTGCTTTTCCTTGAATCGCGTAGGCACCTGCTTTATTGTACGATTCACCACTGGATTCACCACTAGTAAAGTAGCTACGGATTTCACTCTGACTAATATCACGGAGCCGTACTGCAGTGGAAGATAAACATGCCTGTATATTATCCTGTGTAGCAACGGCTACCGAGGTCAATACTTGGTGGGTCTGTCCGGAAAGTGCTATCAACATCTCTTCCGCATGAGCAAGGTTTTCTGGTTTGCCAAAAATACGATTCTTGAGCGCCACTATCGTATCCGCCACCAGCAACGGCTTGAGGGGCAATCCACGCTGTATTACCCGCATCCACCCTGCCTCTGCCTTGGCTCGGGCAATTCGGCAAACATAATCCGTTGGCGACTCGCCCTTCTCTGGAGTTTCGTCAACATCCGCTGGACGCGGCAAAGTCTCGCGCATCAACAAAATTTCAAAATTTATCCCGATCTGCTTCAATAACTCACGTCTACGACGGCTACGAGAAGCAAGATAAATTCGATTTTCTGGAAGAGCCATGACAGTTGATCCCTTAGAAATTCATTTTCATTTGAAGAAATATCCTAATCATGCTTTAACTTTACATTTAATATTACTTTCGATGATAAGGATGCCGCTTAATAATTGATACCGCGCGGTATAACTGTTCCGCCAACAGTATCCGCACCAAACCATGTGGTAGTGTCAGTGCAGATAGCGCTAGAACCTCATCTGCTGAATTTTTAATTCCCGAGTCTAACCCATCTGCACCACCAATGATAAATGCAGTATCGCCACCATTTCTCATCCACCCGGAGATAGAATCAGCTAACTTGGCTGTAGTCCATTGCCTGCCGCGCTCATCCAGCACAACCGTGCGGCATCTAGGTGGTAGTGCTGCTAGGATGCGTGTAGCTTCAGCACAAAGTAAGTGTTGAATTTTTTTACTTTTACTACGTTTCTCCGGCTTAATTTTCAGCAACTCGACAGTTACCTCATGTGACATGCGCATTGAGTATTCTACAAAACCAGCCTCTACCCATTCTGGCATTCTGTTACCTACCGCCAAGATAATAAATTTCATGGTGACAATACTTAAGCCTACCTAACGTGACTATGTTAGTTGATTCCGCTTTTCTAATTGTATAACCCAATTTACTTGATAGTTTATGTGATTCGACAACAACCTCGTTTTTGGTTTGATCAATAGTGACTTGTGTTACCATCTCCTGCATCTAATGCAGCCCATAGCTCTTCAAGATCATAATGCGCGCGCACAGCAGACAGCATTACGTGTACTAGTATATCCCCTAAGTCTACCAGCACCCATTCACCAGATTGCTCACCTTCTATACCATAAACAACGCCTCCTGCAGCTTTTACTTTCTCATGTACATTGTTTGCTAAAGCTTTGGCCTGACGAGTCGAAATTGCACTTGCGATTATCATACAGTCAAACAGAGTAGCTATATTTGTCACGTCCAGTACCTTGATATCACGCGCTTTGATATCCTCCAACGCAGAAACAACTGTTTTTACTAGCTTGTTGAGCTTCATATACCTTATGAATACAATTGACTTGCTGCAATATAACTAAGAACCGCATCGGGAATTAAATAACGCGCACTTTCCCCGGCAGCAATACGTGCACGAATAGTGGTTGCGGAAATATCTAGCATAGTTGTCGGAGCGACAGATATCAACCCACTAGTCGCACTTCTGAGACTATCGGCGCTGGACACCCAGCGCTGAGAGCATTCTTCTTTCAACTCTTTCGGTAATACATCATGATTTGACGTGAGTACATGGCCTGGACGAGTAGCAATGATAAAATGACACAGATTAAATAACTCGCGCCAACTATTCCACTCAACAAGTTTTATAAAAGCATCCACCCCTGTAACGAAGCATAGTATGACTTTTTTTCCCAATTCCAGCTTGAGTTCACGTAACGAATCCACGCTGTAACTAATTCCGGCACGATAAATTTCACGCTCATCCAAAACAAATCTGGGATTGCCTTGAATCGCTAGACGCACAATCTCTGCGCGATGTTGCGACGATGCAATAGGAGTGTGACGCAACCGCGGCATACCGGCAGGAATAAAGTACATCTTATGTAATCCCACGGCTTCAACAATTTCTTCTGCTACTCGCAAATGACCGTAATGTATAGGATCAAAAGTGCCCCCAAAGATGCCAACTAAAGGAAATTCAGATTTAGACATTGCCTATTGGGGTAATGAAACACAGAAGCACAAGAAAAGCTTCTATTAATACTCTTCTTATCTCAGCATCCTTACCATAAAGGTTTCCTCTCACAAAAGTGTCCGAGGTATGTTGGCAAGCTCCTTAACCATATACGCAGTAAAGCGCGCAGCGGATGCACCGTCGATCACTCTGTGATCATAGGACAGCGACAACGGCAGCATTAAACGCGGAGCAAACTGGCCATCTCGATATACTGGTTTGATACTAGCACGGGAAACACCGAGAATTGCAACTTCCGGGGCATTAATAATTGGTGTAAAAGCTGTCCCCCCAATACCTCCTAGGCTGGAAATGGTAAAGCTTGCACCTTGCATCTCAGTGGGTTTCAGCTTGCCCTCACGAGCATGTACAGCGAGATTACCCAGCTCTTCTGCAATGGCAACCACGCCTTTTTGATCCACGTCACGGATCACTGGCACCATCAACCCGTTTGAGGTATCAACTGCAAAACCAAGGTGGTAGTAGTTCTTAATCACCAAATTCATATCATCGCTACTTCTATCAAGCGAAGCATTAAAATCAGGGAATTTTTTTAGCGCAACTATCGTCGCTTGCATCAGGAAGGCCAATATCGTGAGCTTGATTCCGCCTTTCTGCACAGTTTCGTTGAACTCCTTACGTAGGACTTCCAGATCGGTAATGTCAGCCTCGTCGAACTGTGTGACATGCGGAATCATTACCCAATTGCGGTGTAAATTTGCACCCGACATTTTTTTGATGCGTAATAGCGATTTTAATTCCACCGGGCCAAATTTAGCAAAATCTACTTGAGGCCACGGTAGCAGATTCAGTTCCACGCCATCGCTACTACCAAGTGGTTTGGATAATTCCGCCTTAACGTAGGTCTTTACATCTTCCTTAAGTATGCGTTGCTTCGGGCCACTACTACTAACCAGATCAAGATTCACACCTAATTCGCGCGCGAAGCGCCGCACAGAGGGGCTGGCATGTGCCTTGATAAAAGCAGTTTCGATCCCTGGCATAGCGACTATCGGGTGCTTACGAACAAGTTGCGAGTTAGAAGCTTGAGCTAGATTAGGAATAGTTGCCGCAGGGGTAGGAGGTGTGACTGGTACGGACAGGGGAGGAGCCGCGGCCGAACCATCCGTTTCATTGACTTCCATTACTAAAATGAGCGCACCCTCGGAAACTTTGTCACCCTCCCGAACATTTATTTCTTTGACTACGCCCGCAAAAGGAGAAGGCACCTCCATTGTAGCCTTGTCAGATTCTAGCGAGATCAGTGGATCCTCTCCTTTGACCGTGTCACCGGGTTTCACCAGTAACTCGATCACGGGAATATTTTTGAAATCACCAATATCGGGAACTAATACCTGTTTAATCTCTGCCACGCTTCTTCCTTCGCCTGTGCGTCCATGTTTAGAGAACGATAACTTACTTCTACATACCAAGCCTTTTTATACCTTTACTGGATTCGGCTTATCCGGATCAATGCCAAATTTATCCATCGCATCTTTCACTATCTCTGGCGATATTCTGTCCTCTTCTGCTAGAGCCTTAAGCGAAGCAACAGTAATATAGTAGCGGTCTACCTCGAAAAACTGGCGCAGTTTTTCGCGTGTATCGGAACGCCCAAAACCGTCGGTTCCCAACACCTTATATTGCCCTGGCACAAATTCACGTATCTGGTCTGCAAAGATTTTCATATAATCAGTTGCCGCCACTACAGGCCCCTCACGCCGCTCTAGGCAAGATCTTACGTAAGATAGTTTTGCTGGCTCTGTGGGGTGCAGCATGTTCCAGCGTATTATGCCCAGAGCTTCACGACGCAATTCGTTAAAACTAGTAACACTCCAGATGTCAGAGGTAACACCATATTCTTCTTTTAGAATCTCTGCCGCCGCGATAACTTCACGCAGGATGGTTCCAGAACCAAGCAGTTGTACTCTTAGTTTCGAATTTTTTCCTCCTTCTTTACTACCCTCATGAAATAGATACATGCCCTTCAATATGCCTTGCTCAGCACCTTTTGGAATTTCTGGATGCAAGTAATTTTCGTTCATCACGGTTATGTAATAATACACATCCTCTTGCTCTTGATACATACGGCGCAGACCATCTTGGATAATGACTGCAAGCTCATAAGAAAACGTGGGATCATAAGATACGCAGTTAGGAATAGTGGAGGCAACCAGATGACTGTGGCCATCCTCATGCTGCAAACCTTCTCCATTCAAGGTAGTACGCCCAGCGGTGCCGCCCATCAAAAAACCACGACAACGCATGTCGCCTGCTGCCCAGGCAAGATCACCAATACGCTGAAAACCAAACATTGAATAAAAAATATAAAAGGGAATCATCTGCACACCATGAGTACTATAAGCGGTTGCTGCTGCCATCCATGACGACATGGCACCCGCTTCGTTAATGCCCTCTTGCAAGATCTGACCATTTTTGTCTTCCTTGTAGTACATCAACTTATCGGCATCCTCCGGAGTGTAGAGTTGCCCTGTCGACGACCATATACCCAACTGCCGGAACATGCCTTCCATACCAAAAGTGCGTGATTCATCTGCCACAATCGGCACTATTCGCTTACTGATGTTTTTATCCTTCACCAAAATATTGAGTATGCGCACAAACACCATGGTAGTAGAGTATTCTCGCCCTTCACCGCTAGCTTTAAGTAATGCCTCGAACGCTGACAATGGCGGTATTTGTAATGCTTCTGTATGCTGTCGCTGGTGGCGATGGAGGAGCCCTCCCAATGCATTGCGCTTCGCCCGCATATAAACTAACTCGGGTGAGTCTTTGTCGAACATGAGATATGGCACTTCGTTTATTTTGTCGTCCGGAACTGGCAAGCCAAAACGGTCACGGAATGATTTTAGAGAAGTGGTACCCATCTTCTTCTGCTGATGCGTAATGTTCTGCGCCTCACCTGCTTCACCCATACCATAGCCCTTAATTGTCTTGGCAAGTATCACTGTTGGCTGTCCGGTATGCTTTACTGCTGAAGCATAGGCGGCATACACCTTGTGCGGATCGTGCCCCCCACGATTTAGTCTCCAGATATCGTCATCAGACATATTAGCCACCATCTCTAATAATTCCGGATATTTTCCAAAGAAGTGCTTGCGCACATAAGAACCGTCCCTGGATTTGAAGGTTTGATATTCGCCGTCAACACATTCCATCATACGTTTCTGCAGCAAACCTTTCGTATCTTTTGCTAGCAACGGATCCCAGTAAGAGCCCCAAATCACCTTGATGACATTCCAGCCGGATCCACGAAAACCGCCTTCGAGTTCCTGGATGATCTTGCCGTTGCCACGCACTGGTCCATCAAGGCGCTGAAGATTGCAATTGATGATAAATATCAGATTATCCAGATTCTCACGTGAAGCCAACGAAATTGCACCCAGTGATTCAGGTTCGTCCATTTCACCGTCACCCATTAGGGCCCATACTTTACGCCCCTCGGTATTGGCCAAACCACGACTATCAAGATATTTCATGAAACGAGCCTGGTAGATTGCCATCAAAGGCCCCAACCCCATCGAAACTGTTGGAAATCGCCAGAAATCGGGCATCAGCCACGGATGTGGATACGAAGACAAGCCCTTCCCCCCTATCTCCTGGCGAAAATTATCCAGCTGTTCCTCTGTCAATTCCCCCAGTATAAAAGCGCGAGCATAAATACCGGGAGAAGAATGTCCTTGTACAAGAACCAGGTCGCCGCCATGATTCTTGCTAGTTGCGTGCCAGAAATGGTTATAACCCACATCGTAGAGCGTTGCGGCAGATGCAAAGGTTGAGATATGTCCGCCGACATTTGTATTTTTGTTTGCACGCAACACCATTGCCATGGCGTTCCAGCGCACGTAAGAGCGGATGCGGTGTTCAAGCGCATGATCTCCAGGTGAGTTCTCCTCCTTGCCGGGTGGGATAGTGTTTATGTATGCAGTAGTCGCACTATAAGGAAGATAAGCACCAGAACTGCGCGCCTTTTCTACTAGTTTTTCCAGTAAGTAATGCGTCCTCTCAGTTCCCTCGTGCACTAGTACAGATTCCAGCGCATCGAGCCATTCCTGTGTTTCCTGTGGGTCAATATCGGGTGTAGGTTCCATGCTTCTACCTTATAATTATTACGTGTTAATTGTTACGTGTTATTACCCACGTTAATCCGTGGCACAGCCTCGGCTTGGGCGCGTCTTGCTGCCTCAATGGTATTGTAAAGCAACATGGCAATTGTCATTGGTCCCACTCCACCCGGTACCGGTGTGATGTACCCTGCTTTCTCCTTAACCGAGTCAAAGTCCACATCGCCTGCAAGCTTGCCGTTAGGCATGCGGTTTATGCCAACGTCTATCACCGTTGCGCCGGCTTTAACCAAGTCAGCGGTAATCATTCGCGGTTTACCGGTAGCCACCACCAGAATGTCGGCACGCCTTGTGTACCCTGCTAGATCACGTGTTTTCGATGTGCAAATGGTAACAGTCGCACCCTTCTCCAACAACATTAGCGCCATTGGTTTACCAACGATATTGCTGCGTCCTACCACCACCGCATGCTGCCCCTCAACTTGAATGCCACTCTTTTCTAACATTTTCATCACGCCATAAGGGGTGCAAGGCGAAAACACCGCATTACCAGTGACAAGCGCGCCAACATTGTTGAGATGGAAACCATCCACGTCTTTTTCCACTGCGATGGCTGCAATTAACCTTTTGTCTTCAAAATGTCGTGGCAATGGCAATTGCACCAAGATGCCGTGGATTCTGGGATTTTCATTCAACTGCTGAATACGGCGCAGCACTTCGTTTTCGCTTACACTTTCAGGGAATTCGTGTACTTCTGAATAAATACCAGTCTCACTACAGGCCTTCGCCTTGTTGCGCACATAAATACTGGAAGCCAAATTATTCCCGACAATGACCACAGCTAGTCCTGGTTGCATATCTTGTTCTTTCAGGCGTTCCGCGCGAACCCTCCACTCGGCTCGTAGTGCACTAGCAATAGCATTGCCATCTATAATCACAGCACTCATAATTTGCCCTAAATTGACTATGTCTTTGGGTATTTGTATAGGTAATTATTATACTTTTTCCAGTCACAGCATCCACCCCTGTCGTAAATCTCGCCAAGAGTGTGATTCCAGAATTCAGTATTCGAGAAATTGCCAGACCGCCCAATACTAGTACTAGTAGTACTAGTCAAGGGGAAACAACGGATAACTCAGCGCCAAAGTCGCCATCGGAAATCATGATCGAGGTAGGGTCGAAGCAGGTGTTTTTTTGAACTTTACCCGATATACCAAAGCTCCAATCAAAAATGTTGGTATGACAACCAGCGCAGCAGCAAATAGTCCTGCTGCCAGTACAGCAATACCGCTACTCGAAGGTATGAAAATCGTAACAAACCAAATCGCAATAAAGGCTGCAACGCCCCCACCGATAAACATAATTCTTTTACCACGGTTATAGAACCGCCAGAGAACGCCAGAAACACGCGTCTCATCACGATATTCCTCAAAAATCATGGCCAAGCTATCATCATCCTGCATGGTTTGATAACCTGCAGTTACAGCAAGTGTGTCACTACCGTTTTCTGTTCGAGACATATTGTTTAAAAATAAAATTCGTTTCTGGGCGTTCTTATCGCTCATACCAGCTCTGACTAGCATTGTGCGCAGTGATGCCAAAGCGTGTTCACGAGGATTTGTTACCAAGTTAAGACTCTCGCCATGACGCCACATAACCCCAACCAAATAAAGATGGATCATCATTTCCCGAAACGGGGGTGCAAAATCATACCCCTTGTTCTTGATGAGAAGTAGCTGCGAAGCCAGTATTTTTTCGCCATGTTGAACACAAATATCATGCGTCGATATACCAAGGTCAGTTTTTATGTCATCCAATGTCGTAATTGTGAGCCATATTTAGCTCAATTTTGAATTTATCGAAACGCTTATTATATACTGACGACAAGTTCTTAAAGCAGGACTGATTACTCCTATTCCAACTTACCGAGGAAAATTCATACTGCTACCATGGGGAAAAATTTCGTGTGGACAGAACAGGATCAATAATGAATATTCCTAAATATGTGAAAATGGTGGAAGTTGGTCCCCGTGATGGTCTGCAGAACGAGAGCAAGTGCGTAACTACAGCAAGCAAGATCGGGGCTAATCGAACGACTAGCGGAGGCGGGCTTGCCAGTAGTAGAGGCTACTGCTTTCGTATCGCCTAATGGGTACCACAAATGGCCGACCACGCCGCGATCATGGCAGGCATTCATAAGCAACCCGGCGTAGGTTACACCGCACTTGTTCCCAATATGAAAGGTTCCGATGCAGCACTTGCGGCTGGAGTCGATGAAATCGCAGTATTCTCCGCTGCCAGTGAAACATTCTCAAAGAAAAATACCAACTGCTCTATATCAGAAGGGTTGGCACAATTTAGCGAAATGTGTGTAGCAGCACAGAACAATCATGTTCGTGTGCGTGGATATATTTCCTGCGTTCTGGGTTGCCCATACGAAGGCGATGTACAACTTGGCAAGGTGGAGGAAATTGCTGCAGAATTGTTAAGTATGGGCTGCTATGAAATTTCGCTCGGAGACACTGTTGGTATGGGTACACCGGGAAAAAACATAAACATGCTCGAGGCAGTGACAAAAAAGGTTCCAATAGAAACACTCGCTGGACATTTTCACGATACATACGGTCAGGTGCTAGCCAGTGCCTACGCT
>SMXG01000126.1 GCA_004356775.1 Betaproteobacteria bacterium | reverse complement strand
AGCCCGAGGGATTTTAAGTCCCTTGTGTTTACCAATTTCACCATCCGGGCCGTTGATTTGTTTGATTATTCCTTAGGGTATGTATTCTTGTCACACGTTTAGGATATAAAGTAGGGCAAAAATAGAACAAAATTTATCACATAACATTTCAAACATAGTTCGACCATAATTCTAACATGTTAAAAATTTACTAGCATGAGTAAGCATATATTAATAATCCTGGTTGTATTGGCATTGAGTGGATGCGCCGTTGTCGCTTGGAAGCACCCTACAAAGGGTTATGGCAATATCTCAACTTTTCATACAAAGGGTAGCGCTGAGTTTGTTCGTGATAACCATGATTGTGAAGAAAGTGCAACGTTGTATGCCAATGGCCTCGGTAAGTGCAATGATCCATGTCTCGTTGCTAAGGCACATACAAGGTGCATGATAGAGAAGCATGGCTGGGAGATAGAAAAGAGAAATACAGAGTAATAACCCGCTCTTCCAACCATTTCTTCAACTCCATTGTATGTTGCGGCACAATACCAAACAAAAATGAAGATGTAGTAGTACTTGGAAAATTGAAAGCCTTTCTTTAAAACAGCAAAGTCTAATTGCTTACATGAGACCCTGTAATAGTGTCAAAGATGTTTCGCATCATTTTCACTAAGCTGATTATTTTATGAAACGCTTGATTCTGGTCGGTGGCGGACATGCGCATCTTAAAGTGCTACAAGCACTTGCTCGTGAAAAACCTACCGGTACAGAAATCGTTCTAATTTCGCCAAACTCTTACCAGAATTACTCCGGTATGTTGCCAGGTTGGATGGCAGGTCATTACAACAAATTACAGTGTCAAATCGATTTACGGCCCCTGGCACAAGCAGCACATGTACGAATGGTAGTAAACTGTATTATAGGCATGGATGCCGACCAACGTTGTGTGTATTTACCAGAAGGTAAGCGTATTGAATATGACCTCCTTTCATTGGATGTCGGTAGCGAAACCGATTTGTCATGGCTTGAGATACCGGATGAGAAACTCTTTCCTATTAAACCACTAGATGGCTTGTTCGAAGCCTGGCCACGAATACTATCTAATAAGCAGAACAATCCAGATTATCGTCTGGTAGTAGTCGGTGGTGGTGCTGCTGGGGTAGAACTAGCCCTAGCCACACGATATGCTTTTACATGTTCAGATACTAACGGACATGTAGAACTAGTAGTTTCCGAGTCCGGCCTATTGCTCGAGCTTGCAACTGGTGCACAGCGTCGCATTAAGAAAATTCTAGTACAAGCTGGTGTCACTGTTCATTACCTAAGGGCGGTAGGAACAAAAGATGGTCTGCTGCTATCGAATGGCACTTCGTTGGCCGCAGATTGTGTAATTGTTGCCACTGGTGCTCGAGCACCTTCTTGGCTACAACACTCCAGACTCATGTTAGACAAAAATGAATACATTGCTGTCGATGGATACCACCGAAGCCTATCGCATCCAAATGTATTTGCAGCGGGTGACGTTTGCTCTCGGCAAGACTTGACGATGTCACGCTCAGGTGTGCATTCAGTGCATGCGGGGCCTGTGCTCGCTGCGAACCTGCTAGCAGTACTAAAGAATAGGCAAATGATCGTCTACCAACCTCGTCGCCTTTCACTATATTTGCTAGCCTGTGGACCTCGCTATGCCGTGGCCACCTGGGGGCGTTGGAGTATGCAAGGTGCGTGGGCATGGCGTTGGAAAGACTGGATTGATCAACGCTTTGTTAAACAGTTTTCAGACCGTACGTAGGAAACAACCTGAGTCAGCGTCAAAAAGGAGGGTGTCGTGAATATGTTCAAACGCTTGTAATTCCAACGTACGTTTTGAATCTGCAGGAAACACATCCAGTATAATAATATTAAGTTGAATTCAACAGTAGGAATTGGTTTTAACAAATTATAGTGTATAGTGGGATCTTGTCTGTGGTTGGCATTTCTACGGTTGCAAACCAGAATAAGTTCTCCGCTTTGATCTTAGCTCTGTCCCCAACGTAATCTGAAAGTTTTGAAATTGACGAAATCCTAAAGGCTGTTCTAAGATTGCAGAAGCAAGGCAACGTGATCGGGAAATGAGCCGGCGGTCCCTGTAGATGCCGAATTTACCTAGTAATACTTGAATGAAACTATGTATATATTTGCAGCCCTTCTATTGGTGCAGATAAGTTGAACTATTAGATTAGAAGGATAGATAATCATGAGTGTAATTCTATGAGTAATGCTTTCAGAATCATGTCATTGTGTGCAGTTTCCATCGCATTTTTGATGGGCTGTTCGACAACACATAGAATCACACAATCTCCAAGATCAACAGTCGAACAGTTACTGATTACAGAAGCTGTCATCCATAGCCTGCCCAGTAAATCTGATGAATCTCTACCTATTCCACACGGCTCAAAGGTAACACTCAATACGTTTGGATTGACTAAAGACCAAACTCTTCTGCAACAAGTAATAATTGGCTGGTTAGGACGACAGGGGTATCTCGTCCAGAAAGACGAAAAAAATGCAACATATCGAATTGATGTAATTGTAAGAGCTCTGGGCACCGAGTTATCTGGAGGATTTTTTGGTTTACCTCCAATCCAAAGTACACTTATCCCCTTTTCCTTGCCTGAATTGGCACTTTATAAGTCCGAGTATCAAACCGGATATGTAAAATTCAATATGAATATTTTTGAAATACTGACAGGCAAGTTTGTCGGGACGACCTACACTTTTCTAGCTGACTCCTACCACAACAATTATACGTTTCTTTTCGTATTCTCTTTTACCTCGACAGACCTTACGTCTCCCCCTCGGCCCGGTTCCTTCCTTCGCGAGCCTCTCAATGCTGGAGACACCCAACTAGAATATGAGACAAAATTCGGGACCGGAAAATAACCGTGGTAGATACCGGTATTACCAGGCCTGTCAAAACAGGGTGCAGTATGAGAAGTTCTCGACTGATTGCTTTGTATTTACTATAAATATAGCAGAAAAATCGTTGTAGCATCCAAGAACCGTATGGTGGAGGCGGGGGTCGGAATCGAACCGGCGTAGACGGCTTTGCAGGCCGCTGCATGACCACTCTGCCACCCCGCCGTGCAATCGGGGAATGCATTGCATTGCAACGATATAGCAAAAACCAAAAGGGAAAACAGATTATTCAGCAAAAACACACAAATTGTATAAGTAGAACTCTTGCCGAAAGATCTATTTTCTCTAATAATTAGAGCGGGAAACGAGGCTCGAACTCGCGACCCCAACCTTGGCAAGGTTGTGCTCTACCACTGAGCTATTCCCGCAAATAAGACATTCCCGTTTTTTTGAAAAAACCCTGAAAACGAATCAAGCATTATAAAGACGCAAGTATTTTTGTCAAGAAAAGGCAAGTAAAGACACGTCCTTAGAGAAGTTTCAGCTCTGTTTCAATACTTGCGGAATTGCCACTCTCAGGTAATAAGCCATGGACCATAGTGTTAGAAAAGCGGCTAGATAGATTAGCCATGTACCCACTTCCTGAGAGTTAAAACTTTTGCCTATATTGTCATGATATAGTAGCAGTGGTATGGCAGCCATTTGTGATACAGTTTTTACTTTTCCTAGAAAGGAAACCCCTACACTTTTACTTTTGCCTATTTGTGCCATCCATTCGCGCAAAGCTGAAATAGTGATTTCACGGCCAATTATGATAAAGGCAATAAGTGCGTCAAGTCTCCCTAAATATACTAAAATAATTAGTGCCGCTGCAACCATAAGCTTGTCTGCCACTGGGTCGAGAAACGCACCAAAGGCTGAGGTCTGGCGAAGTGCCCTGGCAAGGTAACCATCCAGCCAGTCGGTAACAGCTGCGCCAGTAAAAATAACGGCAGCAAATAGATTTTGGTCAGAGTATGACAACCATGCCGGTGGAAAATAGAAAATCCCTACAAACAACGGAATAGCGAGTATCCTCGCCCAGGTTAGCAGGTTGGGTAGATTAAAAAGCATGGGTAGGGTGTGCCGTTAAACTATTAATAAACAGTAATCATCCGATTCAAAATCAATGTAACTTCTTATAAATCTTCTCCGCCAACGCACGGCTAATACCCTCTACCTGTTGCAATTCTTCAATGCTTGCGGTCAGCACACCTTTTAACCCGCCAAACTGCACCAACAGGTTTTGACGACGCTTGTTACCAATACCATCAATTTCTACTAAATACGAGCTGACTCTGGATTTACCACGCTTAGCACGATGGCCTTGAATCGCAAAACGGTGAGCTTCATCACGAATTTGCTGAATTAGATGTAAGCCCGGATGATCCTTAGATAATTGTAGCGATTTTTTGGTACCGGGAAATACCAATTGTTCCAAACCAGGTTTACGCTCTCTTCCTTTTGATACCCCAACCAAAGTCGCATAATTTAACCCAAGCTCCACCAACGCTTCCTGGGCGGCGTTTACCTGCCCTTTACCGCCGTCGACAAGAATCAGATCAGGTAGCCTGCCCTTTCCCTCAGCAACTTTATGATAACGCCTTGAAAGAACATCACGCATAGCTGCATAATCATCCCCTGGTGTGATATCACCAATGTTGTAGCGACGGTATTCACCATTGCGCATAGAGAAGTTATCATAAACCACACAGGATGCAACGGTGGCCTCACCCTGAGTATGGCTGATATCAAAACATTCAATGCGGGTAAGATTTATGATTTCTAGTGCATGCTGCAAGACTTGCAGTCGTTCTTCCTGGGTAACCTGTAGACCCAACTGTTGTTTCAGTCCAAGATGCGCATTTTTTGTTGCCATATCCAACCACACACGTCGTTCGCTTTTGGGATTAAGACTGATTGTAATTTTATGTCCAGATTGCTCAGCAAGTGAAGCTTGCAGTGCTTCCCTGTGGATCTTCTCACCCACGATAATGAGAGGCGGAACAAAACGATTCAGGTAATGTTGGGAAAGAAAGGCTTCCACTGCAGATGGTGGATCGTAACCTTCTGCATTTTGAGGAAAGAAATTCTTGTCTCCTAAGTGCCGCCCTCCCCTAACCATAGCTAGATTGACACAAATCTTTCCACCACTACACTGAACAGCGCAAGCTACCACATCCGCATCCAGAGCTTTGCCGCTATCAACAAACTGCTTTTCTCGAACTCTCCGCAATGTCTGGATTTGATCACGATATAAAACAGCCCGCTCATAATCTAAGTAATTAGCAGCATTCCGCATTTTTACAGCAAGGCTTTCAAGCACCTCGGTTTGTTTCCCCTGCAAAAATAGCTCGGCATTTCTTATATCCTCACGATAGGCCAAGTTAGAGATCATCTTGACGCATGGTGCACTGCAACGTTTGATCTGATACAACAAGCATGGACGGGTACGATTATTGAAAACACTATCCTCGCAAGTGCGGATACGAAATACCTTTTGTAATAACTGAATACTCTCTCTTACAATCCCCGCATTTGGGAAGTGACCAAAGTAATGATGTTGTTTATTAAGCGATCCCCGGTGAAAACCAAGGCGAGGAAAAGCATGTTTGGTCAAGACAATATATGGGTATGATTTATCATCTCTGAACAGTATGTTATACCGAGGAGTTAATGTTTTTATTAAGTTATTCTCAAGCAGCAGTGCTTCAGATTCAGAGCGGGTAACGGTGGTCTCAATCCCTGTTATTTGGGATACCATTAACTGGATTCTGGGAGCAAGGTTGGTTTTTTGGAAATAAGAGGAAACGCGCTTTCTGAGATCAATAGCTTTACCAACATAAATTACCTGTCCCACCGCATTTAACATGCGATAAACCCCTGGCTGAGAAGGCAAGCTTGAGTATATAGCCTTGGCATTAAAAATAGGGACTACCGACAAAACAGTTACTCCTCCTTGCTCAGTAATTTTCCTGCAATAGCCCAATTCTCATGAGATAATTCGTCAAAGGTAATATAGGTGTAAGATTTCGGCTTGTGAGCGACACGTTCTAGAGTATCAGTTATTTCCGCAGCTATTTTTTTCTTCTGCTCACGACTAAGTACTCCGGCGATACGAATATTGACGTAGGGCATGATTATCCTTTAGTTTTTATGTTAAGCGCCAAGTTAGCACAGATTTTTTCAAACACCTGCTCGAACATCTTAGCAGTTAGGCGTTTAGTTTGAGTATTGTAGCGGCTACAATGGTAGCTGTCATACAAAGTCAGACTGTTAGGCAACGTATAAATAGCTCCATGCCCAAAGGGATAGGCTTTAGATTTTAGTCCCAGGGCCATCAGACATGCCCGATGTGCGACAGTACCCAAAGCAAGCAATGCCCTTCCCTCTCCTGCTGCAAAACTTGCAATCTCTACTGAAAGATACCCGTTGCATTGACGAATTTCATTTGGTTCTGGCTTGTTTCCGGGTGGTAAGCACTTGACCGCGTTGGTGATACGGCAACCAATGAGTTGCAAGCCATCACTCTTAGAAATTGACTCTTCACAACTGGAAAAACCGAATTTGTACAAAGTACTATATAATAGGATTCCTGCAAAATCTCCGGTAAAGGGCCTACCAGTTCGGTTTGCACCGTGCATACCTGGAGCTAGTCCGATAATAAGCAGCTTAGACAGCATATCACCAAAAGCTGGAACAGGCCGTGCATAATAATCTGGATGCCCGGCTTTTACTTTATCTAGAAATTTTACCAATCGGTTGCACTGGCGACAGGTAATTGAAAATTTTGCTTGCATAGAGTTCTCGATTACCTTAAATCAGTAGTAACCAGGCAGTGTATTTTTGATGCTTAATTCAAATTCTGTATCGTGTATTCTTTCGACAGGCTACTTGATGCCAGCACACGTTGATAGTCGCTTCCCGCGTTCGTCGCAGAGAGCGCCTTAAAATTGGATCAAATCGGAACGATTTAACTACCTAATTCATATTGATGTATGAATCTATGTATGAATTTAAGTATATCTCATGTAATCTGGTTCCTACGAAATAAAAAGCTTCCAAAAAATCTTTTACTCAAATATTTTTCACTATTGCCTAGCAATAATTAAACGTGCTCTATCAGGCAGGTAATGGAACTAGCAGGGAAGATTCCAACAGAATATCAACACCCGTTGTCGGCATGATCGCTCGTGCGGGAATATTTTTACCTTTACGCCACTTAGCCACAGCCATATGCTTAGATTCACCATTAACCAGAAACATCACTTGCCGCGAACGACTCAAACGTGCTGCACTCATGGATACCCTATGCAGTGGTAGTTTTGGCGCATCAAATACCGCCAGCGTATCCGGAGAATCAGGTGCAATTCCCCATTCGTGGTCAGGAAACAGGCTTGCCGTATGGCCGTCCTCACCAAGCCCAAGAAATGTTAAATCAAATATACCGATAGATCGCAAAGTTTGGGCATATTCGTAAGCAGCTCGACTCGCACCGAGCTCAACCGGAATAACATACAACTGGCTTTCAGGAATCGGCACATGGTCGAGCCATGCTTCTCCAGCCATGCGGGAGTTTAGTTTTGAATCGTTCGGTAGTAGACAACGCTCATCGCTGAAATAGATGTGCCATGCGGACCAATCAGTCTGGATAGAACGCAGCTGTTGGTAGATTCCACGTGGCGTATCTCCACCAGAAAGCACCAAATGATATTGTCCGCGCTGCCGAATCGCCATGGTGGCATTATCGAGAATTGTATACAATGCTGCTTGGCGCAGCGCAGACTGATCGGATACCATATGCCATCGATAACGTCCTGATTTGACAAAATTCATTGTATCTACAAATTCCTATATATCTTTATACTCATAATCTATATTGCATTAGTTCTGAAGATACGTATAAACGAGAAACTAAAAATTATTTTTCCAATCGCGGATTGCGGCAAATACACTGACAGGGTCCGCTAACGGTTTGCCAAGATAGTTGCTGGCATTATGGATAACTTCAGGCTGACTACAACGCAAGAATGGATTGCAGGACTTTTCCATTGCAATCGTTGAAGGTAGAGTGGGAAAATTTAGCTCGCGTTGTTTTTCTGCCGATACTTTGAGTTCGATAAGCACCTGGTTACCTGGTTCAACTTCCTTAGCAAAATGGATGTTGGCAAGCGTATATTCATGACCACAATAAACCGAAGTTGCATCGGGTAGCTTCGCCAGTTTTTGCAGAGAAGTGTACATTTGTAGTGCGGTGCCCTCGAATAATCGTCCGCAGCCGCATGCAAATAGGGTATCGCCACAAAACAGCAAGTTTGCGCCATAATATGCAATGTGTCCTGCGGTATGGCCCGGGATATCTAACACACTAAAACCAAGTGAGAATTCGGCCAATTGAATACTGTCGCCTTCTTTGAGGCAATGGGTAACTGTGGGAATTGATTCATTTCCTGGCCCATAAACTGGTACTGAAAATTCCCTCAGCAATGCGGCGTTGCCACCAACATGGTCGTTATGATGATGGGTATTTAAGATAGCGACAAGCTTCAGATTTTCACGTCGCAAAAAAGCTAGAACCGGTGCGGCGTCACCCGGGTCAACTACGGCAGCATGGTGTTGATCACGAATGACCCAGATATAATTGTCGATAAATGCACATACTGGAACAATATGGAACATGATGTCTCGGATTGAATTAAAACTCTAGGCTTAGTAAAGTCAATGAATATTTCTAGCAAGTTGTGAATAAATTATTACCCCGTAAATGCTTTCTGGACATTATATATGCCAATGCAAAATCAACAACAATGGTTTAAAACTTGTCTCGGTCAATACCTACTGGAACGGGAGCAAAACTACTTCGATCAAGCAGTGATGAATGTATTTGGCTACAATGCCATGCAAATCGGATTCCCACAGCATGCCTTTCTACGTACTAACCGTATGTCCCTTCAGTTTTGTACGGGTACCGAAGAAGGGGCTACTCTGCTAGCAGTCCCTGATTTCCTACCAATCGACAGCAATAGTATAGATCTAATACTCTTACCGCACGTGCTCGAATTTAGCTCAAATCCACATCAAATTTTACGCGAAGCACAACGCGTATTGATGGCAGAAGGTCATGTGATTATCTGTGGTTTTAATCCTAGAAGTCTTTGGGGAGCGCGCCAATGGTTTGGATCTGCAGGACACAGATACCCCTGGAATGGAAACTTCGTCTCGCTACCGCGGCTAAAAGATTGGCTAACCCTGCTAGATTTCGAGATCACTGCGGGTCGGCTATGTTGTTATGCCCCGCCTTTCAGTCAGGAAAAATGGCTACGGAGGTTTAATTTTATGGAGATTGCAGGAGATCGATGGTGGCCAATTTCTGGTGGTATATATTTTCTGCAAGCAATTAAGCGTGTTCATGGTATGCGTGTTATCAAGCCTGAAAGAAAAAACGTACTTGCCGCCAAGAGAAGAATGGCTCCGTTTGCTAATAAACTCAACAGGAACGTAACTGAAGAGCAACCACGGATGTCCGCATGTAACAAAACCATCGTGAGAAGTATAAAGTGAAAGTAAAACATGCCGGTATTGCTGATGGCTCTAATGTAGTACAAATATTTACTGATGGTGCTTGTAAAGGCAATCCTGGCATTGGTGGTTGGGGCGCCTTGATGCAATATGGCGGACAGACACGGAGGTTATCTGGAGGTGCGAAACTTACTACCAATAACCGGATGGAATTACTCGCAGTGATACGTGCTCTAGAAGCCTTAACACGACCATGCAAAGTACAGGTGCATACTGATTCTAAATATGTACAAAAGGGCATTAGCGAATGGATACATTCCTGGAAGAAACAAGATTGGCGCACCTCAAGCAGGAAGCAAGTAAAGAATAATGATTTATGGAAACAACTGGATCAGCTTGTGCAACAGCACCAAATAGAATGGTTCTGGGTACGTGGTCATTCTGGGCATGATGGCAATGAACAAGCGGATAAACTTGCCAACCAAGGGGTAGAATCAGTTGTCAAGGAATAATAATGAAGCTGAGAAGAAAAAACTGATAGTTATTTTTAGTTTGGAGCTGTCCCAGATAACACCTTTTAGGTATTATCTGGGACAGCTCATTGTTTCATTCTCATTTTCAGCATGTTCAATCATTAAAATTACGGTTTGAAATGGTCATACCAATGAGAGAAAGTTCATTTTTGATATTGACCGGCCCAACCGCTACATTACCTAAATTTCTATATATAACGAGTTCTTTCTCAGCAGCGTCATAATTTGCTTCCATTTTAAAGCGTTGAATTTCCTCAAATTTATCGCTTTCAAGTAATGTTTGAAGAAGTTTCATTTGTTCTAAGTCAGTCCAAAAATCTGGCTGCGCAACAACATAATGAATTGCAAGCTCATTTATAAGCTCGGCTATTTCTTCAATTGTATAATTTTTTTCTTCTACGCCTAGCTCACGTCTTGAGGCAATACGAAGTAATAATTTATCGGATCTCACTATACTGACATCTGGCCTATCGCCAACGGCGCGCATTGCAAAGATAAATGAACCATCATGGTATCCGGAAAATAAAACATTACTGTTTTGTGGCGCTAATTTAGTTACATTTTCGACAACATCATTATAGCCAGCGACATATTCAACAGGACGCATAGTCACTGTTTCAACAAATGTTAAAACCATAATGATAGCAATAAAACCACTTCCTAAATATTGCTTCTTCTCATTAATTTTATCACAAGCAAAGCCGATAAATAATACCAAAGGCAGTATCATATGCATGCTAAATCTGACGAGCTTTAATTCAATAAATGTGTAGAAAATATATCCAACAACAAACCAAAGAATTAGAAATAAACTATTTTTAATGGCTTTTACCTTATCTTCTGTCAATAAAACGAATGCAGCAAAGGCAACAAACAAACCAACAATAGCAGCCCACCCAAGTTGAGTTGGAATTCTAATTAAATACCAAAATAAAACTTCAAACGTAAATGTATCATTGATGGCTTCTGGAGAGTTTGTAGCAGCTTGAATATTCGATTGACCAAATTTAAACGTAATATATATCATGGGAATCATGCCTAATACGGCAAGTACCAGAATGGCATAATTATGTTTATCTTTAAATACTTCCATTCCACGATGCCGGAATAAAATAACAAGATAAGGTAGAGCAATAAAAACAACGGGGGATTTTGTATAAACTGCCGAAACTAACAAGGCGACACTAAAGTATAGATATTTTATTTGATTAGTACGGACATAACGATTTAAATAATAAGCACTCCATACCATAAAGGCATAAACGGGTATTTCCAACATCACTTGCCGCCCCCAAAATGCTATTTCCGGAGCCACACATAATATTAATGTAGCACCAAATGATGCAAAAGGACTTAACCAAAACCGTGCTAGATAATAAGTTCCAACGGCAAAAAAGCAATAGCATACAAAACCTGCCAATAATGCAGTTTCTTGCGAAACTCCAAAAGTCGCATAAAACGACGCTAAAATAAATGAATAAAGCGGCGGATAGAATAAAATGGTTAAAGCGGGAAACTGGGAATAATAATCATAAGCATAACCAACAGGGTCGCTTGTCGGCATGTCCTTAATCATGTCCATTATAAATGCACCATTTAAGGCATGCCTTGGAGAATCTGCCCAAGAAAATGCTCCGTTGGTCGGTGCTCCGGTTACAAATAAAATTGCAATAACAAAACAGATTATAAAACACCATACAAATGAAGGTGTTCTACTTATGAGATCAATCTTGTAATTCATAATCGCCCTTTTCCCACTGTCTCAATTAAAAACATATGAAGTGTATATTAGGAAATATAATAAGTAATAGATAATTTACGGAATTAGTGATAATTAAATTATCAAGAATGTAAGATATTAGTTGTCAAATATCATCTATCTCAACTTGCTAAATTATCTACAGTTAGGCTTGGGCTTCATCGTTTATACCGTAGGTTCAATCTTGAAAAAACGCCAATGCCTAGTAGCTGTATAGCCAAAATAGCGGGCTACAACAAAATGCCACACTGACATCAGGAATCTAGTTGCAGGCAGCAACTAGATTCCTACGAATGTCCGCTTTTGACACAAAGCAGACATTCGTGAATAACCGCTTCCAATCACTTCTGCCAATCACGGAAGATATTCTCAGTATTCATCCAATGATGTGTGTTTTCTCACAGAAGATTTGATTCGGAGTGATTATGCTCCTAGCACTGCCCTAACAAGTCCAATAGTGTAGTATCAGATCTGGAGATTGTTTGTTGCAAAGGTACAGAATATTAATGGTGGTT
>SMXG01000125.1 GCA_004356775.1 Betaproteobacteria bacterium | reverse complement strand
TCTTTCCCGGTAACAAAATCCCATAGGGAATATTGTCCCGGATATTCTGTTGCTCTTGCTCCGGGTGGTACCACAAATACTCCTGGGCGCGGCCCTTTCGTGCGTGGCGGCTCATTTGTCCAAACAAACTTACTTACAGGTATAGTATCTATATCTGAAGTTGTAATTTGAGTTGCTGGGGAACTGGAATCTACTACGTTTTCTGTTATTTTAATTAAGGGGGCAGTGGAAGCATCCGCAAAAACCGAGGATGTTAACCCCAAGATCACAGCACCCAGAAAAGATTTCAACAACCATCCAAATGCATTGGTCGTGGCAGGTGCACTTGTTGGCACTAGGGTAGTTGCAAACGGATAAGTCAGGTAATTGTACCGATTCATAGGTTTGGTTGCTGGATGGTTATAGTTTGTTGGGATGGTTGAGATCGTTTGGATGGCAAAAATTGAGCGGTAAAGGGTTTTATCCTCTGCACATTTATTTCTTCACAATGGTTGTTAGAGTGGTATAGAGATATTCTGATACCTACTGTACTACTGTACGAATTAGAACCAATCATTTTATTTTGCCATAGGTATGTATTCACATCAACAATAAATGTATCTGACAACAATTGATATAAACCTTGGTGTAAGTCCTTGGCAGGGGTTTAATTTGGCAATGGACATTACTTCAATGGCTTACCACAAGCCACTATTTAGAGTGTAGTTATGCTAAAATCTGTTTTATCACTGATATAACTATCATAACTAGAACTTGTACGCCACCATTGTGTAAACTGCCAAACTAAATCCTCTAGGTTTGCTCCGTTCTTATATTTAATAGACTGCCTGAAGTGATCCTGTTTTATCTTGATCTATGTCAAATTCTCGACTGATTATCGATATATTAAGGATGAACATTCAAGATAAACAAGTGAACAATAAGCCTAGAAAATTGGTGGGTATAATAATTTAAGAGTTAAGCTTTTTCCATTTCTAAAGGGCCATTTGTCGATCCCAGCCTGTAATACCTTAGATTGTCTGATGAATACCTTGAAGCAGAGTGACCTTAATCTGGCCATGCTTTGCTTCTTAGTTTTTTATATTGTCTTGCTGAGTTTTAAAGACATTGTTTGCATCGATAAAGCTACGAAGTTCATACTGCATTTTAGCCTTCAATTGTGAGTATTTATTGTTGAAAGATTTTTGTGCATTTTCCATTCGTCGTGCCTTATATAGCAACTGAAACAGAATTCGTTCATTGTCTGGTGATGCAGAGAGTGCCTTGGCAGCTTGGGTAACCTCATGTACTTTTTGATCTAATTGGTAGAATAATTTAGCTATGTTATTGGCAGCATCTATATAGCGACGTTGATGTAATTCAATCGCCTCGATGTCTGTTAGCGGTTGGCCCATGGAACGATAAAGAGGGGTAGGCAAACCGCTTTTTGATGGAATCTCTTCTAGCGTGTGGCTTCCCATGGATCGATAAAGAGGGGTAGGCAAACCGCTTTTTGATGGAATCTCTTCTGGATTGGCGCTGGACACACTGATTCCAAGTACCAGCGCCACAAAACAAATCAATAGAAGCAATGAGCTTTTTTTATTGTATACCATGGGTAAGTTTCCGTAAATGTTTATATTCTGAGCGAGTATTGTACTAACCACTCGTCATTTGTGCTCTATCAGATAACGACAAATCATGCCAAGATCTAAAAAGAGAAAGTTTTTTGAATTAAGCTAGTTTATGGTTAAGAATACCTGATATCTTACTCAGTTAAATAACACTAAGTAATAGTTTTTCCTATATATCTTTAGTATATTAGAAATCATTTTTGGTGGGCTACAGAGTTTTGTGGCAAAATTCAGATCCCTAACAATTTCTATTAACTCGTGTTGTTATTAGCAAAGGGCTATTGCAGCATATGAGCATAGGATAAACTGCATAGCATAGAGGTAGTCGCGTACTATTCTGTTATTTCGAGAATGACCCAAGGTAAATTCATCACCCTCGAAGGCATTGACGGCGCAGGTAAAAGTACACATCTTTCCTGGCTAGATAGTTTTTTGCAGAGCATGGGGCGAAATGTCGTAGTAACGCATGAACCTGGTGGTACGCTATTGGGTGAGAAATTGCGTGCACTCGTGCTTGATAGTAGTTTAGCGATGCATCCAGAAACTGAGGCACTACTTATGTTTGCGGCACGACGAGAACATTTAGATAAGCTAATACTGCCTGCTTTGGATCGGGGTGATTGGGTTATTTCAGATCGTTTTACTGATGCGAGTTTTGCCTATCAAGGCGGGGGAAGGGGATTATCTGAAAACAAACTTGATGATTTAGAGCGTTGGGTGCAAGGAACATTTCAACCTGATCTCACGTTTTATTTCGATGTAACGAGCGAATTGGGGAGGAAGCGACTTAATGGACGTACCGGTGGTATTAAGTCGACCGATCGATTTGAAAAAGAGAAGAATGAATTCTTTGATCGAGTTCGTAGAGCTTATCTTGAAAGGGCGCATAAATTGCCGCATCGGATCCAGGTAATTGATTCAAGTCAGCCACTGGAAACAGTTAAGCTATTACTTAAGAATATTGTTTTATCTATCTGTTAATGAATGACATATATCCATGGCAAAATGAGGTTTGGCAAATATTGACTCAAGATCAAGCTTCTAGAGGTCATGCTTTGTTACTGAGAGGGAGGAAGGGTATTGGTAAGCTTGGATTTGCTCAATATTTAGCTAAATTCTTGCTGTGTGAAAAACCGTCTTCGGAAAAAAAAGCCTGTGAAAATTGTCCGAGTTGTAAATGGTTTGCACAGGGAGGGCATCCAGATTTTCGCTTAGTCGAGCCGGAAGCATCGTCTGGATTATCTGATGAAATTAAAACAAAGCTACGCTCCGATACCGAGGCTAATACCGAAATCGAACCCGGTAATACGAAATCAAAGAAAAAACCTAGCAAGCAAATTATCATTGAGCAAATTCGCGCTTTTACTGATTTAATTAACCTGTCAAGCCACCGTGGTGGCTATAAGATTATTCTAATTCATCCCGCAGAGACAATGAATGTTGCGGCCGCGCATGCCTTACTAAAAAATCTAGAAGAACCGCCTTCTCAAACATTGTTTATCTTGGTAACGCATCGCCCGCACCATTTGTTACCGACAATACGTAGCCGTTGTTGGCAAATCGCCATGCCTACGCCCGATTTAACTTTGGCTATAGACTGGCTTGATCAGCAGGGAATTAAAGATCCCAAAGCCAGCCTTGCTGTTGTTGGCTATGCCCCCCTGGCGGTACTAGAATACAACGATGACGAGTATCTCTTACAGCATGAGTCTTTCATCAAACATATCAGTACATTAAAAAGTTTTAATCCTATTTTTCTAGCTGAGAAAATGCAAAAATTTGATCTGCCAACTGTAGTAAATTGGCTACAAAAATGGTGTTATGACTTGATAAGTTTTCGCATAACAGGAAGTATTCGTTATCATTTGTCTATGCAGGATACAATAAAAGTATTAGTGCCAAAGATTGATCCTCGTCAACTTGCTCGTTATTTACGTAGCTTAATTGAGATGCAACGACTATCACATCATTCCCTTAACTCCCGGCTATTCTTGGAAGAAATTCTGATTTCTTATGCTATGTTGATGGCTCCATCTCGGATCAATTAAGTGGTTAAAGTTCGCACTCAGCTACATGGGGCAATTTAATACTCGCCCACATTCAACTATGCTTGTTGACTCGCACTGTCATCTTGATTTTCCTGATCTTGCAAGCAATCTTGATAGGATTCTAGAGAATATGCAAGAAAATAAGGTCAGTCACGCTCTGTGCGTGAGCGTTAATTTGGAAGATTTTCCAAGTGTGCTTTTACTCGCGGAGACCTATCCCAATCTTTATGCCTCAGTTGGCGTTCATCCTGGTTACGAAAACCTAGCTGAACCACAAGCGAAGGAGTTGGTAACTTTAGCTCAACACCCTAGAATTATTGCCATAGGGGAGACCGGGCTGGATTATTTTCGACTTACAGGTGATCTAGAGTGGCAGAGAGATCGCTTTCGCCAGCATATACGCGCTGCTCTTCAATGTGGTAAGCCACTCATCATTCATACTCGTGCAGCTGCTTCTGATACGCTACGTATCATGCTGGAAGAAGGTGCAGATCAAGTGGGAGGGGTGATGCATTGTTTTACTGAAAACTGGGAAGTAGCACAGCAGGCGATGGAAATGAATTTCTATATTTCCTTTTCTGGTATTGTCACATTTAAGAATGCTGTTGCTCTCAAGGAAGTAGCTAAAAAAATCCAGCTAGATAGAATGTTGGTAGAAACCGATTCTCCATATCTGGCTCCCGTGCCTTATCGTGGTAAGACTAACCAACCCGCATTTGTACGACATGTTGCTGAAGAGATAGCCACGTTGCGTGGTATTACTGTAAATGAAGTGGCCGAAATGACAACCCATAATTTTTTCAATTTGTTTAAGGATGCCTGAATGACCGATACGCATACTAAACCCTACTCCGAACGAGAATTGGCCGGGCGTTATCCCAATGAAGATGCAGATATTAAAAAAATGCTTGGCCTAGACTATGTTCCGAAACTGTTTCGAACAGCTGTAGCGCTCAGCCCATCACTGGCCGTGACATCGTGGCAGATGGGCAGGGCTATTCTGTGCACTGGAAATTTACCTCGTACTCTTAAAGAAATGATTTTCACTGCAGTCGCAAACGCACATGATTGCCATACTGTTCAATTGCACATCAAGCTATGGCATTAATGTACGGTATAGAATATGGTGTAAATCTTCAGGTGATACGAGATCTGGATCAGATTCAACCACTTTCGACCAGAGGTACTAAAGTTCTCGGTTTGTCTTGCGCAAGGAAGAGGAAACTACAGTGAGGGAAACTACAGTGAGGCGACTGACCATATGGTAAAAAATGGCCTAAAACAAGACGATATTCCAGAAATTATCGCTATGATTTCATGCGCGAACTATATGGTTACATTGGCAGATGGTTTGACGGTAGTTCCAGACGAACACTTTTACGAAGTAATTGAAAGTGCAAAGAAAAGTGCTGCAACTTAATCAAAACGGCCCAGATTATTAGAAAGTGACCAGGGTATAAAATTGTATGTTACTTTTTATTGACGTTATTTTATTATAGTGTTGCGAGAACGGTCTAGTCTATTGTTATAAGGCAGCTTTCCAGCAGTTTTCTTCTTGCTATATTTTTTTCTGTTACTAGATTACTTGCTGCTATCACGTGCAACGGATCAACCCCGATCAGATGTGCCAGTTTAATGCACATAGGGTCAGGCAAGCCCCTTTTATCTTGCTTCATTTTTCTCATGTTTGAATCATTTTGTTCTAAATAGTTAGCTAGTTTCACTTGGTTTCCTGCGGCTTTTTCACCCATTTCTATATATTCTTTAAGATTCATAGCATTATCCTTCTACTAATTCAAATTTAACTTAACAAGCTTTAAGTCAAAACTAACCTACTATTTTATTAATTTCAGTTAACTATGACCTTTTTATAAAAATATAATTGTTATATCGGTTAAACAGGACCTTTTACTTAATTAAATTTGTTTAAATACGCTAGAAGAATGTTTGTGGAAAATATGGGTCGACAGAAGCTATGCATGAGGAAGGCACATAATTTGTAGGTTTTTCCAGACTATAAAACCTAAATCATGTGGGGAAATGCCCTTTTTCTTTACCTACCTTACTATTCATAGGCAAAGAGCGTGCTATACCTAAAAATTATTTCCATGCGTATCAAAAACAGTTCTTATATGCAACATGTTTAATTTAAGACATTAGGCACAAACCTCGATCTATTGATAATTGGTATATGGGAACCTAATTGTCGATTTCCCCCATCGACTTTGCATAGTGCGAATTGCTTGTGGTCATTAGATGAATTTACATTATGTTAAATTGCATAATATTATACAAATATAGTAAATTACATTATATTATTTACATAACATAATGAATTAAATTAATAAATATATTATTTTCTTTGTTTACTATTGCTGTCATTTTGATAATTTTCATTTATGCGCTTAATTTAATAAATAGAAAAAATCAAGGAAAGGAAGTTTTAGAAGCTTTAATAGAATAATCCGTCAACATCAAAACGTTTTAAGTTTTATGAGCTAGCTAAAAATAATATTTCGTTGAGCGTATTGCAGGTGCATATGCCCATAAGTCTGTTGTCTTTACCCCTTTTGGCTCGATCTTAATTTGGCCATCCAACAAGCTAAAACTATAGAAAAACTCTTATCCGCAAAAGGCTGATGCGGAAGGATACTTTTCAGAAAAATTTTATGGCGTTGGAAAAAGATCTTCTAGCTCTGGATAGAGATTTAAAAGAAATTGCTGCAATAAAATAAAACTAGCCTCGGATTGGCTCGCGTCCAGTATATGATTATTTGGTAAAAGGGTATGCTCTTACTCTGAAGAGCGTACAAGGGAACCCGATGAGCCGCCTTCATTTCAGCAATGGCAGACTCTTATTAAGAGAATGCTTATTGATCATCCGGCAAAATGGACGGTCTGGGAAGGTGAGAGATGCTACCTGATGTCGTTAAGAAGCTCAAAGAAATCGGCGTTTCAAGCCTTGTCAATGACCCATGCAGCAAAGTTTCGGAGAAAGTGGTTTCTTAAGCGTTATGCGAAGTACCATGAGAAATATAAAAGCAAAACTTTAGAATAATATTATCATGGTATACTATAACAACTTATTTATAAAGGGGAAAGACACGTGGCTATTCAAGCAACCTTAGAAACTGCTCACTTCTCGTTCTATTTTTTCTCAACATACTGTTGCTAATGCTAATCACGTTCCGGGATTTTTTTTTCCTTTTTAGGGCGTTTCCAATATAGTTTTGACTTCAGGTTGTGCCATAGATTATTTGGTATTTTGTTTTTTATTCTTTTTGGGCAAAGGCCTGATATACCAAATGTTAAATCTTTCCATTCAAGTCGATTATTATTTTTGATATCTTTTCTCATACGCACAACTAATGTTAAGACATCTATCTTAAATTGATTCAGAGTTTCGTTTATTTCATTTGAATCTAAACTCTCCCAATTATTACGATATATAGACTCATTTAAGTCATTAATATCTCTAGTAAGAGATTCGTCTTCACACACTAGGATTGACTCCCCAATTAGTTGTTGCGAGTTTCCATATATTTCATCAAATTTATCTCTTACTTTCTGTGATATTGGCTTTCCCATGTTCTGAGCAATAATAAAATTACGCATGTTTACCCATGATCTTATTAAGGAATCAAAGACTTTTATCTTATTATCGATCGTACGTTGTTTGAAACTAAACATCATTGTTATGGTATGCAGGCCAAATCCACCTAAAGCCCCAATAATCAATATCATTAGTTCATACATAATTTTCTCCTTTGACCTAATCTACTATTAAAAATCATCTCAAATAGAAAATTCATTTTCCAATTTGAGTACGTAATATACGTTTCATAACTGTGACCAACTGCTCTTCGTTAAACGATATTTCAAATCTTAAATACTTTCTCAAGTCCTGTAGCTCAAATATGCAAAAATCACTTGCTAATATTTTCTCTGGGGTTCTATCGACATACCATTTCCGAACCCACCACGCCCAAAAATCAGCTGCTTGTAGAGGTAAAAATTCTTCATCATCTTCGAACCTGGGAATTTCTCCATAATATTGTTTTACCTCAACAGGTTGTTCTTTTATATATTCGTCCCAACTTGAAAGAATAGCCTTTTCCTCTACTTGACTATCGAAAATAAAATCAATTCTCTCATTTGCTGAAAATACCTGTGTCATTTCAGAGCGATTCAAATGAAACATATCAAGCAAACATCGAAAGGTGGCATAATAAGAATTAACTAGCATGGCCCAATCTATTGCTACATTAGGAACCCAAATACGTGACAATGCACGCCTTAATTCCGACTCATCAATCTTTACAGAAACAAATGCGAGGACATGTTTCTCAATGATCTTAACAAAGGCCGGAACGCGAGACATTCGTTCCTCATTAATAGCCATTTGCGACATCTTAAAATGATATCTGCCATGTTTATTTAGAGTTCCGTATTGCAATAGTTCACTCCATTCCTTTGTGAAAGCATCCCATGATTCCGAATATGAAATACAGCCTGCCAATACGAAAATACCATTTCGGTCATAGCTTTCGTCTATAAATGCCTGTAGGGCCATAATCAAACACCTTGCAAATTTTATAAAACAAAAGCTATCAACATACCTTCATGAACAACCAAAAGCAAAAAACTCGTCTTTAGAGTAAAGAGCTAAGTGGAACCAGAGTAGGACGAGGAGGGTATATTAATGCATAGCCAATGAAGCTGTCCGTATCACCGATAATGCCCAGCTCCATTGCCTCGACGGTTGACTTTCTATGAATTAAGATTTTTTCCTGGAAACAAAAAGTAAGGGTAGTTGCAGCCCCAGACGCAATGTGACAAGGACTACGCGCGCTCATGCCTCTTTGTTGTGACGACTCAATTCGTTATTGGCGGGCCATGGTAATTAAAAGGTCGTTATGTGGCGAGGAATCATGGAAACAGTTTTTAAATTGGTTTAAGGACGGTACTGGGAAGCCTAAAGCACGAAATAATGATCTATTTTAATGTGCATGAATGTAATTCTATGTATCTGTTAAACTTTTGCTTAATGCATGCTAAAATCAGTTTTGCGCATAATGTATATTATGTTAAATGGATTACATATTGTATCATATTATGCGAGAACGGCTAGATAGCTACCCTTCATAAGTAACAAAGTGCTTCCCTAGTAGATATGGCTTGTTCGCCATGTCTCTACGTATGTGACTTATCTCAACTGTTATAAAACTATTGTGTGGTAATCTAATGTGCAGAACAGCTAGGATAATCACGTAAAACCAATTATTTAAGAAGATTATTCTAGAATATTAATTAAGAATTTCATAATCTTTAAATAGGATATTTCTTTTAAAAGGCATGTTATAACATCCTGAATTCTCCGTGTAAAAGAAATCTAGCAATAATGTCTCTAAATTATTGCTTTTACATGTACGGCATGCTGTGCTGAGCTCTATGTTGTTTCAAAGTAATTTTTCATCGCGAAAGCGCTGTTGAATTTCAACTATTTTGTCTATATTTTTTAACATGGCTTCGACACAATCACGGTCAAGCTTGGTATCCGCTAGTCGTCCTATCATGGTGAAAGCCTCTTTGTTGCTCCAGGGGGCCTTGTAAGCACGACGTGAGGTTAGCGCATCAAAAACATCTGCCACAGCGCTAATGCGTGCTTCAATTGGAATTTCATCTCCTTTTAGGCCTCTAGGATAACCGCTGCCATCTATGGCCTCATGGTGATACTCTGCGATATTACGCATGATGTCTACATGACCAAATGTATCCAAACCAAAATCCCTAAGTATGATGTTAATGATCTCACGGCCTTTTTCGGGGTGAGTCATCATTACCTTAGTTTCCGCTTCGTCAAGCTTGCCAGGTTTGCGTAAGATGCTGTCTGGAATACCTATTTTGCCGATGTCATGTAAAGGTGAGAACATAAAAATATGCTCGATTTGTTCATCGCTAATATTGTGATGTGCGGCTATTTCGCGTGCGATGAGACGGGCATAGTAAGCGGTACGGTCAATATGCGAGCCAGTGTCAATGTCTCGGTAGTGCGTCATGTCGCGCGCTGCGCGAACTGCAGACAGTAGAGTGCGTATGGCAGTGAGCTCGTTGATAACCATTAAGGCGATTAAATGGCCGTAAATATCAATTCGGAGTAATATCTTCGGTACGAATGGATGAGGCTGGAGGGAATTGAAAAATATGAAACCAATGAAGGTGCCACTTTGATAAAACGGCATGGTGTAGCTAGCTTGATAACCCTTGGTTGCTAGGCGTTTCGTATGTTCGTGAGCGCCACTAGCAAAAATAGCTAGATTCTGAACTAGTCGTGGACGGCGATTCTGCATGATCTCTCGCAGAGATGGGGCCGCACTGAGCGGCACCTCATATGCAGTCAGTGGATCGGATTCCTCTGTGCTGTGCGTATAGGTTTTGAGTGTATTAGTTTTTTCGTCAAGAAGTGCAATGGACAGGCGGTCGATGAAGGGAAAATCCTTACGGATTACCTGATGGAGGAAGCGCAGTTTATCAGATAACGGCAGGCTATCATGCAATTTAGCCAACGTATCTTGGTGCGAGAAAAGGTCTTTCTGTTGCGTCATGACAAACTCCTTATTGACCATTGTGTGTTTTTATTTCCCCACTAGGTTTGCCTGCTATTGCTAGGCTTGTATTAGTAAACCCGAAAAACAATAGATCTTTAAGTTTCTTCAATTCGTCTCGGTGCTGAGCTGCTTTCTCGAATTCCATACTTTTTGCTGCTTTAAACATCTGTTTTTCTTGTAATTTAATTTCCTTAGCAAGTTGCACTTCATTCATAGAAGCATAACCCGCCTGTATTTTCTCAGTTTTGAGATGCTGTTGCGCGATTTCGATATTATAAACCCCATCAATCAAGTCTTTGATACGATGGTGTATACTACGAGGCACGATTCCGTTTTTTTTATTAAATAAGATTTGCTTGTTTCGCCGACGCTCAGTTTCATCAATAGCACGGCGCATAGAATTGGTGATCTTGTCAGCGTAAAGTATGGCAGTACCATTGATATGGCGAGCTGCGCGACCCATAGTTTGGATAAGCGAACGTTCTGAGCGTAGGAAACCTTCCTTGTCAGCATCGAGTATTGCTACTAAAGACACTTCAGGAATGTCCAAACCTTCACGTAATAAATTAATGCCTATTAATACGTCAAATTTACCAAGGCGCAGATCGCGAATAATCTCTACTCTTTCTACTGTGTCAATGTCTGAATGAAGATAGCGCACCTTGATACCGTGATCGGAGAAATATTCAGTCAAATTTTCAGCCATGCGTTTAGTTAGCGTCGTTACTAATACTCGTTCTCCCCTTTTAGTGCGAAGATTTGCTTCTGACATTAGGTCGTCAACCTGAGTAGTGGCTGGACATACTTTAATTTGTGGGTCTACCAAACCGGTAGGACGAACCACCTGCTCAACTACCTGGCCGCTGTGTAGACGCTCGTATTCTGCGGGTGTAGCAGATACAAATACTGTTTGTGGCATCATCTGTTCAAATTCATCAAATCGCAATGGACGGTTATCCAACGCTGAAGGTAAGCGAAAACCATAATCTACTAGATTCTCTTTACGTGACCGGTCACCCTTATACATGCCACCTATCTGAGGAACGGTTACATGGCTTTCATCAATTATCAGCAATGAATTAGGTGGCAAATAATCAACCAAAGTGGGTGGTGGGTCACCAGGATTTCTTCCTGACAGATGCAGCGAATAATTTTCGATACCTTTACAGAAACCTAATTCACTAAGCATTTCTAGATCAAAACGAGTACGCTGTTCAATGCGCTGTAATTCTACAAGCTTGTTGTGTTGTTGAAAAAATTCAATGCGTTTACCTAATTCAGACTTTATAGTCTTAATTGCCCGTAACGTAGTACTTCTAGGTGTAACATAGTGACTCGATGGATAAACCGTATAACGCGAAACTTTTTGTAGTAGGCGTCCGGTGAGTGGATCAAACAAAGACATCCCTTCCACCTCATCGTCAAACAGTGAGATCCTTACTGCGGTTTCTGAGTTTTCTGCTGGGAAAATGTCAATGACGTCACCACGCACTCGAAAAGATCCGCGACTAAACTCAATATCATTTCGTTCATATTGCATTTCAATTAGTCGTTTTATAATTTCGCGCTGAGTGATTTTTTCACGCTCACGCAAATGCAAAATCATGCCGTGATAGTCTACCGGGTCACCGATACCATAAATACACGACACGGTAGCAACAATTATGGTGTCATCTCTTTCAAGTAATGATTTTGTCGCGGATAAACGCATTTGCTCGATATGTTCATTAATGCTGGAGTCTTTCTCGATAAAAAGATTGCGCGAAGGAACATAGGCCTCTGGCTGGTAATAGTCATAATAGGAAACAAAGTATTCCACAGCATTTTCTGGGAAAAAGTCGCGCATTTCAGCATAGAGCTGTGCTGCAAGGGTCTTGTTAGGCGCGATAATAAGTGTAGTGCGTCCCAAGCGTGCGATCACATTAGCCATAGTAAAGGTTTTGCCAGAACCGGTCACGCCCAGTAGCGTCTGAAATGTGAGGCCATCCGTCATTCCTTCAGTCAATTTAGTGATAGCTTCAGGTTGATCGCCTGCAGGTTCAAACGTTTGATAAAGCTTATAAGAGCTATTGGGGAAGGTAACGATCACAGGTATAATTTGAGTACCAAGTTATTACTTAATACTAATTTTATCATGCGGGCAGTGCCTGTATCAGCTTAAGGATATTTCGTGGAACTCTCAAAGCGTGTTCAGACCATCAAACCCTCCCCTACTCTAGCTGTTTCTGCTCGTGCAGCCAGGCTTAAATCTGAAGGTAAAGACATTATTGGCCTTGGTGCTGGAGAGCCTGATTTCGACACGCCGCAGCATATTAAGGATGCGGCCATTAATGCGATCAACAGGGGCTTCACTAAATATACTGCAGTAGGCGGCATGCCCAGTCTTAAGGACGCCATCATCACAAAGTTTAAACGAGATAATGATTTTGACTATACTGCAAATCAAATTTTAGTTTCATGCGGTGGCAAGCAAAGTTTCTTTAACTTGGTGCTGGCCGTGATTAACCCCGGAGACGAAGTCATCATTCCTTCTCCTTATTGGGTTTCCTACCCAGATATCGTATTAATTGCAGAAGGTAAACCGATCACTATTGAGGCGGGTATCGAGCAGAGTTTTAAAATAACAGCAGCACAACTTGAAAGAACCATTACTCCAAAAACAAGAATGTTTGTCATTAATAGCCCTAGCAACCCCTCTGGTGGTGTTTATACATTGGACGAACTTAAAGCTCTAGGCGAAGTACTACGCAAACACCCGCAAATATTGATTGCTACTGATGACATGTACGAACATATTTTGCTATCGGGAGGTAAGTTCGTAAACATTCTCAATGCATGTCCTGACCTATATTCACGCACTATGGTGCTTAATGGTGTATCGAAAGCATATGCCATGACTGGCTGGCGCATAGGTTATTGCGGCGGACCGGAGCATATCATTACCGCCATGGAGAACATCCAATCACAAAGCACTTCAAATCCAACTTCCATTTCTCAAGTCGCTGCAGAAACAGCACTGAATGGTGATCAGCTCTGTATAGAGCCCATGCTAACGGCGTTCAAGGAGCGTAATATTTTTGTTACTGAGGCGCTTAATGCCATACCTGGCGTAAAGTGCTTATTGTCGGATGGTGCATTTTATACTTTTGCTGATACTCGGCAAGCAATTGAAACGCTGCATATTAAAAAGGTGTTAAAAGACAGAAATGATATTTCTTTTAGTGAATACTTACTTGAGAAAGGTGGAGTAGCAGTCGTACCAGGATCGGCGTTTGGTAGCGAAGGCTATATCCGCTTGTCCTTTGCTACATCAATGGAAAATATAAAAAAGGCATTAGAACGCATTGCAAGATTGCTAACCTGAAGTATGGGAGTACAAAGGAATTTGCTTTCTTTTTCTGGTGTTCGTTGCCGTTCAGAGTACCTTATCTGACATAATGCCGGACCAATACCGGATCCTTTATTGTCCCTTCTAAAGATACAGGTCCGCTGGTCCTGGTATGCGCGCCTTTTAATTTCGATATCACTTGGCCAGATAATTTCTTATTAGGGTCAATGTCCAAATTGCCCTCTGCAGAAAGAATCCCCGAGGATAGTTTTAATTGCCTCAATTGATAGTTCTTGCCTGTTACTTCTATAACCCCTGAAAGATCATTGAATCGGGTCTGTCCGCCCGTAATATCACCTGTAGATATAGATCGGATTGAGTTGCCAAGGTCAATCTTGATAAAACCATTTTGAAGTTGGAATACCCCATTAATATGTAATGCATCGTATAATTGTTCAAAAATAGGGGCCTTCGAAGAGATTTCTATGTTACTAGTAAGTTTGCCTCCTACTGGAATATCTGAGTTAAAAGATTTTGTTGCTTTTTCGAAATTGATGCGCTCTATTTCAAGTTGTCCCTTAATGATCCAGCCATCTGACCATTTAGCAGAAACTGTTCCTTTTAGAACGCCATCATGAATTCTACCGTCCATTTCATGAATATGGAATGAATTCTGACCAGCAATCACCTTGGCATCAAAGCTTGAGAATGTCATCGATGATGAATGAGATGGTTTCCATTCCTTTGCAGAAATATTCAGGAGGAAACCATCTCTTTTTGGTGTGACATTAATCTTTATTTTGTCATCGCTCGTAGCGAATAAAGCCCTAGAAAACTTACTTCCATTCACAAGTTCGATATTGCCATTCAGCAAGGGAATGGCAAAATTCTTGAATTCAAACTTTGTTTTTTTTAGCTGAATTTGTTTAAAGTTGGTTAATCGTTGTGCATTACTTAACCGTGCCCATTTTGTTATCCTATCGTATGCGCCAGGGAGAACATTGACCCCGATTAGTTCAATTTTTCTCAGATCTTCGCTGCTAAACGATGAAAATAACGAGAAAGTCAATATTGCTGATTCTATTTTTATGCTGTTACCAATTGTTATGTTAGATACATCTAAATTCGATATTGGCAAGAATGATACACTTAGTGAGCCAACCTTGACCGGTTCACCAACGCTATCTGCCGCTATTTTTTCAATTATTGAGATGTACTGACTTGTTGGCAACACGTAGGGTAATAAGAAAGCTCCGCTAACTAAGATTACTAGTAGTTGAGAGATAATTAAGAATAAATTTATCGGTTTTTGCCGACGTCGGGTGCTCGGCATTGTGATTTGAGCTTCGGATACTACTAAGTCTTCTTTTTGCCATGCCTCTTCCTGGGTAACGGCATTATTTCTTGTTTCCTTCTCGTCCCGTATTCCCTCTTCCCCGGCTTTAGACGTGACTTTTGCAGATGCTTTATTGTCTACTATGACTTTGGTTCTGTTTTCATCCGCTAATGTTTCTTCAGAATCAGGTGATTGTAAAATTGAAAAATCTGGCGTAGGTAATATTGGTGGTGTTTCGGTTTCTACAGTAGCTTCTTCCCTGATCTTATGATCAATTTCGTCAGTATTGGTTTTGGCTTCCTCCTCAGCCATTGCGACTGCTTTTGCATAAGCTTCACTAGCCGCAATTATTTTTGCTTCGTCACCGATCTCATGGTGGGTTTTTTCATCGTTTTCTTTAGCCTTTGCATGCGCTTCAGCGCATAAACGCGCTTTTTTTCCTCTTTTGTGACGAGTTTTTACTTCCTGCTTAGTCGTTACTGCAACCTCTAAATTGTCTTTTGCTTCATTTTCGGCTCTCGCTTTAGCCTCTGCCTTAGCCTTAGCCTTTGCCTTAGCCTCTGCTTCTGCTCTCGCTTTAGCCTCTGCCTCTGCCTTAGCCTCTGCTTCGGCTCTCGCTTTAGCCTCTGCTTCTGCTCTCGCTTTAGCCTCTGCCTTAGCCTCTGCTTCTGCTCTCGCTTTAGCCTCTGCTTCTGCTCTCGCTTTAGCCTCTGCCTTAGCCTCTGCTTCTGCTC
>SMXG01000124.1 GCA_004356775.1 Betaproteobacteria bacterium | reverse complement strand
CGATCTGGTTCTTCTGCATCCATGGTCAATATACGCGAATCAAAAAAGCGCACACTCTGTACCATAGGAATCTTGAAATATAACCCTGGATCAGTCTTTACCGAGACTATCTCACCTAGTTGGAACACGATGGCTTTCTCGCGCTGATCTACAATAAACATTGATGAGCCTGCCAGAAAAAGCAGAGCGATTAAGCCGCCTATTAGTAAGCTTTGGTTTTTCATTTATCTTGGCTCCCTTGCGCGCATGCGGAATGCTTCGCGTGTACGCTGTGTGCGACGAGTAGCGGTGTTCGTCACGGGTTCCGGCACGATCGCTAGGGGTGTTTCGAGTGCTAGGGCTGGAGCTGGAGCTGGAGCGCGGGCGCTCTTTTCAATCAGTTTATCCAGAGGCAAATATAGCAAGCTGTTACTGTTTTTTTGATCAATCAATATCTTGTTTGTGTTAGATAGCACATGCTGCATCATGTCTAGGTAAAGACGATCACGGGTTACACCAGGCGCCTTAGTATATTCAACCAAGATTTGTTTGAAACGGCTAGCATCGCCGGTGGCGTTTTCGATCACTCGCCGCTTGTATCCCTCCGACTCTGATTTTAGGCGAGCAGCATTACCTTTAGCTACGGGGACAACCTGATTAGCGTAGGCCTCCCCTTCATTTTTTTGTCGTTCTTTATCCTGCCCCGCTTTAACTGCATCGTCAAATGCTGCCTGAACTTGTTGTGGCGGTTGCGCGTTCTGCATGGTAACTTTGCTGATAGCGATCCCTATATTGTAATGATCTAGAAGTCTTTGCATTAATTGGGTCGATTTATCTGCTACATCTTCGCGTCCTTCGTAGAGTACGTAATCCATACTGCTTTTGCCAATAACTTCACGAATCGAGGATTCTGCCACCTGTAGCACTGCTAGGTCCGGATTACGGTTATTAAACAGGTAATCTTCGGGATTCTTGAGGATGTATTGCACGGCAAACTGAATATCAATAATGTTTTCATCATCGGTTATCATCAGTGCTTCCTTCAGCACCTTGTTTGTCACGGTAGTACGGTAGCCGATTTCAACTGTGCGTACCTGACTTACGTTAACCTTTTCTACGGATTCAATCGGATATGGTAAGTGCCAGCGTAACCCTGCCTGGGTGGTTTCACTGTACTTACCTAAACGCAAAACTACTCCTCGATAACCTTCATTGACAATGTAAAAGCTGCTGGCTAGCCATAGCAATATTAGCGCTCCAAGAATCACGCCAAGACTCAAACCACTAGCAAAACGTTTTAAATTTCCACCACCAGCCCCATCACCACCACTAGACCCATTATTACCACGGCGCTTTTGTCCAAAAAGATCATTGATCTTTTTGGTAACGTTGCGTAACATTTCGTCCAGATCAGGTGGACCAGGCCCCCCTTTTTTTCGTCCCCACTGTGGGTCGTTTGCCATGATGATCTTTATTTTTCCGGTTATTAATATTAATTAAATTCGACCATTAGATAGTCTAGTAAGAACCTTTAGGGTTTTAGTCCTGACAAGAGAATACTAAAACGCACTACTCAATTTGCCAACTCGATAGTTGATCGTAGTGTACTTTAGTGTATTTGTTAGTTGCCTCTCTTATCTCTAGAGATATTTTACACTATTACGCAGTACGTTGTTCAATTGTTTCGGCTAGCGCCATCCTAATAAATTCGAGTCCCTCACCGGTTTTTGCACTTAACCGAATTTGCGTTATTCTACCATACTCGTTGCGTCGACACCCAGACATTCCTGATGATAAATTGATTAAATCTATTTTGTTTAGTACCAGAATCTGCGGAATTGCATCAGCACCAATTTCCTTCAGCACCTTATTGACTTCCTCAATTTGCTCTTCTCGATTAGGACTGCCCGCATCCACCACATGCAGTAGCATGTCTGACTGCACGGTTTCCTCTAACGTAGCCCGGAATGCGGCGATTATCGTGTGTGGCAACTCGCGGATGAAGCCCACTGTGTCGGAAACCACCAGTGGGCCATGCCCTTGGATAAATAATTTACGTGTAGTTGCATCCAGTGTAGCGAAAAAATGGTTGGCAGTATAGACACATGCTCGGGTGAGGCCATTGAACAGGGTAGACTTGCCCGCGTTGGTATAACCAATAATAGAAACTGACATGACATGAGCACGTTGTCTGGTGCGTCGCTGTATATTCCGTCGGCACTGGAGCTTTGCAAGTTTCTCCTTAAGTAACTTAACCCGTTTTCTAAGCAATCGTCGGTCCGTTTCCAGTTGGGTTTCGCCAGGACCACGTAAACCTATGCCGCCCTTTTGTCGTTCCAAGTGAGTCCAACCACGTACTAGGCGAGTAGCAAGATATTCAAGTTGAGCCAGTTCCACTTGTAGTTTCCCCTCGTGACTTCTAGCGCGCTGTGCGAATATATCTAAAATTAGACTGGTACGGTCTATCACGCGGCACTGAAGACGTTGCTCTAAATTACGTTGTTGAGCAGGAGAAAGATTATGATTAAAGATCACCAGCGAGGCGCCAGTTTTCTTCAGTATTAGGGAAATTTCATTTACCTTGCCATAACCTGCGTAGGTTGCAGGATTGGGCTGAGAGCATTTACCCTTAATCACTGCTGGAATTGTAAGTCCATCGCTTGTGGCTAGTTGCCGTAATTCTTCTAGATTTTCGGAGTAATTGCTATTGCCAAAATCTAGGCTAACTAGTATAGCAGCATTAGTGCCAGCAATAGTGTTGCTAGCGAAACGATCAAGCATCAGGTGTGACTGGCGCCTCAAATGGAGTGGTGAAAGTTTTGGCAGGGACAACGGTAGAGATTGCGTGCTTGTAGACCATTTGTGTAACCGTGTTCTTAAGAAGCACTACATATTGATCGAATGAGTCAATGTGGCCTTGCAGTTTAATGCCATTTACCAGATAAATTGATACTGAAATATGCTCTTTGCGTAGAGTGTTTAAATATGGATCTTGTAACAATTGTCCTTTAGCGGTCATGGGTGACTCCATGTTCTAATTATTCAATGGCTAACTTTACTTGATTTCCAGGAGTAAATCTATATTCTTAAACTTAAAAGAGAACAGAAGTAGCAGTATGCACTTAGTCGAATTGACAAGAAGTTTTTATTTAATACTGATCCACGGGGAGCATGGAATTAATATGGAAAGGGAAACTAGGAAAATAGGGAAGTATCTGTAGTTTTCGTGATAGCTAGTTTATTCAAATCATTCTATGGACTGTCATTTATGAATCATTTGCTCATAATTTTGTTGCTTGTTTATAAAGTGTAGCATCATATTTCCTGATGTCAGTTTCTTTCACGTTTCGAGGCAAGCGCTAATATATCCACACTATAATGTTTTACAACAAAATTTTGTAGCGCACAGATTCGCAGGATTGAAGTAGTTGTTAGACATATCTAGAGCGAAAACCTGAATGTAGTAGACTGCATGCGGTGCAAATAGTTGATTTGCGAATTAAGAGAATATTATCCTGCTAGAACCCGGTTTTCAGATGAAATTATTTGGCCTGTTTAGTAGGCATGGTCGCAGCTAAACCCTACTCTCTGCCATAGTTACTGTCATACTTGCCGTAACTATTGCTTTTACGGGATTCAAGATTGAGTAAGCGTGCTAACTCAGTTAGAGCTTGATGGTAGACTTGACGTTTAAACTCGACCACCGACCCCAATTCTACCCAATACTGATTCCAGCGCCAGGCATCGAACTCAGGGCGAATGCTCGTGCGCAGCGACACATCAGAATCACGTCCTACCAAGCGCAACAAATACCAAATCTGTTTTTGTCCCCTGTAATTTCCACGCCAATCACGTTTTGTCCGATGATCCGGCACTTCATAGCGTAACCAGTCACGTGTGCGTCCAACGATCTCGATATGGCAAGGATGCAGACCTATTTCCTCTGTTAGCTCTCTGTACATAGCCTGTTTTGGACTCTCACCCGTGTTGATGCCACCTTGGGGAAATTGCCAGGAATTTTGTTTAATACGCTTGCCCCAGAATACCTCATTCTTCTTATTCAGTAAGATAATACCAACATTGGAGCGATATCCATTACGGTCGATCATATGATTACCCGTGTGATCCGTCTAATAATATGGACACGGATTTTTTCATATTTTATATTAGATTGAAAGCAATTATTATATTAATAAAATTTCTCGTTCAATTTACCGCGTTTCTTCCGTGCTACTTAGTACGTGTGCCAGTCTAGTGCCATCTTAAAGTTTGCAGTATCGCTTAGTAAGCACATACTTCTAATTTTATTGTCATTGGCGTAATTATGACAAACAGGTTCCTTCAAGGGGAATTTATTAAAGACATTACGTGTAAACAGTGATAATGCACCCCATTGCCAAAGGCCATTGTCATGAACGTTGTGGGCAAATAATACGCACAGAAGTTTTTCGAGGTAGAATTACTTCCATGTAATTGTTGCAATGGAACTAGGTGATGCGTGTATCACAATTTTTTATATCCACACTCAAGGAGTCTCCTGCTGAAGCAGAATTAGTCAGCCACAGGCTGATGTTGCGCGCAGGCCTCATTAAGCGTCTTGGAAGTGGGCTATACACGTGGATGCCACTAGGTTTGAAAGTCTTGCGCAAGGTCGAACACATCGTTCGGGAGGAAATGGATAAGAGCGGAGCAGTGGAGCTTCTGATGCCTGTAGTACAACCAGCTGAATTGTGGCAAGAGACCGGGCGTTGGAACAATTTTGGACCATTGATGCTGAGAATTAAAGATAGACATCGACGTGATTTCTGTTTTGGGCCTACGCATGAAGAAGTCATTACTGACATTGTACGGCGAGAAATAAAAAGTTATCGCCAATTACCACTTACTTTCTATCAGATTCAAACCAAATTTCGTGACGAGATCCGTCCTCGCTTTGGTGTGATGCGTGCGCGTGAATTTGTAATGAAAGATGCCTATTCATTCCATGTTGATGTTGCGAGCCTGGAGCGAACTTATCAGGTTATGTATGACACCTATAGCCGAATATTCACACGCTTGGGGTTGAGTTTTCGTGTGGTGGAAGCAGATACAGGAGCCATAGGCGGTAGCGGTTCGCATGAGTTTCACGTATTGGCAGATTCGGGTGAGGATGGCATCGTTTTTTGTCCGGGCTCAACTTATGCAGCCAACATTGAATTTGCTGAGGCGCTGTCACCAGAAAAATTACGTGAGCGAGCTAATAATCCCATACAAAAAATTGCAACACCTAACAAAAAAACCTGTGAGGAAGTAGCGGAGTTCCTGAAAATACCAATTCAAAAAACCGTAAAAACTTTAGCGGTGATGGTGAATAATGAAATGGTCCTGTTGTTGTTACGCGGTGATCATCGGTTAAACGAAATAAAAGCTAGGAAAATTCCATTTCTTAATAATTTTCGGTTGGCAAGCGAGGAGGAAATTCTTAGTAGAACCGGTTGCTGTATAGGATATATGGGGCCAGTCGGTCTGGAACTACCCATTATTTCCGACAAGACTGTCGTGGAAATGAGTGATTTTATTTGTGGTGCAAATGAAGCAGGCTATCATTTTACTGGCGTTAATTTTGGCCGTGATTTGAAAGAACCTAACCACGTATTTGATATTCGCAATGTTGTTCCAGGCGACCCATCACCTGATGGAAAAGGTAAACTGGAAATCTGCAGAGGCATCGAGGTTGGACATATTTTCCAGTTGCGCACGGAATATTCAGATGCGATGAAAGCTAGCTATCTTGATGAATCCGGTCAGTCTCGACCCATGGAAATGGGTTGCTACGGTATCGGTGTATCGCGCATCGTAGCAGCTGCTATTGAGCAGAACCACGATGAGCACGGTATTATTTTTTCAATTGTAATGGCTCCATTCCAAGTTGCCATTGTGCCCATTGGCATGAATAAAAGTGTACAGATAAGAACTGAAGTTGAAAAGCTGTATACGGGATTCTCTGCTGCTGGTATTGAGGTATTGCTAGATGATCGCGAGGAGCGTCCGGGTGTGATGTTTGCTGACATGGAATTGATTGGAATCCCCCATCGCATTGTCATCGGCGAACGTGGTTTGAAGGAAGGAAATGTCGAATACCAAGGTCGGCGCGATGATAAATACCAGGTTATTCCCTTGCGAAGCGTTATTAATTTTGTAGAATCAAAAATATGTGGAAGTTAGCTGGGATATTTCTATTATTCTTTCCTGTTTTTGCTCAGGCTGGGGCCCAAAAAATGGAAGGGGCAGTCTGCAATAGCGCTAGCGCAGGACTGTTTATTGTTGATGTACCTGATAAGCCTGTTACACACCAACTGTTTGTATCTGTGTTTGCATCTGAGAAAAAAGCCATGGCATGGCTAGCTGCCATGTCTAAAAGACTCGAAAAGCGTATATCTGCTCCGAAAATGCGCAATGATTTTTTAATGACTGTTTATTACGAAGCTACACGTGCTGGTTTGGATCCACAATTGATCCTAAGCATTATTCAGATTGAAAGTGATTTCAGGAAGTATGCTGTGTCAAGAGTCGGTGCACGTGGCTACATGCAAGTTATGCCATTCTGGCCAAAACTATGCGGTGATCCTGACCACAATCTTTTTCACTTACGTCGTAATCTACGCTACGGCTGTAGCATCCTGCTGGGTTACCTGCGTATGGAGAGAGGGAACTACTTTCGTGCGCTTGGACGCTACAACGGAAGTCTAGGACAAGCAACTTATCCTAACTTGGTATTACGTGCATGGCATGGCCCCTGGACTTACCCGTCATAAACAGCAATTGGTGCATATTTAGAAAAAGATAGCTAGCATCTCCTAGGAAGCATGTTGCTACGTGGTATAAGTAAAATAGGTATAAGTAATTTACTATACCTGTGGATGCGCTCTTTCCAGCTTACTGTGCAGCTTATTGAGTGCACTGAGGTAAGCTTTGGCAGAGGCTACGACAATATCAGTATCCGCTCCGTGACCGTTGACGATACGTCCAGATTTCTCCAACCGCACGGTTACTTCACCCTGAGAATCAGAGCCGCTAGTGATGTTATTAACCGAATACAATTGTAAATCAGCACCACTGGAAAAAATCTTTTCAATTGCTCTGAAAGTGGCATCTACCGGTCCACTACCTTCTGATTCTGCATGTAATTTCTTGCCTTCTTCAGCGATAACTACATTGGCGTACGGAGTTTCACCAGTTTCGCTATGTGCGGTCAGGGATAGGAGCTTGTAGCGTTCCTGTAAAATCATAGTTTCGTCTGAAACTAGCGCATGCAAATCCTCATCGAAGATATCGTGCTTTTTGTCGGCCAGTTCTTTGAAACGCATGAATGTAGTATTGAGTACTTCCGATTCCAGTTCGATACCGAGCTCTGCCAAACGGTTGCGAAAGGCGTTGCGTCCAGAGTGTTTTCCCAACGATAATCTGTTTGCGCCCCAGCCAACATCTTCAGCACGCATGATTTCGTACGTTTCACGGTGTTTAATTACGCCATCTTGGTGTATGCCAGATTCATGTGCAAATGCATTCGCACCGACGATGGCCTTATTAGGTTGTACTGGGAAGCCGGTAATGCCCGAAACAAGTCTACTGGCTGGTACGATGTGAGTAGCATCTATACGCGTGTCGCAAGGAAATAAATCCTGGCGAGTGCGCACCGCCATCACTATTTCCTCAAGAGAGGCATTGCCTGCACGCTCGCCCAGTCCATTGATGGTGCACTCAACCTGTCGTGCACCGTTCATTACCGCTGATAAAGAATTAGCAACTGCTAAACCCAGATCGTTGTGGCAATGTACCGAGAATGTCACCTTGTCAGAATTGGGTATGCGTTCACGTAGGGTGTGCATGAGCTTACCGAATTGTTCCGGCATAGTGTAGCCTACAGTGTCAGGAATGTTGAGGGTGGTGGCTCCAGTCTTGATAACCGCCTCAAGTATACGACAAAGAAAATCAATGTCTGAGCGACCCGCGTCCTCAGGAGAAAATTCAACGTTGTCAGTATATTGGCGCGCCCATTTCACAGCTTTTACGGCTTGCTCCAACACCTGGTCAGGAGACATGCGTAGTTTCTTCTCCATGTGAATCGGTGAGGTAGCGATAAAAGTG
>SMXG01000123.1 GCA_004356775.1 Betaproteobacteria bacterium | reverse complement strand
CCAAACTGCGCACTGCGATTAAACATGTAATCAAGGCCGTTAAAGCTGGTAACAAGAATGCTGCACAGGCTGCGTTCATGGTGTCCTTCTCTACAGTTGATTCAATTGCCGACAAGAGGATTATCCACAAGAATAAGGCTGCTCGCCACAAGCGCCGCCTATCTGCAGACATCAAAGCGATGGCTTGACACAGAACACCTCGTTAGAAAAAACTCAGTTGTTCCTGGACTTTTTTTCTTCTGTAGTTCCTTTTCACGTGAGCCTATCTTTATGCCGCCGCACCGCTATGCAGAAACAAAACACTATTATGATTTACTATAGAGTTTCTTGCTATGCAGAATTGGCCACAACAATACGCTCAAGGAGACTAGGTATCTGTTAAGTGTATTGCACGCGTAGAAACAGGTGGACGGCTTACTATTATTTAGGTTACTTACCTATCTAACTTGAGTCTACTTACTACCACTAACGAAAAAAGGTTGAAAAAGCTGGTCAAATGAGTAAAGATAACTAATGGCGTACAAGCAAATTCACGGCGTACGGCGGCTCCTGCCGCCGTGTTACATTCTATCGCTAGAAAACTGAATTCCCTAATGGAAAATCTGATGAACACCTATATGCGGCTACCTGTTACCTTTGTAAAAGGTAAGGGAATGTGGCTATGGGACGACCAAGGAAAACGATATCTTGATGCTCTTTCCGGCATTGCTGTATGCAGCCTAGGGCATTGCCACCCTAAACTTGTAAAAGCAGTTTCCGAGCAGGCTGGAACGTTGATTCACACTTCCAATCTGTACCATATAGACAAACAAGAGAAACTAGCCAATAAACTAGCTTTGTTGTCAGGTTTGAATAAAACCTTCTTTTGCAACTCGGGTGCGGAAGCTAACGAAGCCGCGATTAAATTGGCAAGGCGGTATGGCCACAATAAGGGTATAGATTTACCTACCATCATCGTGATGGAGCAGTCCTTTCATGGTCGTACCATGGCGACTTTGACCGCAAGTGGCAACCGAAAAGTTCAAGCTGGTTTTGAGCCACTCCTTACTGGGTTTTCTCGGGTACCTTTCAATGATCTTGAAGCGATATCACAAGTGGCAGCACACAACAGAAATGTTGTTGCAATACTAGTTGAGCCATATCAAGGTGAAGGGGGTGTCAATGTACCACAGGTAAACTATTTAAAAGAATTGCGTCAGATATGTGATGAAAATGGCTGGCTGCTGATGCTAGACGAAGTTCAATGTGGCATTGGCCGCAGCGGAAAATGGTTTGCCTTCCAACATAGCGGTATAGTTCCAGATGTGATGACACTAGCTAAAGGCCTTGGTTCAGGTATCCCCATTGGTGCTTGTCTTGCGAGAGACATGGCAGCAGAGGTGTTCAAGCCAGGTAATCATGCTTCTACTTTCGGCGGTAATCCCCTAGCCTGTACTGCTGCAATCACCACACTGGATGTAATTGAGGAAGAAAATCTAATGTGTAACGCAATGGAGCAGGGTGATTTCATGCGTAAAGCTTTCCAGACACAGATGGTAAATGTGGAAGGTGTCACGCAAATACGTGGGCAGGGATTGATGATTGGCATCGAGCTTTCCAAGCCCTGTGGCAATCTAGTGAAGGATGCTTTAAAGCAAAGACTCCTAATCAACGTGGTTTTGGATAAAGTAGTACGTTTACTGCCGTCATTAGTGATAAAACGAAGGGAAGCAAAGCAGATAGTAAACATCGTATCCACTTTAATAAAAAAATTTTACGAATATAAATCGTGAAAAACAAAAAATATATCTCTGACTACCGGCATACAAATATTATGCAGCCTAAACATTTTTTACAATTCAATGATTTTGCCCGTGAAGAATTCGAGTATCTTTTTGAGCGCACACGCTGGATTAAGAATGAATTTAAGCAATATCAGCGTTATTGGCCACTGGAGGATCGTACCCTTGCAATGATTTTTGATAAGCATTCAACTCGCACAAGATTATCATTCGAAGCTGGAATGCACCAGTTGGGCGGAAAAGCAATCTATCTCTCAACTCTGGACACTCAGCTTGGCCGAGATGAACCGGTAGAAGACGCGGCACGGGTAATCTCGCGTATGGTGGATATAGTTATGATCCGCACTTACGGACATGACATAATTAAGCGCTTTACCACGCATTCTAGGGTACCAGTAATTAATGGGCTAACAGATGAATATCATCCCTGCCAGATCATGGGTGACATTTTTACCTTCATTGAACAACGTGGAGGTATCACAGGTAAGACGGTAGCATGGATAGGTGATTCAAATAATGTATGTAACACCTGGTTGCAAGCAGCAGAGATATTTAATTTCAACGTTCATGTTTCTACCCCACCTGGATATGAAATTGAACCAGAACGAGCTGGACTTTACGGCACTAGCCATTACGAGGAATTTTCCGATCCACATGATGCAGTGAAAGATGTCGATCTTGTTACCACTGACGTATGGACTAGCATGGGATTTGAGGATGAAACTGAGGAACGAAGGAAAGATTTTGCTGATTTTCGCGTAGATGCCGAAATGATGTCATGTGCAAAGAAAAATGCTCTGTTCATGCACTGCCTGCCTGCCCATCGTGGTGAAGAAGTGGCTTCGGACATTATTGATGGACCACAATCAATTGTTTGGGATGAAGCGGAGAACCGACTACATACACAAAAGGCACTGATGGAATATTTGTTATTAGGGGAAATTAATCCAAAAAGTTCCTCGCAGGAAATGCAAGATAAAAATTTATACTAGTAAATCAAGTATGAGAAGAATAAAGAAAGACAATCCGTCCAAAATTAACAAAATAGTCTTAGCCTTCTCTGGAGGATTGGATACATCAGTGATTCTGAAATGGTTGCAGGATACTTACCAGTGCGAAATCGTCACTTTTACAGCTGACATTGGCCAGGGTGAGGAAGTCGAGTCTGCACGCGCTAAAGCAAAACAACTTGGTATAAAGGAAATATTTATTGAAGACCTACGTGAAGAATTTGTGTGTGACTTCGTTTTCCCGATGTTTCGTGCCAACACCATTTATGAAGGCGAATACCTACTTGGTACGAGTATTGCCAGGCCGCTTATCGCCAAACGGCAAATTGAAATTGCCAGAAAAACTAAGGCTGACGCGGTCGCGCATGGAGCAACCGGGAAAGGTAATGACCAGGTTCGTTTTGAACTCGGTTATTATGCGCTCCAACCTGGCATTCATGTAATTGCTCCATGGCGTGAGTGGAATCTCACTTCACGGAAAAAACTTTTACAATATGCTAAACAAAACAACATCCCAGTAGAAATGAAAAAGAAAAACGGCTCACCATACAGCATGGATGCCAATCTATTACATATTTCCTACGAGGGTCGCATACTAGAAAACCCTTCGCTGGAGCCAGAAGAGTGTATGTGGCGCTGGAGCGTATCTCCTGAGAAAGCCCCCGATAAGGCAGAATACGTAGACATTGAATTTAAACAAGGTAACATTATCGCATTAAACGGTAAGAAACTCTCTCCTGCAAATATACTCATCACACTTAATCGATTAGGTAATAAACATGGCATAGGGCGTCTTGACTTAGTTGAGAATCGCTATGTCGGCATGAAATCGCGTGGCTGTTACGAGACCCCTGGTGGTACCATCATGTTACGTGCCCATCGGGCGATTGAATCTATTACCCTTGACCGGGAAGTTGCACATTTGAAAGATGAATTAATGCCACGTTATGCCGCGCTGATTTACAATGGTTATTGGTGGAGCCCTGAACGCAAAATGTTACAAACTATGATCGATGTTTCACAACTTAATGCAAATGGATGGGTTAGGGTAAAGCTCTACAAAGGTAACGTAATCGTGGTTGGACGAGATTCTAAAACGGATTCTCTATTTGACCCTAACATCGCAACTTTTGAAGAAGACAAAGGTGTTTATAACCAGGCTGATGCTACGGGATTTGTTAAATTGAATGCTTTACGGATGCGCATAGCATCAAAGATGAGGAACATAAAATAATTATGGAGTTTTTCATTCTTTCTATTCGAGAAATGAAAACTTTGGTGTAAATCACAAATAAACTAATTGCTTAATATTGCGTATGAATTTTGATGCCAAGCAATTTAAGTGAATGAGGAGGGGTGTCATGCCGTCATTCGATATAGTTTCAGAAGTTGATAAGCAAGAGATTAGAAATGCAATTAATCAGGTAAATAAGGAAGTCAGCACCCGATTTGATTTCAAGAGATCTGACGCAAGGGTAGAACAGGAGGATTACAAACTTACTATTTACGCCGATGATGAATTCAAGCTTGGTCAGATATTCGATATTCTTATGGGCAAGTCTGCTAAGCGTGGCATTGATGTACGTTGCATGGATAAAGGCGAAGTGGAAAAAATTACTGGGAACAAGGTTAAGCAGAAGATTATGATAAAAATTGGGGTTGAAGCTGAGCTTGCAAGAAAAATTGTCAAGCTCATCAAGGATAGCAAACTTAAAGTTCAATCCAGCATACAGGGAAATACGGTGCGTATCTCAGGCACAAAACGGGATATGTTGCAGGAAGCAATTACATTGATTAAGAAATCTGTTACAGAATTTCCGCTACAATTTCAAAATTTTCGAGATTAAGAATTGTATTAGTTAAAAACTGGACAAGTTAGCTAAATTTTCTAAGCCAGTCTAAAAAATGGAATTAGAGTCAATAGAATTAATAGGATTGTTTATCTATTAATCGGACTTGGCTCAATACTACTGGAGGATGAAGAATTCCAAGAGCAAGGGGTTCTTGTTGCAATAAAATATTGTAGTAAGTTCGAACGAATTCCGTTAGAAGAACTGCCTCTCCGCCTCGTGCGTAGCCGTGTTTTAACTTCTCAAAATACTCACTGTTACTTAATAACGGCAGTGATCTTTTCAGGTCCACCCATAAATCTGGACTCAATTTCATCCGTTGTGCCAAGATGCGCGCATCTTCTATGTGTCCATAACCTTGGTTATAAGCTGCCAATGCGATCCAAGTACGATCAGGTTCATCAATGCGCGCCGGTAGCATATCTTTTAAAATCAGCAAATAGCGCGCTCCAGCCAGTATGCTCTGTCGTGCGTCAAGGCGATCAGTCACTTCCATCCGATCTGCAGTGTCTTCCGTCAACATCATGATGCCTCGCACATTGGTAGGTGAAGTTGCCATCCGATCCCAATGAGACTCCTGATAGGCTAAAGCAGCAATCAAACGCCAATCTATTTTTGTTATCTCCTCAGCCTGGTAAAAATACTTACGTAAAGCTGGTAGCAATGTGCGTATTTTTTCTAAAAATTCACTTACATCTTCTTGCCCTAACCGATGAATGTGGCCGTAATATCTGTCAAGCAAGCGATTCAAAGTACCGTCTCCCTCGATTCGCTTAAAGAATTTATGCACTTTTTTCTGTAATCCTGGCTCCCCATAGGAAGAGAATGCCCACGCCTTACCATTTTCTTTACCTAAGTTTATAGCTACGTCCAGATTGGTATGGAAATTTTTTGCAAGACTTATATGGATTGAATCGGCTACTACATGGTCAATTTTGCCCTCTGCCAGCCTTGTCAACAAATCATCAGTTGATAGATCCGTTTCAGTCCACCTCAAATCAGGAGCCCGAAATCTTGCCTCATTTAGTCGTTCGACGTGTACTGTTCCTCTTACGATTTCGATGTCCTTTCCGACCAAATCCTGGATATTTCTTGGTTTGGGATAATTTGTATTGTAAGCCACTTGTGGTTGCGCACGCTGATAGATTGGACCAAAACGAATTCGCAATTGGTTCTCAATGGTAACACTGATACCAACTGCGAGATGTCCCTGATGTTTCTCCAGAGTTGACAACGCCTCATCCTTGTTTGATACCACAATAAACCTAACTTTTTTACCTAGTACTCTGGCAAATTCTGAAGTAAGATCAAACTCTAACCCAACATATCTCCCTTCAGGGTTTTTATAGTATGTATCACGACTGCTAACAGTAATGACTATCAGTTCATCAGTTTTATCGAGCAATGGCACTGATTTCTCAAAAGAGTCACAGGCAGCAATCAAAAAGCTACAAATAACAAATGAAAAAAATGAGAGAAAAATATGCATTGATAAATATATATATAGATATAAAGCTATTCTGTCATGTTTTCATCGTGAACAAAAACGAAATTAGATGATAAAAAATTCTCCTTAATGAATATGGAGAGGTACCGAAGTGGCCATAACGGAACTGACTCGAAATCAGATGGTCAGGGTAACCTGGCACGTGGGTTCGAATCCCACCCTCTCCGCCAATTATATGATATAACTAACTATTATTAATCTATTATTTAGATAATAATAGTTAGTAATACCACTTTTCATACCACATTTAAAATTCGCTAGATTGCTATTTGTTCACCCTTTGAGATATTTATATTTACATAATTAGTTCCTTTCCGAGATATGCTGTATAGTACCAATAAGATTGCAGCCAACGGAGTGGCTACCGTTTTGGAGCTTTGACCTTTCGTAAGTCGGTCGAAGTTTGTAAAAGCAGGGATGGCTCCCTGCCGCAGGGATAACTCCCTGTTGTGCTGGGTTCCCTAGTAGGGATGGGAATAAGGAGGCGTGAAATCCATACGCCAAAGATATCTAGGCTTACATAAGCAGCTATGCTTATGTAAGCCTTTTTGCTTTCCGTGGCTCGCTT
>SMXG01000122.1 GCA_004356775.1 Betaproteobacteria bacterium | reverse complement strand
GATCATTTTCGGGTAAGCCTGCTTAACCAGAACCTTTATTACGCCGACGGACAAATCGATGAAGAAGTCTATGTATACGGGTCTTTCCTGCAAAGCAAGATGTATGAAATGGGAGTGACGTGTAGCGACTGTCATCAGCCTCACAGCTTAAAACTGAGGGTGCAAGGGAACGGTTTGTGTGGACAATGCCATTCATCTGCCAAATACGACAGTGATCAACACCACCATCACAGAATAGAGACAACAGGCGGCCAATGTGTGAATTGCCACATGCCTGCCAAAAATTATATGGTGGTAGATGCGCGTAGGGATCACAGTTTCCGTATTCCAAGACCAATGCTTTCAGTCACGATAGGTACGCCAAACGCCTGTAACCAGTGCCACGATGATAAATCAGCAAAATGGGCGCTAGCCAAGGTCACGGCCTGGTACGGAGAACAAAGCTCTCAGCTTTATGCAGCAGCTTTTAGTGCTGCAAACCATTACCGGATCGATGCAGAAGAAGAATTACTTAGCGTAGCAGAAGACCAACGCAATTCTGCTATTGTGCGTGGAACGGCGTTTAGCCTATTAGGTAATGGAATTACCCAACGGTCTTTACCAGCAATCAAACGTGCTGTCCGTGACATCGACCCACTAGTGAGGATGGGGGCAGTTAGTACACTGGATGCATTGTCGCCACAACTTCGCGCAGAGATTGGCCTGCCTTTATTGTCTGATCCTCTGAGGGTAATTCGTGCTGAGGCGGCACGGCGTCTGAGTGCACACCCCGTGTCTTCCCATGATGCACTTAAATCTGCACTGGCCGAGTACAAATCTATCCAGCGCTTCAATATGGACCGTCCAGAGTCTCTCAGTAATCTGGCAAATCTTGCGTTACAAGAAAATGATCTTGCTGACGCAGAAAGCTTATATAAACAGGCCATTAAATTAGCGCCCTATTATGTGCCGGCCTACATAAATCTAGCTGATCTTTACCGTGTACAAGAGGATGAGACGCGGGCCTTGGAATTGCTTATGGAAGCACTGGCTAAAAATGAACAGAGCGGGACTTTGCATCACGCCTTGGGGTTGGCGCAAATCCGTAATGAAATGCGGACGCAGGGTATTTCCTCGTTGCGGCGGGCATATGAATTGGCGCCTAATACCGCCCGGTATGCTTATGTGTACGCGGTAGGTTTGCATTCGGATGGGCGTACTGTGGAGGCTTTGGCGACGCTAAAGGAAACCCACGAAAGATTTGAGAATGATCGGGATATTCTTTTTATGCTCGCTAGGATCCACCTCAAACGCGACGAGCGCGAACAGGCAATGATATATGGGCATAAACTTGATCGCCTGATGCCGGGTAGCTCTCCCGTACAGGCTTTGTTGCAGGAAATCGGTGATTAATTGAAAAACATGGTCTGAACGAGTGATTCAGCCCAATATGTGGCAAACTACGAATTCAGCATGCATAGAAATTAATGCCAGAAATAAAACCGCATCACTGTGCAAAATCCGCTTCCATTTCGTTAATTACGCTGATTATACTGTCATGACTAACACGGATAAAACCATCAACCGGATGATCAAAATCATGGATAACAAGCATTACTCCCGTGAGAACAAGGGCGAATGTAATCATCCGCCATCGATTCAGCCGACCTGAAATGCCCGCATTAAAACCAGCAACTGATAATGATGCTGCTGCAACAAAAAGCAGCATTAATATTACGAGGACAGGCAGCTTGTCATTAATCGATGCGACACGAATCGTGTGTACACTGATTACTTGATCCAGCGCAACAACCAGCAGGGACATCACGATAGAGACAGGTCGGCTCTGCTACACAATTTGCTCTGTGATGAGCAACAACTTTGGCTGTGCTTGTAAAGATTTCAGAATAAGTTCTTGAAACCGCTCTTGAGAACGGTGTCTGTCCTGATTGACTGTACGGGTACGAGCAATTTCTTTATTGTCGATTACCATATACAATATTTTGTCTAAAGTTTCCTTGGCCCATTGGGCCCATTCTGTCTGCATCCGTACTCGTTCTTCCTCAGTCAATGATTTTGCGGAAACGTCAGCTTCAGCCCGACAGAGGACAGTAGTTGAGGGCTTAGGGAATCTAATAGTCATCAAACCTCTCCTCCACAAAAATTACTTAAAACTAAATTAACAGATATGATAAACAAGAGTCTCCATTTGCCAAATTAAATACACTGCAATCTGCATGAGTTGCATTAGAATGGCGCTACCTTATGTCGTAACTGCTACCACGAGACTTTCAAGTGGATTTTAATTGTGGGATAAAAAGTGGTATATACATATATTAATATATGTATAATACAGTTATATCAACTACTTATATTACATTAATGGCGGAGAGAGAAATTGATAGTGAGGCGGGTTAGTTCTAGACTAGGTGTGCTCCCTATCTTAAATAAATCTAAAGAAGTATGCAGAATTCAGCTGAGCGTTGATTCTTCCCTCAAGTCCAATATGGTCTTATGCAATCCTCTTGAACCCAGCATTTCATAGGGCAACTTTGGGGGCAACATCGAAACATTGAAAAGTGTAGAGTATGTGTTAATAAGCATTCCAGCTTGTTATTCGATTCCCGCCGCCTACCAAAATCTTACGCGTCCAGTATCTATATGAACGAAATTAGATTTCGGGTAGTATCCAACGCCCCCAATTTTTAGAGACAACGCGACTTTGCGTAAATCAGATAGTGAATATTCTGGCAGCCGAATATCAATTGCCCTACCATACATGTGCAAACTTTTCTTTACCACTTTGTTACTACGCGAAGCAAGCATTGCGTTTGTTTTAGGAGATCTATATCCAGAAATGACATGGAACTCCTTACGCGCACCTATTTGGTCATGAAGAAGTTGTAATATATCAAGTAGGCGGGTATCGATTGCGTGTGATTCACCAGTACGGTGGTCACGCAGTAAGTTTTCAATTACTTTAAGTTCTTCAGGGACGTAACTTCCTTCCACCCAGTAAGTAGATCGAATTCTTTCACCGGTATGTAAATTGAGAAAGGCTAATTTCTTTTCTCCTATATTCATAGCCCTGGCGTAGACTGATGGCAGCGCGAACATTGCGCAAACACCCATTCCTGCTTTGAAAAAACGCCGCCGATCAACCCCTAATTTTGATAAGGGTTGATACTCATGTTCGGTAGATTTTCGTAAAAGCATCCAGCGTTTTTCAGTCAATATTAGAGACATAAAAATATTTATGATATTATTTTAATTGATAACATATTCTAGCAGTATTACCAACGAGCATATCGTAAAGTAAGCGTATCTCGTCCATAAGTGTCCGATGAAAAATGAAAGTTGTTATGGTCATTGAACCAGATCGTAGATATATTATGTATATCGGCAAGCTTTTTGAATGGTGCAGGGACAAGCTTGCCTCTGCAAAGTTATTTATAATTGAGGTGACCATGAATAAGCCCCGTCTGTTTTTTATCACGATTTTGTGTTTGTCATTTTCACAGGTGCACCCGGCAGCTGCTGAGAGCAACTCACAGATACGCAACTGGGTCGAGCGTATCAAGTCAGGTAATTGCGTCAAGGATAAGAATTGCCCGATTTCGTCGGTTATTCTCCTGCCGGAACTATATAAGAAATACCACTACCAGCCCATATGGACGAACCCGGATTCTGTCAGGCAACTCGTCGATGCAATCGAGGACAGCTACCACGATGGCCTGACTCCAGAGGACTATCATTTGTCCCTCATCCAGAAGTTACAGGGACTACTGGCGGCAAAACCCGATCCGACTCAACAGGCCAAACTGGATGTCGTACTGACTGATAGCCTGGTTCGGCTTGGTTATCACCTGTTGATCGGTAAGGTCGATCCGGAATCGCTGGATAGCAACTGGAATATGGACCGGACGCTGGAACTGAATCCCATTCTCAAGCTGTCCTCTGCCATTGATAATGCGCAGGTCACCGGGCTAGTGGCCGGTTTCCGTCCACAGGTAGATATTTACCGTGACCTGAAGCAGGGGCTGGCCAACTACCGCAAGATCCTGGCCGAAGGGGGCTGGCCGCAGGTGTCTGCTGGCGAGACGCTGAAACCGGGTATGACTTCCCCAAGAGTCATCACCATCCGCCAGCGCCTGGCCGTCACCGATGATATGCAGACAGTCAGCATGGAATCAGTTTCATATGATGATGCTGTTGAGGCCGGTGTGAAGCAATTCCAGCAACGACATGGACTTGAAGCAGATGGTGTCGCCGGCAAGGGTACCCTAGCGGCAATGAACGTGCCGGTTGAGGCACGCATTAATCAGCTTCGAGTGAATCTCGATCGGGCGCGCTGGGTACTGCATGATCTGCCGCAGGACTTTGTGGTGACCGATATCGCCGGATTCAATGTCTTGTACATACGCAATGGCCAGGAGGCCTGGAAAACCCGGGTGCAGGTCGGCAAAACCTACCGAAAAACACCGGTCTTTCGTGATCGCATTCGCTATATCGAGTTCAATCCGACCTGGACGATACCACCGGGAATCCTCAGAAAGGATATTCTGCCGAAGGTCAAACGGGACCCGGAATACCTGCGGAATAAAAATATGGTGGTGCTCAATCTGCAGGGCACGCAGATTGATCCTGCTACAATTGACTGGTCACAGTACCCAGGCAAGGGTTTTCCCTACATGATTCGCCAGCAACCCGGTCCGAATAATGCACTGGGACGCGTCAAGTTCATATTTCCCAACAAGCATGCGGTATACTTGCATGACACGCCAAGCAAATCTGGATTCAAACGGGCAGAGCGTGCCTTTAGTTCCGGTTGTATCCGTGTCCAGAACCCGTTTCATTTCGCCGAATTACTGCTTGCGGACAAGCCCGGCTGGGACAGGGCAAAAATCGATGCAGTGGTGGCCTCGCGTAAGACCACTCGTGTTAACCTAACCGAGCCGCTAACGGTAATGTTGTTGTACTGGACAGCACAGGTGGATCATGAACACCGGGTGGTGTTCAAGCAGGACATCTATGATCGTGATGGCGCAGTGCTTGCAGGACTAGATGGCGGATTTAAATTCAGAGCCCGCAAGATAATTGAGTAGGGGGGGTTGGCCGGCGTGGTTAATGGCCGATCTTCGAGTCGTGAAAACTTCGCGATTTCTAGGCAATTATTCACGAATGTTTACTTTATTCCAAATATAAACAGTCTTACCAAGTGTCTAAAGCAATCCATTAGCATCCAATCAAAGCCAACGAATTTGATGGTATATTTGTTGGTATCTTGAAAATGCGTAATATTTAGATCAGCCTGTAGTAAAGGTTACAGGCTACAATTCGATTCCCGCCGCTCCACCAATTGTACTTCCAGCAACATCTAACGCCGTCCACAAGACGGCGTTTTTCTTTGTATCTTCAGTAAGTAAGCGTCCTGTAACTTCCTATAGTTTCCAGTGACAGCTTTTTAAAATGGGGGTGGGGGTATCAGGGGAAAATCGAACTGGAGAAAAATCATGTCTTGTGGTATCTCAGGAAGGTTGACAGATAAGGCTATCAGAGCCTTCATAGTTAAATAAGGCCGTGGTTCAAGGCTTTCAGATGGAGGGAGTCTTTATCTTTTACTAGGTGTACCCGCCCACCAACATTGAAAACTATTGTTAGTTAGTTGAATGTCTGCTTTGTGTCAAAAGCGGACATTCAAATATAAAAAACCCGGCACTAAGCCTGGCTAAGATTACTAGTTGTAGAAAACGTTTTGCCGGGTGATCTATTTATGGATGGATCCTAGTGACCTTCGTGCCCTGGATACCTACTCCAGCCATGATCCCTTTCTGATCAAAGACAAAAGCATAAATACCTTTTCGGAGTGTAGTCGATGACACAACCTTGCCAAAACCTTTGTCTACAATGACGAGACTC
>SMXG01000121.1 GCA_004356775.1 Betaproteobacteria bacterium | reverse complement strand
GGTCTGGCCTGTTTGCTGGTGGGGTTGCAGCGCAGATCATCACTCGTTACTCCAACCTGACAGATGTGATCTGGAACAACCAAAGCAAGGTCATTCTAAACAATCGGCTCTAATCTTTAAGCTGCCCTCTTCTGCCGCCCTGCTCACTATTAGTCAGTGAACAAGGGTTAGGTGAACTAGTAGAGGGCAGTTGTCGTCACTGTCTGCCGAGAGTTTCTCGTATAGTTTACAAGGTCCTCGAAGACATAAACCGATCTGCAATCCCGTCACAAGGTGGGATGGTAGATCGGTTTTTTTGATGAACAGAGAATTACGGGATTGTACCTAACAATTACTTTAAATTCCAATGGACATCTCTAGGTTGTCTATTAACCGAGTTCTACCTAACTGTGCCGCTCCAAGCACTATCAGGTCCCGGTCATCCACTTGAACTGGAACCAGCGTATCACGTTGTCGTATAACAACGTAATCAACTTTCCAGCCATGGCTTACAAGAATTGCTCTTGCGTTTTCCTGCAACTCCTGGAAATTTCTGTTACCAATCTCTATTTCCTGTTTTATTTTAGATAAAACTTGGTATAAGTTCGCTGCTTCGGCACGCTCTTCATCACTCAGATAGCGATTACGGGAACTTAACGCTAATCCATCAGGTGCGCGCGCAATTTCTCCTTCAACAATTTCTATTGATAAATTTAACTGCCGTACCATTTCGCGCATGATTTGCAACTGCTGATAATCTTTTTTGCCAAATATGGCTACTTGTGGTTGCACGAGGTTAAAAAGCTTCAGCACTAGCGTCACTACGCCACGGAAAAATCCAGGACGAGATTCACCCTCTAGTGTGTTTGCTACCGGCGGAAGTTCTAATAGAAATTCTTGTCGTACCGGACAAATACTTTTTTCATCAGGCACAAATAGTACGTCAACACTATAATTTTCCAATAATCTGCAGTCGTGCACCAGGGTGCGTGGATATTGATCGAAATCTTCAGTTAGCTCAAATTGCAAGCGATTCACAAAGATGCTTGCCACTAAGCAACCTGCTTTCCGTTCTGCGATTCGTATCAGTGACATATGACCTTCGTGTAAGTTACCCATGGTCGGAACAAATACTACGTAAGGCTCGCGCTTTAGCCGTGCACGCAAGGATGGAATGTCGTTAATTATCTCCACGCTCAATTTATAAACTAGAATATATGCTCTAATCCCGGAAATTTTCCAGATTTAACTTCTTTAACATAATTTTCTATCGCTTCGTTTACACTAGCTGCACCGACCATGAAGTTTTTTATAAACATAGACTTCTTACCCGAATAGATTCCAAGCATGTCATACAGTACCAGCACCTGCGCAGAACAATCCGCGCCCGCACCAATACCTATAGTGGGGATAACAAGTGTCTTGGTTATTTTCTTTGCGAGCGTAGCAGGAACAGCCTCCATCAACAACATGCCTGCTCCGGCCTTCTCCAATATAACCGCGTCATCCAGCAACTGTTTGGCTAGGTAGTGAGTCTTTCCCTGTACTTTATAACCACCCAGCTGGTGAACTGATTGAGGCATCAAACCAATGTGGGCACATACCGGAATGCCACGCTGAGTAAGAAATCTAATTGTTTCGGCCATGATGCGACCACCTTCGATCTTCACCATGCTTGCGCCTGCAGCCATAAGTTCAGCCGCATTCTCAAAAGTGTTCTCTGGTGATATCTGAGATGTGCCAAAAGGCATGTCAACCATGATAAACGCCTTGCTCGATCCACGTGTCACGCATCGTGTGTGATAGGCCATGTCATCCAATGTCACAGACAATGTGGTATCTTCTCCTTGTAACACGTTGCCTAAAGAATCTCCCACTAACAGAATATCAATGCCAGAATTTTCCAATAATACAGCGAAACTTGCGTCATAGCATGTAAGTACAGAGATTTTTTCTTCGTTGTCGCGCATTTTCTGTAGGGATCTTTTTGTGGTTCGCATGTTTGAATTCCTAACTTTCCCAATTAAAATATTCACGTGAGCCGCGCATTTGTTCTACTTGTTGTAGCAATAAATCAAAATCGGATTGGTTATCAACAAAATTTAGATTATCGCTGTTGACGATCATAACCGGTGCATCTTTATATTGATAAAAGAATCGTATATATCCCTCAGACAATTTCCATAAGTAATCCTCAGAAATATTTTTCTCAAAAAGACTGCCACGCTGCTTAACCCTATCAATCAAAATATTAGGTGAAGCTTGTAAGTAAATTACCAAATCAGGCGGGGGGGCCTTGGGTTGTAAATGACAATAAATCCTCTGGTAGAGATCGTGCTCGGCATCATTTAACGTAAGCTTGGCAAACAATTGATCCTTCTCAAGCAAGAAATCACTCACGGTCACTCGGGTGAACATATCCATTTGCACTAAACTCTGCACTTGGTTAGTCCGCTGGAAAAGGAAAAACAATTGTGTTGGTAGAGCATAACGGGAAATATCACCATAAAACTTTTCGAGAAACGGATTTTCACCTGGTTCTTCCAACAACAGCGAGCTATTTAGGTGATCAGCTATACGCCGCGCTAAGCTGGTCTTTCCTACACCTATTGGACCTTCAACTACGATGTAACGATATTTTTCCAGCTTCACTAATTTTGCTCTCGTTCAAGCTGTTGTTCAGCACAGGCGGAAAGTAATTTAACAACAGTACCATGGCCGGGAATAAAGCAATCCTGCGCAATCTCCATAAGAGGCTCTAATACGAAAGCACGTTGATGCATGCGTGGATGCGGCAGAGTTAAGCTGCGCCCATTACATTCTAATTCATCATACATAAGCATATCAAGATCAAGTGTACGTGGATCATTGGGTAACCTGCGTACACGCCCATGGCTTTGCTCGATTTCGAGCAAAGCTTTAAGTAAGTCGTGCGGGGAAAGACCCGTTTCGATCTGCACCACGGCGTTGATGAAATCAGGCTGATCGTGTCTCCCAACTGGTGCGCTACGATAAAGCGAAGAGCAGGCCAGTAGACAGCTTGTAGGGAGCCTTGCAAGCTCATCGAACGCTTTCCGTATTTGAAACACTGGATCTTCCAAATTACTACCTAACGCAATGAAAACTTGAAAAATAGGATTCAATTTGGCACCTAACATCAAATTATTCTGCCGTATCTGAAACTGAATTATTAAGATTTGCTATATCCCCGGTTACAATTTCACCACGACCACGTCTTCTTCTTCGCTTCTTTGACGTTTCAATCTTGATCAACATGTTCTCGCGCTCACTGCCTTTTGCATGTTGGAACGTCTCCCACCAATGTCCTATCTCTACATCCATTTCTCCACTTTCGCAACGTAACAACATGAAATCATAGGCTGCTCGAAAGCGCGGGTGTTCCAGTAAGCAAAATGGCCTACGCCCTGCTCTCCCCAGGAAACGTGGTTGCATGGCCCAAATCTCTTTCATGATGGCATCATATCTGCGCGGAATCGCAAGTTTCTTCTCTTGCACGGCCAGCACATCATTCATCGCCATATGTAGAGCGGGAGTAGATTTCTCTCCTGTATCCTTACGTGTATTCCATGCTGTCAATACTTCGTGCCACAACAGCACAGCAAACAAGAAACCCGGAGATACCGTTTTTTCTTGCTGCACGCGCTCATCAGTGTTCTTGAGTGCAAGTGTGATGAAGCGCTCGCCATGTGGCTGTGTAAACATCATATCCAGCATTGGTAACAAACCATGGTACAATCCACGCGCCCGTAAATCCGCTACGCTGGTTTGAGCATGACCGGATAATAGTAGCTTTAACATTTCATCAAACAGCCGTGATGGTGGCACATTTTGTAATAGCGGAGCAAGATCGCCAATGGGTGTAGCAGTGGCAGTATCTATCTGCATATCGAGTTTAGCTGCAAGTCGCACTGCTCGTAACATGCGTACTGGGTCTTCACGATAACGCTGCAACGGTGTACCGATAATTCGCAATTGCTTCGCCTGAATGTCGTCGTATCCTTCCAGATAATCCCAGATTTCCTCACTGTCTGGATTATAAAATAATGCATTGACTGTAAAATCGCGCCGTTTTGCATCCTCTTCTTGACTGCCAAATACGTTGTCGCGCAAGATCCGCCCATGTTCGTCAGCATGCTTGTGCATCATAGTTTCATTGTCCTTATTGGCAAATAAATTTCCACGAAATGTCGATACTTCGACAGTCTCGGCTCCACACATTACATGCACCAAACGAAAGCGTCGACCGATAATACGCGAACGACGGAAAACAACACGCACCTCCTCAGGTGTAGCATTGGTGACAACATCGAAATCTTTCGGCTCCAGCCCCAACAGCAAGTCACGCACCGCACCACCCACCACGAAAGCAGAATAGCCTGCTTGTTGCAAGCCTGATGTAATTTTAATTGCACAGGGACTAATGCTATTGCGGACGATGCCATGTTGCTTGCGCGGAATGATGCGTAGCTTAGTAGTGGCAGGATCTGGAACAAGAACAGGAGAATCTTGGCTAAAAACGCGCCGGAAAAGTTTATGGATCATTACGGAATGTGGGGAACACCAAGTAGTGAATTATACACCTAGCACTGTGCTTGGTATGGGAAGACGCAAGAGCTTTATGCCAAATTCGTCCAAATTACACTGATAAAGCTCTTCCAGATTATCTTGAGTTAACAATTCTCCAACTGAGCCAGCTAAAACTCGACCATTTTCAAATAGCATTAACACATGGTCGCAGTAGCGGCTGACCCAAGTGATATCGTGTAGCACCATCATTACCGCGCAACCTTGTGCAGCTAGTTCCTTAAATAGCATCATAGCAAAAAGCTGATAGCGAAGATCAAGGTGCTGTAACGGTTCATCCAACAAATAACACTGTGGCGACTGGGCAAGTAACAAAGCAATGCGCACACGCTGACGCTCACCACCGGAGAGTGTATCGAGGGAGCGGTGGGAAAAATTTACCAATTCCATGCGTTCCATAGCTCGGATAGCAATGTCATGATCGACAGCTTCCCAGCCAAACAAATTCTTAACATGAGGATGCCTTCCCAGCAATACATATTCCTTTACGTTGCCCCAGAATTCACCCGCTTCTTCTTGCAACATGATGCCCAGTTTGCGTGCAAGCTCACCTCGTGACCAGGTTTGGGGAGCTTTTCCAGCCACTATGACACTCTCTGCACTGCCACCATCTGCACAGCGTAAGCCACCTAATACGTGTATCAAGGTAGTCTTGCCGCAACCATTCTGGCCTAATACCGCCCAGCACTCACCACAATTGACGGTTAGATTCAGGTCATGGCACAGTAACTTTCCTGGGTATTGTAGAGTTAGATTTTTGGTTTGAATAATCATTTAATGGTATCTAGCCAAACCCGCTAATTTGTTTAAGTCTTAACTCTCAAATTTAAAACATGTTCAGAATATTACAAGCCTATGATTTATTTTAATTATTACGCTCTTAGGTATTTTCTTTTTTCTCCTAACCAGCGCTGGAGATGACGTTGCGCCAATTCAGGATAATCACGCAACACTTCCTCTGCAACACAACGAGCATCATTAAGCAGGGTTTCATCTCGTTCAGGATCAGCAAAACGTAACATGGGTATACCGCTTTGACGAACACCAAAAAATTCTCCAGGTCCACGCAAGCGCAAATCTTGGCGGGCAATTTCAAAACCATCGGTATGCTCAAAAATGATTTGAAGCCGTTTACATGCAATTTCCGATAATGGTCTCTGGTAGAGAAGTATGCAGACACTAGCCTCTATACCACGCCCTATGCGTCCCCGTAATTGATGTAACTGAGACAATCCCATACGCTCAGCGTGCTCAATGACCATCAGTGAAGCATTGGGTACATCCATACCAACTTCAACTACTGTAGTTGCAACCAGTAACTGAATATCGCCTTGTTTAAATAGCTCCATTACTGATAACTTTTCCTGTGAAGAAAGTCGTCCATGTAACAAACCAACTTTGAAGTCTGAAAAAGTGAGGCTCAATGTTTCATAAGTCTCCAAAGCGGTCTTGAGTTGTAAAACTTCGGATTCCTCTATCAGCGGACACACCCAGTAGACCTGTTTTCCTACGCAGCACGCCTCCCGGATACGTACGATCACTTCGTCGCGACGAGTATCTGCGAATAATTTAGTAACCACCTGGGTTCTACCTGGCGGCAGCTTATCTATCACTGATACATCAAGATCAGCATAATAGCTCATCGAAAGCGTACGCGGTATGGGTGTTGCGCTCATCATCAATTGATGCGGAACCATGCCTGCTTTAGTACTTTTCATACTCAATGCTAGTCGTTGGTGTACACCAAAACGGTGCTGTTCGTCGATAATAGCAAGCCCCAATTTGTTAAATTCAACATGCTCCTGAAACAACGCATGAGTACCAATGGTGAGCATGGCATTGCCTTCAGCGATATCGGAGAGCGCAGTTTGACGATGTTTTCTTTTTTGACTGCCGGACAACCAGGCAATCGTTATTCCTAAGGAATCAAACAAAGGAGCGAACCAATGGGAAAACTTCTGGTAATGCTGTTCAGCCAAGATTTCAGTTGGCGCCATGATGGCCACTTGATAACCGTTTTCGATAGCCTGTAGTGCTGCTAAAGCTGCAACCACTGTCTTACCACTACCCACATCTCCCTGCAACAGACGCTGCATCGGATGTGCCTCGGAAAGATTTCGGCTGATTTCTGAAAATGTTTTTCTTTGTGCACTAGTAAGACTGAAAGAAAGGGATTCAAGTAGTGCTTTCGTTAATTCGTTTCTCCCTGGCAATGCAGGTGCGCTATGACTGCGACGTTGCTGGTAATGTAAACGCATTGATAATTGCTGTGCTAGTAATTCATCAAATTTAATCCTGCACCAAGCTGGATGAGTGCGCTCCTGCAACAAATGGGCTGATGCATTTGACGGGGGTTGATGCAAGAACATCACGCTATCCTTAAAACTATTCAACCGATAACGCTTTAGAGTCTTATTGGGCAGGGTTTCTGATAAATTACTAACTCTATTATCGCCAATCAGCGCACGCCTAACCAGCTTACGGATCACTGCTTGAGAAAGCCCTGCAGTGGTTGGATAAACCGGCGTCAGAGCATCGGGTAGTGGCATACCTTCGCGCACAATGTGGCACTTTGGATGTACCATTTCAGTACCGAAGAAACCTAGGCGAGCCTCACCCAATAAACGCACCCGAGCGCCCACGGAATATGTTTTTATCAGACTGCTGTAGAAATTAAGAAAACGTATGAAGAGTATTCCGCTACCATCTTCTACTTGGCACACCAGTTGGCGTCTCGGACGGTACATAACTTCGCTGTGAATGATGACACCTTCAACCTGCACAGTTTTACCTTCAAGCACATTGCTAATAGGACAAAGATGCGTCTCATCTTCGTAGCGCAGCGGTAAATGCAGTACTAAGTCGAATTCATTGATAATCCCAAGCTTATCGAGTTTTTCCTGCACAGCCTTGCTGGCGAAACTGGCAGCAATAGGTAAAACAAGATTATTTTTAGAGTTCCCCTTCACCCTTACAGTACCATTACCGCATCCATCTCCACTAATGCCCCACGCGGAAGCACCACTACGCCTACTGCTGCCCGCGCAGGATAAGGCTGATCGAAATAACTTGCCATAATTTTATTTACCATGGCAAAATCATCAAGATCTGTCAGGTAAACATTTAGTTTAACGATGTCTATTAGAACACCACCACTGGCTGTTGTTACTGCCTTTAAGTTCAAAAATACCTGCTGGATTTGAGCCTCGATTCCGCCCACCATTTGCATTGTACTTGGATCTAACCCAATCTGACCGGATAGATAAACCGTACTTCCCATACTGACACGGATTGCCTGAGAATAGGTTCCTATAGCTTGGGGTGCGTCAGCAGTTTGAATCGCCTGCTTTTTCATTTCATCTCCCGAGGTGTGCGGATACGCGTACTGCAGTACCATGAGCACAAAGCAGAATCCCAAAGATTGGGATTTATAGTATTGCCCATTGCGATATGATGAAGAGAATTATGATACATTTCAACCGGTAATATTCATGGCTATATTACCAAGCACCACCAATATATAAGAAAGATTAGCATAAATGTTCAAATATAATATTTCTGATCCATGCAAAAACTGATCATACATGG
>SMXG01000120.1 GCA_004356775.1 Betaproteobacteria bacterium | reverse complement strand
TAATTGCCCTGCTTGCGGGACAAGAGAGAATCGGCCTTGCATTGCACTCAGCGAATACTAGAAAGAGGCAAGGGTTGGTATTGGAATCATCCTCTTTCTCCTGTAATAGAGGTACCCACTCCTCTTTTATTTTTCTAATTTTGGCAAAAAAATTTCTAGAAGTAAAATCGGTGAGCGTCTGAAAACAACCTAAAACAAACACTAATAATTGTAAGGGTATATACTAGTAAAGGAAAGAAGGCATTAAAATCAATAGTAAGTTTTTCATGTTTTGTTTCCCCATTCACCCTTCACTTCCCCCAACAGGCGTATTTTAAAAGCGGTGTGCCCACGCTATCTGGCACGATTGGCGACCATTTCTCAGAAGTATAGTAGGAACGAATTATTTCACCTTTGCCCATATTTCCAGTATACAAAACGCTATAAAGGATTCGCGTTTGTTCTTCCTTGCAGTCGTATTCTGTATGCAACTTTGCTGATATATACTTCTTATCGATTGAATTCACAGCCTTATTTAAGTCTACCAATTCCCACACTTTAACCTTGTTGCTGGATTTGCGAATAATGTCGGAATTGATGTAATAGCTGGCACCAGTAGTTTTGTTTTCGACAATATAAACCCACTCCGCCACCGCACTACTACTCACAATAGCCAGTAGCAAGGCTAACAATAGTTTTTTCATATCTAATTTTTAATTTATCTATGCAAATTTAATTATTACCATGTTTCCTGATTACTCAATACTTGTCTTAGACACGGACTATTTAGTAAATGTGGTTACAAACTGGTTACATTTATTAGGTAAAGAAAAGACAAGTTCAAGCATAATAATTTAACTTATTGTTTAATAAGCTATTCATCAGTTTCTAGTTCTTCCGTTTTTAGGATGCGATAGGACTCAGTAGCCCATTCTCCTAGATCGATCATTTTACACAACTTAGAACAAAACGGACGGAAATCGTTGGTAGTATTCCAAACGATGGTTTTACCACATTGTGGACAGTTAATGACACGCTGTTCCATCAGAGCTTGATAACATGACTAAATAATTGTGGCGACAAGATGGCTTATTGATTACAAAGTACAGAAAGCTAGCTGAAATTCTACATCATTTTCATATACCTTGGTTTTTTGTCCTGATCCCGAGGTGACGAAGCGAATGGTGAGGGCATATTTGTTTGCGCTAATTTCTGGGACGCAAGGTAAATCCTCGCTTACCTTTAGGCACAGCATATGTGCAGCACACCCTTGTCCCATTTGCTGGAACATTCCACGGTGGGCGATGTGTTGAAAAGTTCTTCCACTATTTCGTAAGAGGTGTAGGATGATTCTGAAGCTATCCCGGATTGGCAGTAATGGCGCGATCCATTCGTTAAGGTGCTTGCGGCATATTGCAGGGTCTAGATGTAACCAATAGTGGTAGGAAGGCAAGTCAAATTCGCAAGCGCCACCAGGGATTCCTGTACGCTGTTTGATGCCCATAAGCCACTCATCTTCGCGCAAGTGTTCACCGACTTTCCCAACAATGCCTAACATTCCATGAGAAGCAACCTGAATGTCATTTAATACTTGATTCAACGTTTCTTGAGAAACATCTGGATTTTTGCGTAAAGACTCCAATGCTTTCTTTTGCCGCTCTAGCTCCTGTAGTAAATCCGGTTTCATGTCGGTACGGTTCGCAACATCGAGGATTTCAAATAAGATGACAAGCGCTGAATGATGCTCAACCGCATTTTCCTTGTCTGCAAAGAAAGCCACTTTGTTAAACAAGTCTTCGAGTCGCAGCAAGGTGCGAATACGTTCATTAAGAGGGTGCTCGTAGCAAATCACAATGTAAGTAGCCTAGATGGCACAATAGCATGTGCTAATTTTGCTCTATAAAACATAATTTTACAAAGGAAATTAATTTCAAATCAGTAGTGCAGCACTTGACTAGCTTAATCTTTATTCAATAAGGTAAGATACTTCCGGTGTAGCATTTCTACCTGTTTCTGCAAGTGGAGTATGTCCATGTCGTTAATGATTACATCATCTGCCTGCCCTAGGCGCTCCTGGCGTGAGGTTTGTGTCGCCATGATGGCATGTACTTCGTGTTTGCTCAGTCCACTACGTAAAATAGCGCGAGCAACCTGGTTTTCCTCATTGCAATCTATTACTAGGATGCGCTGGACTATTTCACGATAGCCACTAGTTTCAAGCAGCAGTGGCACGACTATCACTACGTAAGGAGAAGAAGTAAGTGCAGTAAGACGGACCGCCTCTGTTCGGATAAGTGGGTGGAGAATCGCTTCAAGTTGTCGTCGGGAAGTGCCATCGGAAAATACATGATCACGCATTTTTTTTCTATCCAGCTCGCCATCTGTAGTAATAAAATTTCTACCGAAGGATTTTTGTATACTAGAAATGGCAGCGCCATGTGGCTGTGTAAGTTCGCGCGCGATCTTATCTGTATCGATAACATTTGCACCTACGGTGGTAAAGAATTTTGCAGCGCTAGTTTTTCCGCTACCGATTCCCCCAGTTAAGCCGATTATCAAAGGCATACGCTAAAGCAGACCAAGATATGCACGGTTAAGTTGGTTTCCCCAAAATAACGCAATAAGACCACCACTAACTAGATATGGTCCAAATGGTATAGGGTCATCTCGCCTATGCTTCGTTGCGACTATCAGTCCAATGCCAACTATGGCACCCACCAAAGAAGAAAGCAGGATTACTAGTGGTAGCATTTTCCACCCAAACCATGCGCCAATTACAGCGAGTAGTTTGAAATCACCGTAACCCATACCCTCCTTTCCGGTAGCAAGTTTAAAGCACCAGTAAACCAACCACAGAGCAAGAAAACCAGAGACTGCACCGATGATCGCAGAACGGATGTCAGTAAAACCATCACCCAGATTGACCAATAGTCCAACCCACAGTAGCGGGAGCGTAACATCATCAGGAAGTAGTTGAGTATCCAAGTCAATGAATGCCAGTACGATCATTGCCCAGACGAAAATCAAAGCGGCAATAGCAAGAAATCCATATCCAAAATGCCAGGCAACAAAACTGCTAATAATCCCGGTCACTGCTTCAATGATAGGATAACGTACAGAAATAGAGGCATTGCACTGTGAACAACGTCCTCTTAAAACCAGATAACTTATTATAGGGATATTTTCTAGTGCAGTTATTTTATGTTCACAATGGGGACATGCAGAGCGAGGCTTAGCTAAACTGAGAGGTGGTAAAGTTTCTATGGTTTCACCACGCAACTCAGCGCATTGCTGGCGCCATTCTCTTTCCATCATTTTCGGAAGTCGAAAAATAACTACGTTCAGAAAACTACCTACCATTAGACCAATGGCAGCACACAGCGAAATGAAGAAAGCAGGAGTGGACTGCAGCAGCGAAATGAATGACATAAGGGTTCTGGGTTTCAGTAATACTACCGGATTTCAATAGGATGCAGAGTATTCCCTGATTCCTAGATTTAGCCGACAACTTGGCCCATTTTGAAGATGGGAAGATACATTGCAACCACCATGCTACCGATAAGAGTACCCAGCACCACCATAATGACCGGTTCCATCAGGCTAGAAATCGCGGCAACAGCGTCATCTACTTCTCCTTCGAAGAAGTCAGCCACCTTGCTGAGCATGGAGTCTAGCGCACCGGACTCTTCGCCGATAGCAACCATCTGAATCACCATACTAGGAAAAACATTTGTGTTTTCCATCGAATTGGCTAAGGCGTTTCCAGTGGTGACTTCCAACTGAATTTTTTTGGTAGCCTCAAAATAGACATAATTACCCGCCGCGCCCGCGACTGAATCAAGCGCTTCTACCAGTGGAACACCTGCGGCAAACATGGTCGAAAGAGTACGGGTCCAACGCGCAATGGTTGCTTTACGGATTACTGCACCAAAAATCGGCATCCTTAGCAGCAGTCGATCCATAATCCTTTGCAGAGGAACGGAACGTTTCCATGCGTAGAAAAAACCGTAGATGCTGCCTCCTACTGTACCAAAAATTGCCCACCAGTAAGCTACAAAAAAGTCAGAAATTGCCATAACTACAAGTGTGGGCGTAGGAAGAGTTGCGCCAAATCCTGAAAACAATTCTTTAAACGCAGGAATCACAAAAATCATGATCACCGCAGTAATTCCGAACGCTACTACAATAATCGAAATAGGGTAAAAGAGGGCAGATTTTATCTTTCCTTTGATAGCCTGAATTTTTTCCTTGTAGGTTGCCAGGCGATCTAATAGGGTGTCTAAAATACCAGCAGCTTCGCCTGCGCTTACCAGGTTGCAGAATAGCGCATCGAAATGTATGGGATATTTCCGGAAGGCATTAGCTAAGCTACTACCAGTCTCAACGTTGGTTTTGATATCCATTAGCAGTTTGCCAACTGCGCGATTACTGTGGCCCTTGCCAACTATATCAAAAGCCTGAAGTAGCGGAACGCCAGATTTCATCATAGTTGCAAGCTGACGGGTGAATAAGGTTATGTCTTTCTCAGTGACAGTGCCAGTTATTCGGATTTTCTTTATTTTTGTGACATTGACGCCCTGACGACGCAGCATGGAACTAACAACTACAGTGCCGGCGGCGCGCATTTCACCTTTTACTATCCTTCCAGACTTGTCTTTACCTTCCCAGGAATAGCTCATTTCCTTGGTTTTCTTGTCTGCAGTCGCAGTCGCAGCTACCATAATGACTCCTTGGGGCACTCTATTCTATGCAACATTGTTGAATGCTAATGTGGCATCCCACAATTTCTCTTTCTTCATCTTTCCTTCGCACCTATGCATGAAGCTGCTGAGAGTGTTTTATTAGAATTCAATCGCAATAACGGTATTAACGACATTATTACGGAAAAGATTTAGAATAAATTTCACAATATTGAATGTGTCGTTACCCCATAGTGTCTGCAGTTGTGTCTCCTACTCAATCACGGTCGAAACACAATAAATCTGAACCACTTTCACCACCCGATTCTGAGTCTGGATGATTTCCATTGGATAACCGGCAATCCTCAGGCCTGTACCGGCCTCGGGGATATCCCGAAAATGATTTAAAATCAATCCATTTAGAGTTTTTGGTCCATCTAGTGGGAGTTTTAGACCCAGTTTTCGATTAAGTTCACGCAACAGGCTGCTACCTTCAACTATTATGCTGCCATCTTTCTGTTTCAGGAATGTGCTTACTTGTCCCACTTGTAAGGGCGAGTGGGTGGTGAAATCGCCAATAATCTCTTCGATAATGTCCTCCAGACTTACAAGCCCCATCCACTCACCATATTCGTCCACTACTAAGCCGATCCGTTCATGGTTTTCTTGGAATAGTTGTAACTGCGAAAAGAGGTGTGTGCCAGATGGAATGAAGTATGGTTCTCGTATGATCTTTCCGAGCGCTAAAGCGGTAATTTTACCGCTATACATTTGGTTTAACACTTTACGGGCAGAAATTATTCCAGTCACATCATCCAAGGTTCCCCGATACACTGGTAGGCGGGTGTGATGACAAGTAAGTAATTGATTTTGGATCGTTTCATCACTGGCTTCTAAGTCTATAGCTTCGATCTGTCCGCGTGGCACCATAACGTCGTCAACGGTAATAGATTCAAGATCAAACAGATTTATTAACATGCTCTGGTGTTTTTTTCGGATGAAATCCCCCTCCTCCAACACCAGGGTTTTTAGTTCTTCTAGGCTCAGTTTGTGTACAGCATTATTTTCTTTAGGTTTAATGTGCAGGATAAAAAGTAGCGCCTGCACAAATAGATTGACGAACCATACTATCGGGTAGAAAAGCTTCAATAGCGGTGTTAACACGTAGCTTGAAGCTAGTGCGATGCGTTCTGGATAGGTGGCAGCGATTACCTTTGGTGTAAGCTCGCTGAATACCAGAATGGCGAACGTTACACATATCGTACCGACGAATATGGCAAGATCATTGCGACCAAAGAAAGTAGAAATCATTACCGCTACCAATGTTGCTGCGGCAGCATTTAGCAAATTATTGCCAAGCAGAATAACTCCTAGCAGCCGATCAGTGTTTGCTAGCAACTGGGTGGTCAGGCGGGCGCCGCGATGTCCCTGTTTGGCAAGAAATTTCAACCGGTATCGGCTGATCGACATCATGCTAGTTTCAGAGAGGGAGAAAAACGCAGACAGGACCAACAAAAAAACAAACGCAATCAGTAGCACATGTAACGGCATATCTTCCAAGAAGTGCCTTTATTCATAATGAGAAGAATTTAGTATCGAAGGGGAAGGGAGTTTTGTCAAGGATTCAAAAGGAGGGCATGTTCAAACATTTTTCTCAAGTGACTCTATTTTTTACCCAATCTTTGGTGTTAACGTTGCAATATCACCTCCAATACAAACTTGCTACCAAGATAGGCCAGTAGCAAGATGACAAATCCAATCAGCGTCCAGCGAATAGCAATACGTCCGCGCCAGCCGTACAATTTCCTACCTGTGAGCAGGGCAGCGAATACACCCCAAGAAATGAAACCGAATAAGGTTTTGTGGGTAAGTTTGATTGGTTGACCGAATACTTCTTCGGAAAATACCGCGCCACTGATGAGGGTTAATGTGAGCAGTAGGAATCCTACCCAGATGATGCGGAACAAAAGTTCCTCCATATCCAGAAGAGGGGGCAGATTTACCTGAACCGAAGACATGGAAGGGTTGTGCAGGCGTCGCTCCACGACCGCCATCAGCAAGGCGTGTAGTGCGGCAATGGTGAGCAGACTGTATGCCATCATCGCGATTAGAATATGTGCCGTGAATGCAGGGAACTCAGTATTGGCTAAGGGGCGCAGTGAAGGAAATAAGAGCGGTAACAGCACTGCCACTGCCGCTATTGGTGCAACAAGGGTTTGCAAAACTTCTAGGCGGTAGAAGAAGCTGGATAACCAATAAACTAGGGCGGTGAGCCATACTATGGAGGAAACTGCATTACCAATGCCAAAGCTCAGTCCAGCACCAGCGAATATGGATAGATAAAGCGTATAACCGTGTAATGTAAGTGGTATGAGAATTGTGAAACTTTCCCAACCAGAAGCTACAATAGCGCCGTCCATGGATTGTGTCGACGCCTTCCATTTGGTGCGCCAGAAATACCAACCGATCAGTCCATAAAGCAGGGAGGCGGCGAGATAAGCTAAAATACCAGACATTAATGTAACAGACTAAAACGCGAATGACTGGTCAGTTTACACCAATTTTCCTTGAGAGGCATTTAGCATGTTCGACAATCTTACCAATCGACTTTCTGGCATCATGAAATCCTTGCGAGGTGAGGTGAGGCTGACTGAGGCAAATATTCAGGAAGTGTTGCGTGAAGTACGGATGGCACTACTGGAGGCTGATGTCGCTTTGCCAGTGGTCAAAGATTTCATTGCGCGTGTTAAAGAAAAAGCTATTGGTCAAGAAGTGATAGGCAGCCTCTCGCCTGGACAAGCTTTGGTAGGTGTAGTGCATCAGGAACTTATTACCATTATGGGAGGAGAGAATACCGAGATTAATCTTGCTACTGTACCCCCTGCAGTAATTCTTATGGCAGGGTTGCAGGGCGCTGGCAAAACCACTAGCAGCGGTAAACTGGCAAAATGGCTGATAGAGCAGAGAAAGAAAAAAGTATTGCTCGTTTCTTGTGATATATATCGTCCAGCAGCGACTCATCAGCTGGAGTTGTTAGCTAAACAGGCTAAGGCGGATTTCTTCCCGGTACAAGTGGGTCAGCAGCCTCGTGAAATTGCTATTGATTCTTTGGAATTTGCCCGTAAGCATCACCATGATGTGATGATCATGGACACCGCTGGGCGCTTGGCTATAGACGAGGCCATGATGCGCGAGATTAGTGAATTGGAGGTTTTGCTCAAACCCATCGAAACCTTATTCGTAGTGGATGCAATGCAGGGGCAAGACGCGGTAAACACTGCCAAGATATTTGCCGAGGCATTGCCCTTGACTGGAGTTATTCTCACTAAGCTAGACGGTGATTCTCGTGGAGGAGCGGCACTATCAGTGCGACACATCACTGGCAAGCCGATCAAATTTGCTGGTGTGGCTGAGAGATTAACAGGGCTGGAAGCGTTTCGTCCAGACCGTATGGCTTCACGTATCCTTGGCATGGGTGACGTACTGGGACTGATTGAGGAAGCTCGGCGTGGCGTAGATCAGGACGAGGCAGAGAAGTTAGCGAAAAAAATAAAGTCAGGCAAAAAATTTGATCTAGATGATTTCAAAATACAGTTTCAGCAAATAAGAAATATGGGTGGCATGAATGCTTTGGTGGACAAACTACCTGCGCAATTAGGTCAGGCCGTACAAAATATAAAAATGGACGACAAGATCATCGGCCGCACTGAAGGTATCATCAATTCTATGACACTTCAGGAGCGTGCTAAGCCAGAAATTCTCAAAGCATCACGCAAGCGTCGCATTGCTTCTGGGGCAGGTGTCTCAGTGCAAGAGGTAAACCGCTTATTGACTCAATTTGAGCAGACGCAGAAAATGATGAAAAGGATGAATAAGGGTGGGATGGCGAAAATGATGCGAGGACTAAAAGGAATGCTCCCAGGAATGTGATGAATCAATATAGCATAGCTGGACTAAGCACTAGTTATTTTGCAGTAGGAGCTTTCCCTAGCCCCGTGACGTGCTGTCCCTTTTTAATTTTTCTTGCTTTGAACCAACCAAGATTCATTTCAAGCGCATACTTTGCTGTACTAGCTGCACTATGTTTCGTTTTGGTACGAGGTGACATATCAACAATATTGAGTATCGTACCACTTTCATCAAGAAACGCGACACTGAGTGGAATATTGGTGTTAACCATCCACAGGCTATGACGACCAGTTTCAGGAAACACGAACAGCATACCGCTGTTTTGATCCATTGATTTGCGATACATTAACCCCCGAGTACGATATTTTTGGGTGTAAGCAACTTCAGCAAAAAAAGTATGACCGGAAATCTTGAGGTTGATTGTTGGCATTTCTTCGCAGACTGCCGCTGGCAGAAGAAAAAGCAGAATAACCGGAAGAAAGCGCACAGTACGTTAGTGCTTACCGGTACTACCAAATCCTTTCTCACCCCGGTTACTTTTCTCGAAATCGTCCACTATGCTGAAATTCACCCGCACAACGGGTATTACTACTAGTTGTGCAATGCGTTCAAGAGGATTCAGTAGGAAAGGTATTTGGCTGCGGTTCCAGCAGGAAACCAGTATTTGTCCCTGATAATCTGAATCGATTAGTCCTACCAGGTTGCCCAGCACAATTCCATGTTTGTGACCTAGTCCGGAACGTGGCAGAACTATCGCTGTGAGGCTTGGGTCGGCGAGGTGGATAGCGATCCCAGTTGGGACAAGGTTTACCTCCCCTGGTTGTATAGTTATTGGATTTTCAGTGCAAGCACGTAAGTCTAGTCCAGCTGAGCCAGAAGTGGCATAGGCTGGGTGCTGGTCTTTCAAGCGTGAGTCAAGAATTTTTATATCAATTTTTACCATAATATCAGTGTTCATTTTTTATATAGTAGCGAAATATGCTTAATTAAATGTCGCGCCTGCACTATTTTTGGTGCCTTAGGTAGGAGGTGTTTACCCTTGTCATCGAGCAGGATCAATGCACTTTCATCAGAACTGATAGCGTCCTGGGCCAGATTAGCAGCAAGTAGCGGTATTTTTTTTCTACGCCGTTTAGTTTCGGCGTTTTTTTCTAGATTTTCTGTTTCCGCTGCAAAACCTACGCAAAAAGGAGGTTTAGATATCCCCGCTGCGTATTCAAGAATATCAGGATTAGGAACGAGTTTTAGTAAGAGGTTCCCACCAATTTTCTTAATTTTCTGTTTATTAATTTTGGTGGGAAGATAGTCTGCTACCGCTGCAACGCTTATAAAAATATCAGTACGGGAAATCTCTTTTCTCACAGCTGCCAGCATATCCTGAGCACTTATTACGTTGACCAGAGTGGCCTCAAAAGGGGCTTTCAGACATACTGGGCCAGAGATGAGAGTAACTTTCGCACCTGCCTCCAGTGCGGCACGGGTCACTGCATAACCCATTTTACCGGAACTTAAATTGGTGATGCCACGAACTGCGTCGATGGCCTCGTAGGTTGGTCCGGCAGTGATGAGGACACGCTTATTTTGCAATAGCTTTGGCTGGAAAAAAGTTTGCACTGTTTTAACTAGTTCCTGAACTTCCAGCATGCGCCCCATGCCAGTTTCTCCACATGCCTGAGTACCATGAACGGGGCCAAATATTGTCACACCATCACGTTGCAGGATGGCCAAGTTGCGTTGCGTGGCAGGATTTTCCCACATTTGCCGATTCATGGCAGGGACAATAATCAAAGGGCAATCGCGTGCGAGACATAGTGTCGAGAGCAGATCATTCGCAAAACCATTAGCAAGTTTAGCTATAAAGTCTGCGCTGGCGGGGGCAATCAGGATAACATCTACATCACGTGAGATATTTATGTGTGCCATATTATTGGCAATACGGTTGTCCCATAGATCGGTAAACACCGTTTTGCCAGTCAATGCTTGTAATGTGGCTGGACCAACAAAACGGCAAGCCGATTCGGTCATTACCGGTTGTACATCCACGTTTTCCTGCATCAACAGGCGTGCAATCTCTGCCGCTTTGTACGCCGCCACACTGCCAGTCAGTCCTAAAAGAAGACGCCTAGTGTGGAATAAGGGGATTTTAGCCATAGATACTTTATTTAAGTTGTTTGGCGCGGGAACAGGACTTTAACCTAAAAACAGCTTTATATTACAGAAAGAAAGCAGTCTCTTTAGTTCAATCCTGTTTTCAGAATTACGGCTTAGGTTTTACTATTTACTGTTCATGTTAAACATTAAATTATTGGCATGTGTCCCTTTGCGACAAGTGATGACTACTAGATAATGATACCAGCTTGGCAAGGAATCAGTATATAATGCGCCTTTTTAAGAATCCTGGAGTGCGTTACCATGTCACGAGTATGTGAAGTCACTGGAAAAAAACCGATGTTTGGTCACCATGTTTCCCATGCCAACAACAAAACCAAGCGACGCTTTCTTCCCAATTTGCAGCATCGCAAGTTCTGGGTTGAGAGCGAGAAACGCTGGATTAGCTTGCGATTATCCAACGCGGCGCTACGAACCATAGACAAGAATGGCATCGACGCAGTTCTAGCAAGAATGCGCGCCCGTGGTAATAGCGTCTAAGAAACCGCCAGATAACTTTAGAACTTAAAAATTTAGGGATTCCATCATGCGTGAAAAAATAAAACTTGAATCTTCAGCTGGAACCGGACATTTTTATACTACTACCAAAAATAAACGAATCACTCCGGAAAAAATAGAAATTATGAAATTCGATCCGGTAGCGCGTAAGCATGTTAAATATAAGGAAACTAAGCTCAAGTAGCATTTTTTAAAAAAAACAAATGACAAGATACCAAAAGAAACCCGCCTATTAGCGGGTTTCTTTACATCAACAGCATCTTCTTATTTAACTTCTATCAGGCTGTCATTATGTGTAGCAGCGCAGCCTTCGGGAGAAATTCTCTAGTACTTCAATGCCACTCTCTTCTGCACGATGACACCAGTCCTCCAACTGCTTGACCAACTCATCCTTGGATGAGGTGGAGCGCTGCCACACCAACACGAGTTCTTCACGCATGGTATAAACCTTGTCAAGTGCTCTAGTCTTGCTCAGCACCAAGTTCAACTTGGTGCGTTCGTGTTCCTGTAATGTTTTAGAGTCAGCCAGAATCCAGCGTTTAAGGGTAGAGCAGTCCACGCCATGATGCATTGCTGTTTCTCTGAGGTGATCCATTTCCTTGGCAAACGTATGCTTAAGGGAATGAGCGTATTTTGCTAGTACTTCGTAGCGATGGGAAATCACTGCGTGCAGCGTTTCAAGATCACACCTAGTTTTGGCCATATCAAAGCGTAATTTAGGCGCTGTTTTTCTCACTTGAGCAAGCCCCATAGATTTCAGAATACATATGTACATCCAGCCGATGTCGAACTCATACCACTTGTTGGATAAGCGCGCAGAAGTTACATAAGCATGGTGATTGTTATGTAATTCCTCACCACCAATAAGAATACCCCAAGGGATAACATTGCGGCTCGCATCCTCCACTTGGAAGTTGCGATACCCCCAATAGTGACCGACACCATTAATAATCCCAGCGGCCATGAATGGTGACCAAGCCATTTGTACTGCCCATATAGTGAGTCCAATCGGGCCGAACAGAACGAGATCAATGATCAGCATCAATGAAACGCCTTTAACGCTGTGTTTAGCGTAAATCTTTCGTTCTATCCAATCGTCTGGCGTACCATGACCGTATCTTTCTAAGGTTTCCAAGTTTTTAGCTTCTTTACGGTAGAGTTCTGAGCCTTCTCTTACCACTTTTCCTATGCTAAGAATTTGGGGGCTATGGGGATCGTCAGCGGTTTCGCATTTGGCATGATGCTTACGGTGAATCGCTGTCCATTCCTTGGTGATCATACCGGTGGTAAGCCACAGCCAGAAACGAAAGAAATGGCTGGGTAGAGCATGTAATTCCAGCGCCCGATGGGCCTGATGGCGGTGGAGATAGATGGTGATACAGGCAATCGTGATATGGGTGAGAACCAAAGTTACTACAACATAGCCCCACCATGGTAAATCAATAAGGCCCGATATCATATGAGTATAGTCCATTAGCAGTAATTTCCAGGAAGTAGAGATGTTGCAATCTAAAGCGAAATGGGTGTTTAGTCAAGAAATTATACGGCATATTTGTGTTGATCTTTAGAGGGAGGGCATTTCAGGTGATAGTGTGTCGGCTGGTGTGTTGCCTAGTTTCTACTATCCATTAGACTGCTTTCCCGTTGACGTAAAGGTATCATGTTGACTACAAATCTAAGATGTAAACAGTGATCAAATTTGCAAAGAGCGGAATTACTATGTTTCAATTATGCCGCTTAAAGGGAAATTCCCTAAAATGCCAGGCCATCCGGCATTCTAGGAACAAAAATAAGACCAAGAAATTGTCCAAGTTTTTTTAAACATTAGACAATTTTTATTTGGGATAAACTAAATCGTGTTTGTTGTCTTAGTTCTTTCTCATCATTCCAGAGACTGGGGGAGTGATTATTTTAATTATTTATTTTCAAGTAGTTAAAAATTTATAGGGCGTACTTAGTTTCTTAGAACCTCTCTTTTTTATCGTTAGTAATAAATATTACATCATGTCCCATAATCAGATTTAATATTTAATTTTTGCTCAAGTTACAAGATTAATGATAGAAACTAATTAATAGAATAGAAGCTTAAGGATGATTCGTTACAACATCAACTCTCGACAAATTCATGGGAAAGAATGAAACCATACTTACTTTTATCTTGTTTGCTATTAGGTTCTTGTGCCAGTATGCCACAGGCAATGAAGGATGCACGCGTAGTGGATATTTCCTATGCTCAAGCAAGTCAAAACATAGATAGTTACAAGGATGTTCCTGTGCGCTGGGGTGGAGTGATTATTGATGTTGAAAACGAAGAAAATTTTAGCTTAGTCCAAGCACTGTTCTATCCTCTCAATTATTCAGGGCGCCCTCAGCTAGATGAACTACACGGGGGACGTTTTGTCATTAAAAGTACTCAATTTCTCGATCCTGTAATTTATGCTAAAGACAGGAAAATTACTGTTGTGGGAACACTAAATGGGGAGATTGAACGTACGGTAGGAAAAAGAATTATTCGAATTCCGTTGATATTATCTACAGCTACTCACCTATGGCCGAAATACCAGAATAACTATTATGGCTATGGTGGATATGGATATGGATATGGGCCTTACTATGGATCTTATGGTCATCCTTTTTTGTTCCGGGGAGGATGGGGAAGATACTATAGACCATATTGGTACTAGTAAAGTGGATGCCGATCGTCATACGGTTAATTGAACCAGTGATACTATCTGGTTCAGAAAATTATATCTTTCAATTATAAACTGGTTGAAAGAGGCATAGTCCTTAAGCAATCGATATGACATGAAATTTTCACGCGAGGCGAAATTTATTCTTTTTAATTTGAAGTGTAGAGACTTAAATATTAGCAATCTTTGTGATTCCGATCTTTCAAGTGTTGTATGAACACTGGCAATTTATTGATAGGAGTAGCGTGCTCAAACATCATGATTTCGCAATAAGAAAGTCCGATCTATCTGAAAACCCCATTTATTTTCAAAGATCATTTCAGTGATCTGGAATTAATTCAGTATCGTTATGTATAAATTCTTCTTGTTTCTAACGGTTTGCTTGTTTGCTTCTGTACTTGCGCTGTCTGCTATTTTGCTTACAGTTTTTGAAGAGAAGCCTCGCATCAGCCGCCGAGTGATCCTTACTCCCGAGCATATAAAGCGAGCGAAACAAATTATTGACGTGCATCGTTACCGGGTGCGTCCAGGTATGATTGCGGTAGCTAAAGTGCTATCCGAGGATGCTGACCTTGCCGCCAATTATCTGGTGAGCCGCTTTGTGAAGGGGAGTGCGCAGGTCACCCTTGCAAACCACAGTGCTCATGTTCTTCTGAGTATCCCTACACCGGGGAATCCGCTAGGTGCTTATCTGAATCTAGAGGCAACTCTGATCGAAACAGAGGGGATGCTTCAGCCTCGGTCTGTGCACGTTGGAAAACTGGCGCTACCGGACTTTCTTACAGACATGTTCATGTCTCAACTCATACGCTGGTTGCGACAGAGCCCGGAGTATCGTCTTGGCCTAGATGCACTTCAGAAGATTAGAATATCGCGAAGCGAATTGAATGTTACCTATCACTGGAAGGGCGGGTTTTATCAAGAGATGCGTGCATCGATCGTTAGTGAGAAGGAGCGAGAGCAGTTATTTTTCTATCATTCCCTGCTAATCGAAAATAGTCGACGTGGTGTAACAACAGCGGTGTCGCTTGCTGAAATTCTACCACCATTCTTAGGTCTTGCAGCTGAGCGTTCAGTAACAGGTAATGCTTTAGCTGAGAACCGTGCAGCAATTTTAGTTGTAACATTTTATACACTGGAGAGATCTCTAAAATCGCTCATTCCAGAGGCGGCTACTTGGCCCAGCCCCGTTAGGAGGACAGTTACAGTTAGTGGTCGTAATGACTTCGCAAAGCATTTCATGATTTCGGCCACGATCGCCGCTTATGCTGATACGGCATTATCCGATGCGGTTGGTTTGTACAAAGAAATTGAGGATTCTCGTACAGGGAGCGGTTTCTCATTCAACGATATTGCTGCAGATCGTGCAGGCACTAGGTTTGGTGAAAAAGCAGTTGCCAGTATAGATTTAGCGCAACAACTTCAACAGCGTGTAGCATCTGGATTAAGAGATTCTGATTTGATGCCGCCCTGGTCAGACTTGCCAGAGTTTATGCCCGAGGGCGAGTTCAAGCGGCGGTTCGGCGGTATTGGTACGCCAGCCTATCAACAAATGATACAGGAAATCGATCAGCGGGTTTCCATTCTGGGAGTTCTACACTGAAAATTACTAACAAACGCCTGTTCTGCAGGGTGCAACGAAGTATCATAGTAGCCTAGAAACATTCATGTGCAATTATTTTCATTTGATCACAGAATTCCGTATACCTTGGTTAGATTTAAGCATTTTATGCAAGTCTTTCCACACATTTTTTAAAATTTTTCCTTGTGCTCTTTCGTTTGGGTGCATTCTGTCTGCCTGAAAGTATTCAAGTTTATCACCGAAACCTTCTAACAGAAATGGCACCAATTTGAGCTTGTGACGTTTCGCTATTTGTGGGTAAATGTCCCGAAACTTTTGTGTGTATGCTGTACCATAATTAGGAGGCAGGCGCATGCCTACTAGTAATATAGCTGCTTTGTTCCGTTGGCAAGCTTCTACAATGGCTTCCAGGTTATCGTGGATGGATTTAATAGGAAGACCACGCAATCCGTCATTAATTCCAAGTTCGACAATAACAATGTTAGGGTGGTGGGCCTTAAGTGTTTGTTCGATACGATTGCGACCACCTAGCGTAGTTTCACCGCTGATACTAACGTTGATCACCTGGTAAACTGATGATTGCGTTTGCAGTCTTTTTTTTAGCAGATTTGCCCATCCAGCTTTCTGTGGTAAGCCATAGCCGGCTGACAAGCTATCTCCATATATCATGACGGTAGTTGAAACCGTAGGTGGGGTGTCTACGCTCACACTGCTGTAAGTGATACCAGAGACAGCACTTAATAGAATACTTAGCGCAATCAGAAAGTTTTTCATGACAGATAATTTCATTATACGGCCTATTGTACAAGCAATTTCTCTGACTAAGCATGTCAGAAATAGTGATACTCAGCTTACCATTCTGCATGATATTAACTTGGAAGTGAATGCTGGTGAGGCTGTCTCCATTGTGGGTGTTTCTGGATCAGGAAAATCCACATTATTGGGGTTGTTGGCAGGATTGGATACACCATCCAACGGCAAGGTATATCTTAATGGTGAGGATATTTTCTTATTGGACGAAGACGAACGAGCTGAATTACGAGGACGTATGCTGGGTTTTGTATTCCAATCATTTCAGTTGCTTCCAGTATTGACCGCAGTTGAGAATGTAATGCTACCACTAGAACTCTCAGGCGCGAACAATGCACGTGCTGTAGCACTAGAGTTACTTGGACGAGTAGGGTTGGATGCACGCCTTAAGCATTATCCCAAACAACTTTCAGGAGGTGAACAGCAGCGTGTTGCCATTGCACGCGCTTATGTTACGCATCCACAACTACTGCTAGCTGACGAGCCTACCGGTAATTTAGATTCCACCACCGGCGCTCAAATTATAGATCTCATGTTTGAGCTGAATCGAGAGCAAGGTACCACATTGATTATGGTAACCCATGACGTAGCTATTTCTAGTCGTTGTACACGGCAAGTGCAGCTGGTTGGAGGGAAAATCGAGAGTTAATTGGGTACGTCCATCAAATTTTTTACGGTGAAATAGGTTCTCATGAATCTTGTTAAGCTTTCATTTCGTATGCTCCGTCGCGATTTGCGTGCGGGTGAGCTACATGTGTTGATATTTGCGCTGGTAGTCGCAGTGGGCGGAATGACTACTGTAGGATTTTTCACTGACCGGATGCAGTTGGCGCTTTCTCGGCAGGGAGACCAATTGCTTGGTGCAGATCTAATTATTGTTTCCGACCGTCCGCTGCCTCAGCATTACGCTGACGAAGCAATACGGCTTGGGCTGACTACTTCTACTGTACTTAAATTTCCCAGTATGGTAGTTAAAGGAGATAACAGTATGCTGGTCGGGATAAAGGCAGTAACCGCTGGTTATCCATTGCGTGGCGAGTTGCGAATTACAGATAACATTGACGGATCATTGCCATTCTCAAAAGATCGCGTTGCTAACGCAATTCCATCACCCGGTTCAGTATGGGTGGGCGTGAAACTCGCAACCCGTCTTATCCTAAATAAAGGTGACACGATTGAAGTTGGTGCGGCGCATCTAACCGTGGCTTCACTGATTACTCAGGATCCGAATTATTCCATCGGTTTTATCAATTTGGGACCGCTTGTATTGATCAATGCGATTGATCTACCTGCAACCGGTTTGATACAGAAAGGTAGCCGCATTACATACCGCTTACTGGTTAGAGGTGATGCTGCGTCGGTAAAAACTCTCCGGAATTGGATACAATCGCACCTGGCACTTGGAGAGAGAATAGAAGGTATTCGCGATGCCCGTCCTGAAATTAAAGCAGCACTTGAGCGTGCAGAAAAATTTCTAAGTCTTGCCGCTATGGCAAGCGTTGTGTTAGCAGCAGCAGCTATATCGCTCGCCACCCGACGTTTCATTCTGCGCCATCTGGATGGTTGCGCAGTAATGCGTTGTCTGGGTGCAAGACAGACAGAGATACTATATCTATACCTGTATCACTTCATCATACTTGGAATGGTTTCGAGCGTGATAGGGTGCTTACTTGGGCTTGTTGCTCAAGAGGCACTGGTTTATTGGCTTTCTATGATAGTGGAGGTCGAATTACCTTGGCCCAGTTTATTGCCCGTTGTTCACGGAATACTAGTTGGCATAGTGCTATTGCTAGGCTTTGCTTTGCCTCCGTTGCTCAATTTACGAAGTGTACCTGTACTGCGTGTATTGCGCCGAGATATTGGTGTATCGAATACCCATAGCCTGACAGGCTATGCATTGGGATTGGCTGTATTGTCAGTATTATTTTTGTGGAAGGCTGGTGATGTGCGCCTAGGCATTTCTGTTATGACTGGGTTCATTGTCGCAATAGCAATTTTTGGGTTGCTTGGTTTCCTTCTGGTAAAAGTCTTGTCAAATGTACGTAGTAAAACAGGAGGACCATGGAACTATGGGCTCGCTAGTATCTGGCGACGTGCTACCACTAGTGTGGTGCAAGCCGTAGCGCTAGGGTTGGGATTGATGGCTCTACTGACGCTGACATTGATTCGCGGAGATTTGTTACAAAACTGGCGTACCAGCCTTCCGCCAGACACGCCCAACCGTTTCTTGGTGAATATTCAGGAAGATCAACTGCAACCTCTGAAAGTATTTTTTAGTCAGAATAACATCGCACAACCGACTGTATACCCAATGGTTCGGGCTCGACTGACTTCTATTAATGGCAGGATAGTATCGCCGGAAGATTATTCTGATACACGGGCAAAAAGACTCGTAAAACGAGAGTTTAATCTGTCATGGGCGAGTAAAATGCGTAGCGATAACCAGATTATAAAAGGTCATTGGTGGCAAAGCGGAGACATGGGGAAAGCGGTATTGTCGATGGAGGTGGGTGTTGCAAAAACAATAGGAGTCCACTTGGGCGATACGTTGACTTACGATGTTGCCGGCAGCACATTTTCTGTCGTAGTGACCAGCTTACGTAAAGTAGATTGGGATTCATTCCGCGTTAATTTTTTTGCAGTAACACCACCCGGTGTTCTGGAACAATACCCAACAAGCTACATTACTAGTTTTTATTTGCCACAGCATCAGATGTATAAGATGAATCAATTGGCCATAGCTTTCCCAAATTTTCTGGTTATAGACGTAGCAGCCATTATCACTCAGGTGCAGAAAGTAATAGAACAAGTGACCAAGGCTGTTGAATTTGTTTTCCTATTTACACTTTTGGCAGGACTAGTAGTGCTGTATGCGGCGATCATCTCTACCCAGGATGAACGCATTTACGAGGCCGCAATATTTCGTACTTTGGGCGCAAAGCGCAGACAATTAATTAGCGCCTGGGCAGTCGAATTTGCGATAATTGGCGGTTTAGCTGGACTATTCGCTGCAATGGGAGCGAGTGTGTTGGGCTATGTTATTGGAGAGTATACGTTGAATCTACCTTACACATTTAATTTACGGATATGGTTGATAGGTCTATTTTCTGGGATTATAGGTGTGATGGTGGCAGGGTTTATGGGAACTCGTAGTGTGCTCACAAGACCGCCAATACTGACGCTTAGGAAAATAAGCTAAAGGATAAAGAAGTATATCTTGTCGTATCCTTGAATGTTGTATAGAACCAGATGCTGTTTATTTATTTTGAAAAGAATGAATGACCGCACATAGCTGCAATATTTATTAAGTGTTGCAGCGATTTTTCGGTTTGCTGTGGTTAACTGGGTAAGGTTTAATAATTTTTAATCGAGACGTTAAAAGGGTATATCGTCATCCATATCTCCAAACCCGCTACTGCTCTTGGTGGTAGGTCCATCTTTAGGTATCGGCGTGTTGTCATCCTTGCTTTCTACTTCAAAACTACTATCGGGTTTGCTGCCGAGCATTTTCATGTCATTTGCGATTATCTCGGTCGTGTATCGGTCAGCGCCTGCCTTATCTGTCCACTTACGGGTCTCCAACCTCCCCTCAATATACACCGAGCGACCTTTCTTCAAGTATTGCCCAGCAATCTCAGCAAGTTTTCTATAAAACGTGATGCGATGCCATTCAGTTTTTTCTTGCTTCTCACCCGTTTTATCTTTCCAGGTTTCTGTCGTTGCTAATGTGATGTTGGTCACTGCGTCGCCATTAGGCATGTAACGAGTCTCGGGGTCTTTACCGAGGTTGCCGATGAGTATGACTTTGTTTATTGATGCCATTTATACTTTTCCCCCTAGTAATTGAACAACTTGTGTTTCATCAAAACCCTTCATATCCACTTTTAGGTATGCGACTCCTTCGCTTGTCAGTACCAAGGCCTCATGTACGCCTGGCAGAGATGCCAACTTACGCGATAACCCATTGGCTTTCCCCGTTTCCATTTCCTGCACATGGTATATTTTTGTGCGTACAGCAGCAGGCTCTTTCATGGTGATAGTAAGAACCAACCATAATGCCAGTAGAACGCCACAAAATGCAAACAACGCCTGGCCGCCATAATGCCCATATAGGTAGCCTCCCATAGTTGCTCCGATAAAGGCACCGAGAAACTGGATGCTACTGTATACGCCAATGGCAGTGCCTTTTGCACCTACCGGTGCAATCTTTGAGATAAGCGATGGTAGACTGGCTTCCAGAAGATTGAATGCAGTAAAGAATACCAGCAATGCTGTCGCCATGCCCCATATAGAGTCGAGCATAAGCGCCAATAACACCTGACTTGCCAATAGTGCAGACACAGCTGCTATAAATACCGGTTTAAGTTTGACCTTTTTTTCTGCGTAGATGATAGCTGGAACAATGAGCACCATGGAAATGAGCAATACTGGTAAATATATCTGCCAGTGATAATCTTCTACTAACCCAGCATCGCGTAGTGATAGCGGTACTACAAGCCATAACGCCATAAGTGTCGCATGGAGCGTAAACACACCAAAATTCAAGCGCAACAATTCGGGGTTATGCAACACATTTTGGAAGCGCTCAGCAGATGTTTCAGTGTCTGAATGGAAGCGGCAAACTAGTGGATTGGGAATGATCTTGTAAACTACTGTCATAGCCAGTAATGCAAGTATTCCAGTCATGGCGAAAATTCCTGGCACACCTATTAGACGGTTTAACCCAGGAGCAATGATCAGCGAGAGTGCAAAGACAGTACCGATAGTCATGCCAATCGCGGCCATTGCCTTGGTGCGATGTTCTTCACGGGTAAGGTCAGCAGTGAGTGCCATTACTGCAGCAGAAATTGCTCCCGAACCCTGGACAATACGGCCAAAGATTACCCAGTAAATATCATCGGCAGAAGCGGCAATGAAACTCCCCGTGGCAAATAGAATCAAACCAATATAGATAACCGGCTTACGCCCGATACGGTCAGACAGCCAGCCAAAAGGAATTTGTAATATTGCCTGGGTGAGTCCGTAAGCGCCGAGAGCAACACCGACAAGCGTGTAGTTGTTACCACCGGGCAAATTTTCTGCATAAAACGCAAATACTGGAAGAATGATGAACATTCCAAACATACGCAATCCATAGATACTTGCTAAGCCAGCAGTGGCGCGCAGTTCAATCGGGGACATCTTTTCATAGGATGATGAGACGGACATCAATCAGATTAGGAAAACAGATTAGGAAAACTCTAGGAATTTGAGTATATTAGCAGGTTGACCAGAACTTAGGTAGCCGATGGAGTTCATCAAAATTCGTGGTGCACGCACCCACAATCTAAAAAATATCAGCATCGATCTGCCACGCAACAAGCTGATCGTGATTACCGGCCTATCAGGATCAGGCAAATCTTCGCTCGCGTTTGATACACTTTATGCGGAAGGTCATCGGCGTTATGTGGAATCACTCTCAGCGTATGCGCGGCAATTCCTACAATTAATGGAAAAGCCGGACGTAGACTTGATCGAGGGGCTTTCTCCTGCAATTGCCATAGAACAGAAAGCAACCTCGCATAATCCGCGCTCTACAGTTGGTACCGTCACAGAAATTCATGATTACATGCGTTTGTTGTTTGCACGCGTGGGAGACCCACTATGTCCAGATCATCAGATCACACTGACAGCTCAAAGCGTCTCACAAATGGTGGATTATGTGCTACAACTTCCACTAGATACTCGATTGATGATTCTTTCGCCACTGGTAGTAGGGCGAAAGGGAGAACAGGTAGACTTGTTCGACGAGTTATGTGCACAGGGCTTTGTGCGTTTTCGGGTAGACGGAAAGATTTATGAAATAGATGAACTACCAAAATTGCAAAAGACTAAAAAACATACTGTAGAAATCGTAGTGGATAGGCTAAAGATTTCGCTTGATTGCAAGCAGCGGCTAGCGGAGTCATTCGAAACAGCGCTACGCCATGCTGACGGACGTGCGCTAGCAGTAGAAATGGATTCTGGTTACGAACATCTTTTTTCTGCAAAGTTTAGCTGTCCAGTGTGCAGCTATTCTCTACCGGAATTGGAGCCACGATTATTCTCTTTCAACAGCCCAATGGGTGCCTGCCCCGAGTGCGATGGTCTCGGACAAATCACATTCTTTGATCCTAAACGCATTGTTGCTTTCCCGTATTTGTCGTTGGCATCTGGCGCAATTAAGGGTTGGGATCGGCGTAATCAGTTCTATTTTCAGATATTGGAGGGCCTTGCTAAGCACTACAATTTTAATTTGGAAGTACCATTTGAACAACTTTCTTCGAGTATTCAAGACATCATTCTGAGCGGATCTGGCAAAGAGAAAATTTTGTTTTCTTATTTGAATGAAGGTGGTTCCAAGAACCGGAAGGAACATTCTTTTGAAGGTATTATTCCTAGCCTGAAGCGTCGTTATAAGGAAACTAATTCATTAACGGTTCGCGAAGAATTAGCAAAATACCTCAACTCTCAGATTTGTCCTAAATGTGGAGGTGCTCGCCTTTGCCGAGAAGCACGTCACGTGAAGGTAGGAGGGATGGCTATTTACGAAGTAAACGCGTTGCCCCTGAAGCAAGCCAGAATTTTCTTCGAGAAAATGAAACTGACAGGACACAAGCACGCTATCGCTGAAAGGATCATAAAGGAAATTTCTAGTCGTCTACAGTTTCTCAACAACGTCGGACTAGATTATTTGTCGTTGGATCGATCCTCTGATACTTTATCCTGTGGAGAATCACAGCGAATTCGACTAGCTAGTCAGATTGGCTCGGGGCTGACCGGTGTAATGTATGTTCTAGATGAACCTTCCATCGGTTTG
>SMXG01000119.1 GCA_004356775.1 Betaproteobacteria bacterium | reverse complement strand
TGGGTTTCCCATTGCCAGGCCTTAGAAATAAGCTAATGAAAATAGGAAAATGGGACGGGAAGTTGGATGAAAAAGTATGTGATGAGGCAGATGGAAATGCAGACGAAAAGATAGATGTTGAACCACAGAAATAATTTTTCTACAGTATGCATGAAACTCTGCCTAATGTGCCAAATTAATCCAGTAAGTCAACTCAGATTGAGGCCTATCTGTAGCGCCTAGATCAATGGAATAACGGCATAAGCAGGCTTTGATTTTGTTATTATAAAATAATAATGTGCCTCATGGCAGCTCATTGTTTTGCCTGCCTTGCAAGACCCGCCGAAGCTTTCGCAGAAGTTCCAAAAAACCCGAAAGCTCCGCTTCGAATTCCACCTGTGTTATGTGTTCACCATCCAGAAAACGACGTAACGCAAAGCGTTCTGTGTTGGGGTAGTTAAATCCAGAGAGGCAGGTGGTGGCACTTTTAATTCCCAGCTTTTTCAGCCAGGGAAACTGCGAAGGATGGAATTCGCCGTTGGGATAGCAAAAATGCTCAAACGGACCACTGACAATACGTTTAAGAACTTCACGGTTATTAATGATCTCATTTTCAACACATTCTGGATCATCGATGGGTAGACGGTGACGGTGTGTATGTAGTTGCAAATCCATGCCCTTCGAGGGAAGCTTCGCCAGTTGCTCCAAGGTCATCAGGCGAAAAAGTGGATTGCTCCCATCCGAATTCCATTCCACGTCCGAGATCTCCGCGAGTTTCAGTAGTAAGGCTTGTCTGTTGTGATCATCCCAACTCTTGCTTATATCACTGACGCGACATGCGGCACGCTCTATTTCATCAGGCGAAGTCAAAAGTATGGTTTCAGGATCCAGCCCTATGAAACGTAAGTCTATCGTTTCATCTTGTTTTTTCCATAGTAAATAACGGAGAGCGACGTCAAAGACAGGAGTTTGACTTAATACATCTTTAGTAGTTACATACAGTGTTGAGTGGAATCCATATTTCCTCAGCAGAGGTGCTGCCTTAGTGCCAATTCCAAGCCAACCATCGTCGAACGTTATAACCAACGCTCTTGGAGGTAGCGTTTCCTGATACAGATGTGATAAGGCTTCATCGAGCGAAAGAACCTGGTAGCCATTCCGCTTGAGATACGTTATGCGTTCACGGAAGGTATCTTCTTGCATGAACAACTTTGGTTGAAAACAATGTTCGTCACGAAGCGATATACCGTGATAACAAATTATCTGCAACCCTCTCGTTGTTAATCTCGTTGCTAATGCGAACCCCCCCAGCGCTTTGACAACGGCCAGCATCACTTGACGAAATGACATATTATCTGAGCATAAGTACAGCCTTCATCGTGCGCCAGTCGTGTTCTCTTAAGAAAAATAATCGTGATCTGACGCAATTATATTGAGAGGTCGCTCTACGTATTCGAAAAGAAGTAATCATTTTATAAACGATAATTTTGAGACATTTATCTACATCTTTACATACGAATAGGTTGTAGTAGTAGGATTTCCATTCGGCATTTTGGTTAAGTCAAGTGAGGAGGCATTATTAGGTTATAAAGAATGTACAGTATTGCACGTAAACTTTCCGATTAATGGGCTGGCCTTGTCTTAGGCAACAAAGTAAATATACTTCTTTGTATATTTACACTCTTTCATAGAAGTTCTATTAACACGTTGTCATGTGAGCAGTCTAGCATGGCAATGCTCAGTGATATCGTTATATTTTGGAGCTCCATCATTTCTGGCAATCTGGTTTTTGAAACTACTTCTCATTTGCTTATGTTATCATTTCACGCTGAAGCGACATATAGTTATGCATATTGCTGATGAGGTTAAAAAATAGTTAAGGGTTGAAACTTCTTCATTCGAGCTTCCACAGTGTTTTTAAAGCTATATTGTTAGCTATTACGTCAATACTTGCCCGATTTTTCAGTTGGTTGTTCGGAACATGTTCTAGAAAACCGTGCTTTTGAAGTTATCATAGCAACCTTGTTGCCAGAGAACGATGTACGCGCTGCAAAGTGTATCTAAAGAATGTCTTTTTTGGAGCCTATAGCCAAAGAGGAAACAGATTGATGAGAATTTAGGTGAGCCTGCTTGGCAAAATCAGGCAGATGCTAAGTGTACATTTTGAAGTTTACGGACCAGCCACTAACAGTTCTTATTTAACGGCTAACGAATTCAACCAATTTGGTTTCTGGATCAGCACCAAGTTAATTACGTACTTATCAATACTTGTTTCTGCTGAGCGATTTTGGTTCTGCGAACGAGAGTTAGGCATCGGAATTACCCGCTGTTTTGTGAGAAAACGTTTGAACGCCTGTGCCGCTCTGATAGTGAGTGACTACAACAGCGGTGACTGATTCTAACCAATGCGGGAGTGGTAGCTGTACCTGAATCAGTGTTGGATTTTGAAGATGCTACAATTTACAGATTGAAGTTTCTCTGCCTCCTCTGACAGCGAAAATTTTATGATCTCGAATGCAGGGTCGAAGTAGAGTAAAGGACTCATGTATCACCGTAGGATCTGTATAGGTCTCTTCAGTATAAAACTTTCCTGAGAAATGCTTTACATGAATGCATCAAAATACACTGAGACCAGGTTTTATCAAATACACGATAAATATGGCGGCAAGCGGGCATGGCTACGTACTCATGCTTACCACTTAATGGATAGATTTTGCTTGTTACCATCTGGTCCTAATAAAACTCAATTAGCGGAACTCAAGCGTCTCGTTTTCGTATGCCAAGGCAACATTTGCCGCAGCCCCTATGGTGAGGCACGTGCTCGGCAATTAGGCATTTCCTCGGCATCTTTCGGTCTCAACGCGGACACGGGTAAGCGAGCTAATCATTCAGCGGCCCGTATTGCCAAGCAACGGGGGTTGATATTGGACGATCATAGCACTATCCATATATCCCAGTTTTTGTTCAATACTGGTGATCTAATATTGACTTTTGAACCTCAGCAAATGGAGGAATTGCTATCCCCTGGCGTATTGCCCGAATCTGTCGCCGCAGTAGATCTGTTGGGAAGATGGTGTATCCCTTCTTTCCCATATATACATGATCCGTATGGGCTAAACGACGCTTATTTTAATATCTGTTTTGACCGAATTGATCAGTCGCTGGTTCGCCTAGCGCCACATGTCCCATCTTCCTTAGTCACATAATGAAGTTTCAAACTATTCTAGTCGTTGATGCAAATGTAATGGGATCGCTAGCCTGCATTCGTTCGTTAGGACGCGCTGGGCACCGCATAATCGCCACCTCAGAATCTCCTAGAGCAATTGGATTCGACTCACGTTACGCCAATGTTTCACTGGTGCAACTGCCATATAGTCCGTCGTCATCGTTTGTTGAGTGGCTGAACCGTTTAATTGAGCAATATGACATCGACTGTATCATCCCCACCGAGGGGCTATTATTAGCGATCAAGCCTTGGATAACATCTTACCAGCATCTGATACCTGTCCCGCAAGGCGAGGAAGAAATGTATCGTGCTTTTTCGAAATTTGATCTTTTCAGCATGTTTCTGGCGCTCCATTCCAACACCAGACTTAGTTTCCACATTCCTCCTACCGCGCTTATCACTCCGTCTGCACCTACGCTGGATGCACTAAAAAATTATGAGGGGCCCTTCTACATCAAAGCTGATGCCATCTACGCTAAGCACGAACCGGCCAGCCTAGTCACGAAATTTCCCAATTTAACAGACGTCACATCGGTAGTTCCAGAGTACCTGAAGCAGTATTCACGCTTCATAGTACAATCCCATGTTAAGGGTCAGGGTGTAGGCGTTTTCCTTCTCCGTTGGCAAGGAGCCGTTATGGCCCAATTCATGCACCTTCGGCTACATGAAGTCCCTTTGGAAGGGGGGGTCTCGTCATTGAGGAGGAGCTGGTGGCACGAGAAGATTTATCAGGATGCCATAGCACGTGTTGATTGTCTCAACTGGAATGGTGTATCCATGTTTGAGTACCGATGGGATTCGTCAACTGACGAATTTTTTTTCATCGAACTGAACGCTCGATTCTGGGGTTCACTGCACCTACCGATCTATGCTGGAGTTGATTTTCCAAAGCTCCTTATATCAGCCTGGAACAATGAGTTGTTCCCGACACCTGAAGCCAGGATAGGAGTCCGTTGTCGACTTACTTTTCCAAAGGAAATCGAATATGTTATTTCTCGTATGAAGGCATCAAACCTAAGTGTGTGGGAAAAGATCTGGACATTGCTGGAGTTTACTATGCTTTCTATCGACCCCAGGGTTAAGTCGGACATGATGTTTCCTGGGGACAGCCAGCTGTATTGGCGGTCAATTTCCGATACGGTCAGGAAATTGCTGTCCTGAACCAAGTCTTGCCATAAACTAAATGAGTACCACATCAAAAAAAGCGGCTTCAACCTTAAGGTTGAAGCCGCTCTGACAGACGACCAACGAACTCTCTTTACTTATTTAGTTATCGGTCCTGGTTTTTTGGTTTGTTCCATGAGATTTTTGTCCCATTTACCTTCAACTTTCACATGCGCAGCTGCACCTAGCAACACTGCCTCAAGCAAGTTATGACTGAGATACACATACAACCCAGGTTGCTTGAACTTATAGCCAGCAGCAATCGCTGAGCCACCTGGAACAAACCAGGTTTCACGATTGGTTTTTGGTGTATCGCTAAATGAACCTCCGTCCCACACCAGGTCAGCATGGCCACCAATCAGATGTGGCCTAGAATCGCGGTTAGATTGGGAGTGAATGAAAAGTACTTTCTCGCCCACATTTGCTGTGAGTGAATTATCACCCGTCAGCGCACCTACCGCGCCATTAAAGACGACATGGGTTGGAATAAGTCCCTTTCCTACTTCTAGCATGTCAGCCATACCTTCGAGGGGCTGGGCATATTTTTTGTATTTGCCGTTCTTATCCTTGGGTAGATAAAGATCTTGTTCTCCAATGTAATAAGCCCGATCGTAACGCCATGGTTTGCCCTTAGCATCTTTTAAGCCGTCCCGGGGCAGTACCATGAGAGCACCATTCATCCCAGAGATCGTATGGTACGGAATCATAGTTCCACCTGGCGCACAGTGGTATACAAATACCCCAGACTTGATTGCCTTCCAGGTCAGCACTACTTCTTCGCCCGGTTTTACAAGATTCTTTGATGCCCCACCCAGTGCACCGGTCGCAGCATGGAAATCCAAATTGTGCGGCATCGTACTGCTCTTCGGATTGACCAGCGTCAACTCGACCCAATCTCCCTCATGCACCACGATTAGCGGAGCGGGTACCGAACCATTGAACGTCAAAGCCCAATAACTTGCATCTCCAGCAACCTTCATCAGTTTTTCTTCGACAACCAGCCGTATCGCTACAACCTTAGGAGGGCCTTTGGCTACCTGATTATGCTTTGGCAAAAAAGGTGGGTCTACCAATACTTGTGTTACTCGTGGCGTACCGGATGGCGCGTTAGCCATAACTTGCGCGGCACCGATACAAAATACTCCAAATCCGATAATTAGTTGTACAACAACCTTGTTCATATCTCTCTCCATTAAATATTAATCACCGTGAAAAAAATCGTATACCGTATACGTCATCTTATTGCTATGCACTTTAAGTTACAGAATCTTACTACTTCATCCTGGAATGCGACAATTTTCCACATCCCATAATTTTTTACACCCTGTTATATTCGCGTTTCACAATCATTATGCGTTAGCCTAATGATCCCAAGCTAAGAAATACCGGGACAAAGAAACCAGTTACTATACATACTTAAGTTATCCTTGTCCATGTGAATTTTTTCGTTATGATGTGAGAGATCGGAGGGGTTAGACTCATAGTGCCTCGAATACACTTGCTGCCCCCATACCAGTTCCAATGCACATGGTGACCATGCCGTATTTTTGCTTACGCCGGCGTAAACCATGGAGTAGTGTGGCAACACGGATGGCACCGGTCGCACCAAGAGGATGACCAAGCGCAATCGCTCCCCCTAGAGGATTGACCTTGGCGCGATCCAGTCTGAGATCGTTGATGACTGCAAGACTTTGGGCTGCGAAGGCTTCGTTTAATTCAACCCAATCAAGATCGTCTTGCTGTAATCCAACCTGCTTTAGTACTTTTGGTATCGCTTTGATCGGGCCAATGCCCATTATGTCAGGCGGTACACCGGCTACTGCAAATCCAATGAAGCGTCCAATTGGTGTGAGGTTAAAACGTTTCAGTGCCGCTTCACTTACCACGATTACCGCACCCGCGCCGTCAGACATCTGCGAGCTATTGCCTGCTGTCACCGAGCCCTTGGTCGCAAATACTGGTTTTAGTTTAGCAAGGATTTCCTGATTGGTTCCAAGGCGCGGTCCCTCGTCGGTATCTCTAACGACAGACACACTACTGATTTCATGTGCGGCAAGATCAGGTTGTCTTTCTTCAACAGTGTAAGGCGTAATTTCCTGACTAAACTCCCCCATCTCAATGGCTTTAAGTGCTTTGGTATGGCTTGTCACCGCAAACTCATCCTGAGCCTCGCGGCTTACTTTCCATTGTTGTGCAACTTTTTCCGCAGTCATGCCCATGCCGTAGGCAATCCCGATATTCTCGTCGCGCAAGAATATCGCCGGATTCATCGCTACCTTGTTGCCCATCATCGGCACCATGCTCATGCTTTCGGTACCTGCGGCTATTATCATGTCTACCTCACCCAGGCGGACGCGGTCTGCGGCTAGCGCTACCGCCTGAAGTCCTGAAGAACAGAAGCGGTTAATGGTCATACCTGCCACGTTATTGGGCAATCCTGCTAGTAGCAGCGCAATGCGTGCCACATTCATACCTTGTTCTGCTTCTGGCATGGCACACCCGACAATAACATCATCAATTGCTGCCGGATCAAGTCCGGCACATTGCTTCATAGCTGCAGACAGCACATGTGTCAGCATGTCATCGGGTCGCACGGTCTTGAACATGCCGCGTGGCGCTTTACCAACTGGTGTTCGTATTGCGGAAACAATATAGGCATCTTGAATTTGTTTTATCATGGTGTGTCCCCTTCTCCTGTAGCACTTACTTAATTTCTCAGTGGCTTACCGGTCTTCAGCATGTGTTCCACTCGCGCTTGTGTTTTTTCGGTTGCCAGCAGTTCAATAAATGCAGTGCGTTCCAGTTTCAGGAACCAATCTTCATCTACCAAACTGCCAGTAGTGAGATTGCCGCCACACATGACATAGGCTACTTTGCTGCCTATCAAGTAGTCGTGTTCAGAGATGTAGTCGCCCTCTAGCATGTTGACAAGTAGGGATTTTAGAGTAGCAATACCAGTGGAGCCCGCCACAGGAAATTTACGTGCTTTAAGCGGTGGGCGATAACCTGCTTCGACCAGCGCATGGGCTTGCGCCTTGGCGGCGTGAAGTAGTTCGAAGCGGTTCATTACCACCTGATCAGCAGGGCGCAGATACCCTAGTTCTTTGGCCTGTTCCGCACTTTTTGCCATTTGGGCTGTAGCGACAGTCTTAAAATAATTTTTAAGTTGTATAAAAGGATCGTTCTCCTTTGCATTTTGTGCTGCTCGCAAAGCAAGTTCCTTACAACCGCCCCCTGCCGGTAATAATCCTACACCAACTTCCACAAGTCCTATGTAGCTTTCGAGTGTGGCGACTGTACGGTCACAATGCATCACAAATTCGCAGCCGCCCCCTAAAGCAAGTCCATCCACCGCTGCTACGGTAGGGATCATCGAGTACTTGAGATCTTGTGACGTCTGCTGGAACTGAGCGATCATCGTCTCAACCTCGGCCAGCTTTCCGGCCATTAACGCATTAGCGAGATTAAGGTTGCGTGCGATTTTAAGTACAGCGGATTGCGTTACTTTATTAAGTTTTTTTGCCAGCAGGCTGAATGTAGAGGGCGGGCCGCTATTTTTTAGACGCTCCGTTGCTTTTCGTAAATTGGCTCCAGCAGAAAATGGTGGCTCGGTTTGCCAGATCACTAATGAGTGCCAATTGCGTTCTGCTTCTTCTATAGCTTGTTGTATCCCGTCTAGCACGTCGTTGCCGATGGTGTGCATCTTGCTCTTGAAGCTGATTATTGCAATGTCGTCTCCGGTGTGCCACATCCTCACTGCATCAGTTTCGAATATGGTTTTGCCGTATTGTGTTTCTTCGCCCAGTAACCGATCAGGAAACAATTGTCGCCGGTACACGGGCAACGTTGAACGTGGACGCTCGGTTTTTGTAGATGGTGCATATGAGCCAAACTTTGTATGTACTCCACTGCGTTCCGTTTCAAGCACCCAAGTAGGTAGCGGTGTTGTACTCAGGCTCTTACCTGCGGCGATATCCTCATTGATCCATACGGCAATCTTACTCCATCCCGATGCCTGCCAGATTTCGAATGGCCCCTGATTCCAACCAAAACCCCAACGGATGGCGAGATCAAGATCACGCGCATTATCTGCAATCGTAGCAAGATGGACAGCGCAATAATGGAATACATCACGAAATATTGCCCAAAGAAATTGCGCTTGTGGATGATGATTTTCATGCAGTGTAGCAAGTTTCTCTTCCGGATTTTTGCGTTTGAGTAGTTCCTTGATTTCATCGTCACAGTTACCCGTAGAAAGGCGATATTTCTGTGTGGCAAGATCAAGCACATGAATATCCTTGCCCACTTTCTGATAGATGCCACATTTAGTTTTTTGTCCAAGAGAGCCCTTGTTTATTAAGCATTGCAACCAATCTGGTACGGCAAAATATCTATGCCAGGGGTCGTCGGGCAGCGTGTCACGCATGGTGTTTATCACATGTGCTAATGTATCTAACCCCACCACATCGGCGGTGCGGAAAGTAGCGCTCTTGGGGCGGCCAATCAGGGGACCAGTCAAAGCATCTACCAAGTCGAAGCTTAGTCCAGATTCCTTGGCATGGTGCATGGTCGCGAGCATGGAAAATACGCCTACTCGATTGGCAATGAAATTAGGCGTGTCCTTGGCTCGAATGACTCCCTTCCCAAGGTAAGTGACCAAAAAATTTTCCAGATCATCGAGTATTGCAGCATCGCTATCTTCGCAGGCGATCAACTCTACTAAGTGCATGTAACGAGGCGGATTGAAAAAATGGATACCGCAAAAACGGTTGCGCAAATTTTTTGGAAACGCTTGCGCTAACTGGTTAATGGAAAGCCCAGAAGTATTGCTGGCAAAAATTGTGTGCGCACCAAGATTCGGAGCAACTTTTTTGTACAACTCTGTTTTCCATTCCATGCGCTCAGCGATTGCCTCAATCACTATGTCGCAATCTTTGAGCAACTCAAGATGCTGGTCGTAATTAGCGAGCTGGATATTGGCTGCTTTAGTTGCGATCGAGAACGGTGCGGGTTCTTGTTTTTTCAGATTTTCTATGGCTTTTGCCACATTGGCGTTGAGGTCGTCCTGTTTCGCTGGAAGTTCAAACAGCAACGTTTCAACGTTGGCGTTAACCAGATGTGCCGCGATTTGTGCCCCCATTACTCCCGCGCCTAGTACGGCAACCTTGCGCACGATGAAATTATTGTTGCTCAACCTTTTCTCCCTTTTGATCCAGCCCTTACATCATTTCTGCGGCACTATTCGTGGCCTGCGTTTTTCATCCGTCGCTACATAAGTTAGCACTGCCTCAGTCACTTTTATGCATATTTCTTTCCCCCCCTCGCGAGGGCCTCGCTGAGCATACACGGATACATCCACTGTAATTGAGGTATGCCCCACCGTGATAATTTCAGCATAGAAGCTAACAAGATCACCAACAAACACTGGCTGCTTGAACACGAAATTATTTACAGCCACCGTGGCCACTCGTCCGCACGCACGGCGGATCGCTAGGAGACTACCGGCAATGTCTACCTGTGACATTATCCAACCACCAAACACATCTCCAGCATGGTTGGTGTCCGTTGGCATGGGGACTATGCGTAGTGTCGGATCACGGCCTTCTGGCAGTGTTGTGTGGATTTCCGTGCTGTTACTCATTCTGGCCATACCTCAATTTGTTTGTGGTTGAACGTTTTTAAGCACAGCTAGACATAGTTCATTAATGTCCTTCGTAGAGTCTGCTCACTTCTGCCTTGTAACGATCCATCACTTGCGCTCGTCTTAGTTTCAGGGTGGGCGTTAGCATCCCATTCTCGACCGTCCACGGTTCTGGTATCAGCGCAGCACGATGTATCTTGGCATAGCCAGGGAACTCGCGTATCTGATGAACAATTCTATCTAGCACGATTTTTTCGACCTTGTTGTCTTGTACCAAGTGGTGCAGCCTTGGATCAAGATTATGTTGTGCGGATACGCTTTCCCAACTGCTGGGATTGAGAACGACCAGCACACTTAAATATGAGCGCCCTTCCCCAACCAGCATCACTTGCTCAAATAGTGGATCGCGCAAAATCGCCGCCTCCATATCTACTGGCGGAATTTTCTCACCATTGGACGTGACAATGATCTCTTTTATACGTCCGGTAATGGTTACTCTTCCTCCCTCATCAATACGTGCCATATCGCCAGAGTTAAGCCAACCGTCCTGAGTTAATACAGATTGGGTGGCTTCTGGATTATTCCAGTAACCTAGCATTACGCTGGGACCGTGAATCAGCAACACATTATTCTCACCGATTCTTATTTTTACGCCTGGAATGGCATGACCTACGCTGGTGGGGACATTATTCTCAATACTATTGCAGCATGCTACGCAGCATTCGGTCATTCCGTACCCTTGCAGGATCGGCAGTCCCAAGCCAATGAACATCCGCGATACGTTACTTGACAATGCAGCGCCACCGCACATTGCAAGCCGCAACCGCCCGCCTAGCTTGCTCATAACCTCCTTTGCTACAAGCTTATCCAGAAGTGGCCACAACAGGTGAGAGATTCTCCATGGTCCTCTCCGCTGTTGGAACTCGAAGCGACTATAGCCCACTTCTACCGCAAGATCGAATATTAGGCGGCTCAGGGTAGATTTCTCCGCAAGTTTGACATGAATCGCCGCGTGAACCCGTTCATAAACTCGTGGCACCGAAATAAGAAGTGAGGGGCGAACAGTTAGCAAATCTTCTTGTAGATGCTGGATTGAGCGCGCATAAGCAACAGTGACCCCGCTCATTAATGCAAGATAATACCCCACTGTACGCTCAAATACATGCGAAAGCGGGAGGAACGAGAGGAACAAGTCGTCTTGCCGAACCAGTACAACTTGTGAGCAACTATCGGCGTTGGTAAGCAGGTTATGATGGCTAAGCATCACGCCCTTAGGGCGACCGGAAGTGCCAGAGGTATATATGATGGTGGCTAGATCACATGGGCTATGGTTACCGTGCCGTACTTCCCCAGCTTTTTCAGGCAGCCAGTCACAAAGCGCTATCACAGCACCATCTTTGACTTTGTCGGCATCTTTTTCAAAAGAATTGATCGTTACGATTCGTAACAGATCATTGATTTGATCGCGCACCTCATAAAATGCTTTCCACTGCGCCAGGTCTTCAAGCAGCAATAATCTAGCGCCAGAGTTGCGCAGAATATAGGCCGCATTCTCAGCTCGGTCCTCTGCATAAAGGGGCACAACCACGAGCCCAAGTCCTAGCGCTGCTTGATCAAATATTACCCATTCTGGGCAGTTTCTTGACATGACGGCCACTCGGTCACCAGGGACTAGGCTTTCCTTAGAGAGAGCAACCTGCCAGCGTGCGACCTCTCTATCGATTTGTGCCCAGGTATGGTCGTACCACCTTCCAGTTAACTGATCGTAATTTCGATAAGCTACCATCTGGGGTGAACGACGTACCCGCTCGCTGAACAAGCCATCCAGCGTCCCGGCTACTTCTGCCGGGATGATACTGGTCATGTTGTTTTGTTCGATTGTTATGATCGTGTCTCCACAACTTCATGAAACATGTGTAGCCAGGGTCAAAGTGGTCGTTATCTTTTAGCCAAAATCTGGCAGGAAGTCGTCTACCATGATCACGCGGCGGCGAAGAGATTTCATTTTCTTTAAAGATTCCGCTTCAGTAGTAGTGATGACGCCCTGATCCAGTGCCTCGGCAATTTTCTCATCACCTTGCGCTGAAACCTGGCCGGCTTTAACTGCTGTACGTATTTTGGCATTGGCTTCTTTGCATGCCACTGCACATTGTAATGCCAGCTCCAGGATGCCAAGTGGTTCGTTAGCAGATGTCGGGACGTAAATACCCGAAGTTAAGCGATCACGTGCTTCTCCTGGCGTCATCATTACTTTGACAACTTCGTGCCCTAATTCATCTGACGGAGGAGAGAATGATTTGCCTAGGGGAAACACTAGCAATCTCAACTTCCATGCCACGATACGGACCGGGAAATTATCCAGTAGGCCAATGAATGCCAGTTGCATGCGATAAAATGCATCCTGTATTGACCAGTGCAGGAATGGTAAATCGGACGCAGGGCGACCATCGTCCTCGAATCGTTTCAGTGTGGCTGAGCACAAATAAAGCATGCTGAAAATATCTCCCAGACGGGCAGAAAGTTTTTCCTTGCGTTTGAGCGAGCCTCCAAGTACCAGCATAGAGACATCAGCAACCAGTGCAAAAGCAGTGGAGAGCCGTGTCAGCTTCCGATAATAACCCGCTATCTCTACACTGGTGTTGCTGGGCGCACTTGCCAGTGATGCGCCTGTTAGTCCATATAGCAAGCAACGCACACCATTGCTAAAACTGAAAGCGATATGGCCTATCAATGCCCGATCGAATTCCTGCAAAGCGCGAACGGCATCACTGTCATTAGCTGCATGAATTTCCTTGAGCACATAGGGATGGCAACGTATTGCTCCCTGGCCGAAAATAATCAAACTGCGAGTGAGAATATTAGCGCCTTCCACCGTTATACCAACGGGGATTTGCTGATAGGCACGTCCCAGATAATTGCTTGGCCCCATGCAGATTCCCTTACCACCATGTACGTCCATGGCGTCATTGATCACTTGGCGAGCTCGTTCGGTAAGATGGTATTTGACGATGGCAGAAATAACCGAGGGCTTTTCGCCCAGATCTACTGCGCCTGCTGTCATTATCCGCGCCGCATCCATCATGTAGGTGTTAGCGCCAATGCGTGCTAATGCTTCTTCCACGCCTTCAAAGTATCCGATTGGGATCTTAAATTGCACTCGCACCATGCAATAGGCGCCGCTGGTACGCGCCGCAAGCTTGGCTGCGCCAACACTGGTCGCGGGTAGCGAAATTGAGCGTCCTACGGCCAGGCAATTCATTAGCATGCGCCAGCCGTTACCTACACCCTCACGGCCGCCGATCACCCATTCGATCGGGATGAACACGTCCTTGCCAGTATTAGGGCCGTTCTGGAATGCAGCGTCGAGTGGGAAATGACGGCGACCGATAGAAACGCCCGGTGTATTGGTGGGTATCAACGCTAGCGTAATACCGAGGTCTTTTTTCTCACCAAGTAGTCCATCAGGGTCATAGAGTTTAAACGCAAGGCCCAGCAAGGTTGCTACTGGTCCCAAAGTAATATAGCGTTTTTCCCAAGTAACGCGAATACCTAGAACGTCCTGCTTGCCATTAAATTTACTGTGGCAGATGACACCCAAATCGGGCATCGCTCCAGCGTCTGATCCAGCATCGGGCCCAGTGAGCGCGAAGCACGGCACTTCCAATCCTTTTGCTAAGCGTGGAAGGTAGTGATTTTTCTGATCTTCCGTACCATAATGTAAGAGCAGCTCTGCTGGTCCTAGTGAATTGGGTACCATTACTGTTACTGCCGCTGTGCCGCTACGTGAACTGATTTTCATCACCACCTCAGAATGTGCCAGGGCTGAGAAACCATGACCGCCATATTGTTTGGGGATAATCATGCCGAAAAAGCCATTGTCTTTGATGAACTGCCAAATATTAGGTGGCAGATCATGCAATTCGCGCGTAATCTGCCATTCATCTAGCATCTCGCATAATTGTTCCACTGGGCCAAGGAGGAAGGTTTTTTCCTCGGCGCTAAGTTGTGGTTTGGGATAAGCTAGTAACTTGTTCCAGTCCGGTTTTCCGCTAAACAGTTCTCCGTCCCACCATACGGTTCCTGCATCCAAAGCCTCTTGCTCGGTTTGCGAAATCTGCGGCAGGGCTTTCCGAAAAATTTTCAACAAGGGGCTGGAAATAAAAATACAGCGCAGTGGGCGGACCAATAAAATAACACCGACAAGGGTAACTAACCCCAGAACCAGAGAAAAAAAGAACAGAACCATAATAATTCTTCCTGCGTAAGCGATGCAAAAAGACTACATCATGCTACCTCATACCAACATAGGCGGGGCCAGAAATATGGATTGTTAGTCCGAGCTTCTTAGGATTGATATATAGTCTGAAAGCCAGTATCCATAACCTTTTCAATACATTTCATAGAATACCAATTTATTCTTTTCTGTTCCATGTAACCACATTTACTCAAATATGGCATGTTTCTGAAAGCATTAAGCAAACAATAAGGGATGTTATTACCCTACGCCAGATAGATCAATTGTGATAAATAGAAATTGTAGTTATGATAAATAACCTGATATAAAGAATGACGCTATATAAGTCTTTCAGGGCTATATTTGATACATGGCATATAAAAGAATACAGATATGCCTCGCGCGTGCGAGGGCAACTGGTGAAGGACTTATGTATGGGTTTTTCTTACTTCCCTTATAGAGCCTATTAACGGCTATCAATACTAGCTACTGAGTTGGATCTCGTCTAGTAACTCACCAGCTATGGTGCCAGTGCTTCCGACATTTCTACCTTATTAGTAACATTAATATTGATCTTCGCTCCGCCCCATTGGTTGGGAAATTCACGCTCTGCACGCCACCTGGCATGAGCCAGCATCTCGCGCGCGCGCCCGAGTACAACCTGAGGGGTTCCTTCATTAATCGCTTCTATTTCTTTTTCCCAATGTTCTATCCTTGCTAAAGTCCCGCTCATACGTGCGTCTATCCATTCAGGATCGGTTAATAGCTGCTTGCTTATTGCCTGCTGAGTAACACCATAGGATTTACCTATGTCTGAAATCTTATCGCCTTTAGCGACTCGCTTTAGTATCTCGTCTTTATGCAGTACTGCAATGGCTGTCATAGTGTATCCATATTA